>JAYSTF010000080.1:0-11257 GCA_043720065.1 Pseudobdellovibrionaceae bacterium | reverse complement strand
TTGCGAAAAGTCATGTGGTACATTTACCGCCCCATTCTGAAACATCTATGTAATTGTTTAGCGACTCTGAGTCGCCTGGCTCATAGGCTAGGTCTGGGTCACCGATAAGTTAAGGATGAGAGGTGGGAAAGTGAGCGAGCGAAAAATGAACGTCGATAGCACCAAGAGTCGTCGGCGGGGAGTTGGTGGTTTTATCGAATCGCTTTTAAGGCGTTTTCGAACACCTATGCACATTGTCATGGTGATGCCACTTTATTTACTGGCCTGCCTCCTGCTTGGTACGGCGATGCTTCCTGGCGCATTGTTATGGCAATTGGTTTATTCGCACGTCGCAGATTGGTCTCCTGTCGTCAAAACTCTCGCTCTCACGAGCACTGGTGCAGCTGCTTATTTTTGCTACGCCTTTTCGATGATAATCGTTGTGCCGTTTGGAAATTTTGCGATGCGAACCCAATTAAAGGCATGGCGTGGGCCCTATTATTCCCTAGGCGCGGTCCCCTGGTACATCCATAACGGCTCGACTTATTTAGTGCGATACACAGTTCTGGAATTCCTAACGCCGACTCCGTTTAACCTCCTATTTTACAAGCTCATGGGGATGAGAGTCGGTAATGGCACGATCATTAACACCACACATATTTCAGATCCATCGCTTATCACATTGGGGAAAAAGGTAACGCTGGGTGGTTCAGTGACTATCGTCGGTCATTATGGTCAGGGCGGCTTTCTTGTGCTTGCCCCAGTGACGATCGGTGATCGAGTGACGGTGGGACTTAAAGCATCGATTATGGGTGGAGCGCAAATCGGCAAAGAAGCTAAAATTATGCCTCACTCGGTCGTGATGCCTAAGACGGTCATTGGTGAGGGCGAGACCTGGGGCGGAGTTCCCGCGGTTCGTATTGACGGCCAAAGCCGAGTAAAAAAAGCCGCAGCTTAAGCGGCAAAGTCTGAAGCTTTCGTTTCCCAGCTTTTATTTTGGTTTTCAAAGTTCACGCCGAGAGCGCGTTGTACTTCTTCGAGCGTAGTTAATTTACTCATAACCATCTTCAACGCGAATTCGACAAGCGTATCGAACCCCTGTTTTTTAACCTCGGGATAAAGCTCATGCCATCCACCGGATTTATTGATGGCGCGCTCTGTACCTTCTGTCTTTTGCCAGATTTCAAAAACTGGAATGCGGTCCATGTAGCCTCTTTGCTGACAGTGGCCGCAACCTTTCGGGTGTGCGACTTCAATTGGCGGAGTCATCAAGGGCAAATGGGATTTAAATATTTTTTGCTCTTGCGCTGTCGTCGGCCGAATATCCCGGCACTTCATACAAACTTGGCGCATTAGGCGCTGAGCCGACGCTCCAATGAGGCCAGAAGCTACTCCTGCAGCGGGCACACCCATTTCGATTAAGCGTGGGACCACCTCCAGAGAATTGTTGGTGTGAAGGGTGGCGATCACCAGATGACCTGTCATTGCGGCATGAAATGCCACCTTCGCGGATTCCTCATCTCTGATTTCTCCGATCATAATCACGTCGGGGGCTTGCCGCAGAACAGAGCGTAGAGCGGTTGCGAAAGTTAAGCTCTGCTTCTCATTTACTTCCACCTGCGTAATTCCAGGAACTTCCATTTCAACCGGATCTTCAACCGTGATAATGCTGACTTCTACGCGATTTAATTCCTTGAGTAGCGAATAAAGTGTCGTACTTTTTCCACTTCCCGTCGGACCAGTGATCAAAAACACGCCTTGTTTAGATCGGGCGACACTCTGTAACATCGTAACTGCGCGTCGATCCGGAATTAGGGATGGCAGTGGGGGGACCGATTGCCGCTCGCGAATTAATCTTAAGACCGCGTTCTCACCATGTTTTGTTGGCATAGTGGAAACACGAGCAAACCCTTCGCCACTTCCCATGGCTACTTTGAGTTGTCCGTCCTGTGGCACAAATTTCATCGTTGTATCAAGTTGGCTTAGCACCTTGATGCGATTAACCATTTGCACGCCAATGTGCTTAGGAATTTTGTGAGCGTATTCTCGAAGCACACCGTCTACTCTCAGGCGCACGACGAAATCCGACGAAGTGGGTTCGATGTAGACATCACTCGCTCGCAAATCAAAACCAGCCTCGATAATCCGGTCAAGTGTGCCAACCGCATCGGTGTCTGAAGCATGTTCCGTCGCCGTTTTACGACGTGTGCCGGTGTCGAGCTCGCCGAGCCAGGATTTAAAATCAGCGAGTGCAATCACTTCTAGTGACACCCGATAGTCCTGTAAATACCGACCGATCAATGGATAAATGCTCTCGCATTCGCTTGTTACTGTGCCGACGATGAGTTCATTGTCTTTCAAGTAAAGCGGCATGATCTGATATTCTTCAATGATAGATCTTGGGAGAATTCCATTAAGCGTTGCGATCTCTACGGGTATTTTTTTATTAAATGTCTTCAAGCCAAGATTGGAATTTATCTCAAGGAACCGGCGCGCCAGGTCCCTGGCTAACGGCAATGTAAATAAGGGTGAAACAATCAGGCGATCGATCGTTTGTTTTTCAAATACTGCGACGCGAACCGGACTTGTCGAACGGGCGCAAAGGCCATGCGGTCTTTTATTTAATAGCGAGATTTCGGAAAAGTATTCGCCGGCGCGAGTCGTGCTCACGTAAATGGAGCTGTTTTCCGTTTCGAGCTGGCGATAAATATCAACTTCACCGGAGAGAAGAACGTAGAGACGGTCGCTAACTGTACCGGCCTTATAAATTTTCGTTCCCGCTGGGTAGTTTTCAACCTTGCAATGTTGAGCGATTTGCGCGCGGTAATCTGCTGGAAAATCGCGGAACAAAGTGCATTGCTCAAGCAGTTGGGGAACGGACTCAATCGCCGGACTCGGTTTTATTTTTTGCGCTAAATGAAACTTGTGCGCTTTTCCCGAGTAGGCGTCACTCAGTTCCTTACTCAAGTGCTCAAAATCAGTATCGCTAATTAAAGTTAAATGAATTTGAAGTGCGGGTTGGCTGGTTTTAAAGAAATTGAACAGCTCGAGGTTGTGGGGATTTTTCACAGCCATGAAAAGGCCCTGGCTTTTTTGACTCAGCGGTAGGGCGTGGAAACGATTCCACATTTTTAAGGGAAAAAGCTGAGGAATAAATTCGCTGATTTCAATATTTTCGGATCTGAAGTACTCGACTCCGCCGCGAGCGATTTGTGCGTGATTGGTCATCTCAGCCAATTGGCGTACAAGGTTACTTGTGATAGCCGGGATGTGGCTTAGAATGTTCATAAAGCTTTCGCCGGACATTCTTAAAAGCGTGCAATCTTCAAACGCAAAAACGGAAGCAGATTTTGGCGTGCGATTCAGTACTGAAAATTCAGAAAAGTGCTGACCGACGCGCAAAATCGCAAGGCGGTTCATTTGTTTAAGTTCCACTAAATGCTTCACGACTTCGACCGCGCCAATCATGATGAAGTAGACATGATCGCTCGGTTCATTTTCGACGACGATCGGGGCGCCCTTTGGAAACTGAACCGCTTCCAGGTGTTGGGCCACAAAGCGTAAAGCCTCATCGTCTGCGTCTTTGAAAATCACATTAGCGCGCAGGAGTTGAATAACTTCTTCGGGGATCTGATTGGGAGTTTCCATATCTATTTTATCGGAAAATAATCCCCGGAGATTGACCCGAAAGTCAGCTCGACCTACGTAGGTCTAGATAAATTGAGGCTGAAGTCGGCCCTGTGAATTGGCCGGCTGCAGCAGATCGACCCTCTTGGACCATTTCCTTCGAAATAAGTGCTTGAGTTGACGTCGATTAGAAAACTGCAGTTGAGGTTCAACTGGAATTGAAAAAGGTGGCAAACCTAAATCGAGAGGTCGAAATCCTCCGCCTGCAATTTCAGAATTCAACTTTTCTTTTGGGCGAACACAATTAGTGATGAGCACATACTGAAAACTTTTAAGCTTAGGCAAAAACTCCTGAATATTTTTAATGCTTAGGTGTTGGAGAACGTCCTTAATGATCAATAAATCTGCAGGGGGGATTGCCGCGGCAAGGATATCGCCTTGAATAAACCGAACACCTTCACGACCAAATTTTTCCTGGTTCGCCTTAACAACCGCGGGCACAAAATCGACGCCCAGGTAGTTGACCCCCGTCCAATCGATTAACCGGGAAAACTGCCAATCCCCACAGCCCAAATCAACAACGGACGAAATTTTCTTTTCCCGGATAAACGACTGTAAAAATAGGCGATAGGGCTTGGTGTTCTCTGGCGTAGACCCGGGTCCCGAGCCCCCACCCCAGGTGTCCCTGCGATAAATATCTATAAAAATATCACTCAAAGACATGTTTTTGCTTCACCCCAATGGCCTGCACATTACTGTTTCGAGAACTGATAATACCTAATTTCATGAAAGGGAATCAGTTGCTTTCGCAGGACATGATGCCGCGCATCGCTAACCCGGTTTGACTGAATAAGTCGAACACCGTACGACAGCCTATCTTTCGGTGCCGTAGCTCAGTTGGATAGAGCAGCAGCCTTCTAAGCTGCTGGTCGCAGGTTCGATTCCTGCCGGCATCGCCATTTGAATTTTTTACATAGTTTGGGCCTACAGTTTAGGTCACGCCGCATCTACCTGAAAAGACTCGACTTTTAGCCAGTATCTATCGCCATTAGGCATTCCGATATGTACGCCAGGGGCATACAATTGTATGCTATAAACATACATATGAATTTATTAACTCAGATCCTATCAAGCCAAGTTCGCGCCGAAATTTTTCGCCTGCTTTTTAATGGCGACAAAATTTCGATTCATCTTCGCAATCTTCAACGTCAATCAGGTTTGTCGATCGGAACGATTCAAAAAGAAATCGCTCATCTTAAAGATTTGGATCTCGTCACGTCTGAACGCGATGGCAATCGTCTTTACTACACTGCGAATGCAGATCATCCACTTTACAAAGAAATTTGCGGCCTTGTTGAAAAAACATCTGGAATCGTTGAACGGCTTAAAGAAACGCTGCGATCAATTAAAGGAATCGAGTGTGCTTTTATCTTCGGATCTTATGCCAAGGGCGAAGAAAAATCCCATAGCGATATTGATTTGATCATTGTCGGAAATGTCGGGCTGCGCGCGCTATCTTCAGTCTTTAAAAATCTCACAGAAAAAACTCAGCGAGAAATAAATCCACATATTTACTCAATGAAATCTTGGAAAGAAAAGATGAAAAGGAGAGACCACTTCATCAAAAGCATCTTGCTTGAGAAAAAGGTCTTTCTAATTGGAGACGAAAATGTCCTTAGCTGATTGGGGCAAGAATGGCTGGCTTCGCCCACACAAACCAAGCAAAGATGAAATTAAGAATCTTTTTGCGATCGTGGAGCGCGACCTGAAAGACGCTACCGCTCACGGAATTTCCGACGACTGGAAATTCGGTATAGCTTACAACGCAGCTTTGAAGCTTTGTACAATACTTCTTCACACATCAGGCTATAGACCCGAGAAAAAATTAGCGCACTATCGAACGCTTCAATCTCTGCCACTTATTCTCGGCGACAAACACAAACCCAACGCCGATTACCTAGACGCCTGTCGCAAAAAACGCAATGAAACGGAGTATGACTTTGCGGGAAACGTTAGCGAGGATGAAGTGCAGGAACTGATTGATTTCTGTTTGGAACTGAAAACTGAAGTTTCAACTTGGCTTAAGAAGAACCACAAAATTTAGAAATAAAACACAGATTACAGCCGTCCTACAATATCCCTATAAAATGATTCAATTTCGTTTTCAATTTTTCCGACCTTCGCTGAATCAATTAAGACTTTTATCAACTTTGTTCGTCGCGCAGGAGTATCTGCCTTTTTCAAGAGGGCGCCAGCAAACCATGTCCCCTCCGCGTAGGGATCTGCGCCTCCGGAAGCTTTGAAAAACTGCTCAACTCGCTTAAGCCACTCTTCATAAATTTTGTATTTTGGAATCAGACCCATTTTCCGAAAAGCCTTTTTTGCTCTCGGAACTGTCGAAGCTTTTGCTCCCTTGGCCTCATCGAGAGTTTTAAATTCATTAATATTTCGGGTTGACCATATTCCAGGCTCTCCAGTGTAAGGAGTTTCGAGGGCTAGACTCGCCATCATATCGGCAACGCCCTCGTAAACAGATTTTAGCCAGAATTCCATATGTTCTTTTTCTAATGGTGTTGCGCCGGTCTCTCGACTGACCTTTTCAAAAATGAGATGCGTGTATTCGTGTGCGACAGTCTGCTGAAAGGATAGTTGGCTATCTTTTAGCTCCAGCATGCCAAGACGGATCGAATTCGTCTTGGGCTCTTGGTAACTTTCAATAATTGAAATCGGGACATCTTTCAGAAGCGCACGCCTGGTTTTAATATTTGCACTGAAAATCAATTTTAACTTTACCTTTGGCACTCGATTCTCAGACGGAATAAGTCTATTTACCTTAGCTATAGCCTCTGCCGCCCAACGAACGAATTTTTCTTCGGCAGGTCTTTCAATAAAAGACAGATTTTTTCTCTCATCAAAAAAACTGTCGGAAGTAAATGAATACGTAGTGAGTTCAACGACTTCAACCTTGGTATAAGCTTCTGCCGCTTCCGGGTCCTCAGAAACTGAACTTGGCTGATGGTTCGCACATCCGACTAGAACTCCGACTAAAAGTATGAGTGATGAAAATTTCATACACCGATGATAGACCAGTCTTCAAATGAGTCAATTTTGTCTTGCAGCACTTGTCGCCAATGACACATCAGCTAGTATTTCCCGTTAGGGAAAAATCTGGGACTGTCCCATGTCGAAGTGCGTGATTCATATATTAATTTCGCTTGAGCACGCCACACACAGGATTGAAGAATATCGAGCCGGCCAGTTGCTGCGAATGCAATGACAACCCCAACAATCCAAGTGAAGAGTTTATCGAAATTCATATTTTCCGCCTTTCGATAGAATGACTTTCTTGGTTTCGAAACGAACAACAATATTTTGAATAGCGGCCCAGCTCCATGTTTTGCCTTTACGAGATAAAACTTTGGCTCGATTCAAGTCCAGATTTATTTGGTGAATGGATTTACGCTGGCTCCAGAGCCGGTGAATCATTTGAAGTATTGGAAACTCTCGCGGGTCTTTTACTATTTGGCCTTCGAAATAGCAGAATCCGTAATAAGGTAATGCGCCTTGCTTTCCGGACTTGAGCGAACGCTTGTGAGTGGCTTGAGTCAGACCAACACGAGGCTTGAGCCCATGTTGTTTTAATATCGAGCGGATTTTGCTTTTTGAGTATCCGAATAGCTTCGCGAGATCTCTTAGAGAACACCCGTTTTTATACTTTTCAAAGATGATTTTAGCGTCTTCAGGGGAAATTCGATTGCGGGTTTCAAAAAAATGCTCTTTGAAATCAACTGGATAGATCCGTTCGGATAATAACAAGCTAGGATCGCCACTATCAATAGTGTTCGAACTCCCGACCTGCTGTTAAGAGCCACAATGCAAAGCCCGAAGCTGGTTGGGCGATTTTTTCTTTGGGCCGTTTGCTGGCTGAATTTTGGACATAAAAAAAGAGGGGGAGTCGCCCCCAAATAGACTTAAAGAACGCCGGCAATTGGTTGGCCCCACCGCCAGGTGGCCAATTGAGGTACCCCAAATCGCACAGGATTACCTATCCGCTAGGTCGGAAATAACCATTAAGCTTTAATCAGCCAAGTGAGTGTTGCAACGGCAATGGAAACGGAGCTTACGACTAAGAAACCAAGCCGCGTGACCAATCGGAATTCGGTTTCTTTGAGTTCACTCTTCATTTCTTTAACTTCGCTGCGGAAAAATTGCTGAGTCTGCTCGAATCGAGCGTCAATTTGAGAAAATCGGTTTTCAAGGCGTTCCTGGAAGATCGCAAAATCACTTTTTGTCACGAGATCTCCTTCCAGTGCGTCCAACACCATTTGAACTTGGGCTTCGGCCTGATTTCTCTTAAAGCCAGCAGCCTCGAGATCCTTAATATACTTCATTGCGTTGGACATGACCACCCCTTTGGATTGCAGCCGCCACGGGAGTTGCAAAGTGTAGCCCGATCTCAACGGCATCTGGCTAAAGACGCGCGATTTCGGCCGACCGGGGCGCGGCCGGCGGCCGATATCGCGACTGTAAGTGCGCCTAAATTACGGGAAGATCCATGCTATGTCTTGAAGCTCGACCACGTAGCTATCTGTTTCGGCTCGGCTAAGCGGCTTTTTTCTGGTCAATGATCGATCAAACCAACCTACGGCAGAAGGAGATGGGGCCATTTCTGTCGCAACAGCAATCTCTTCCTTTAACTTTAGGCGACAGACATAAATCCAATGCCGACAATCTCGAGGGCCTGGTGAAATAGTCTGCCTCTGAAACAGCTGAATATGTTTTACGACTCTTACATTTCTCAACTGACATCTTATTTGGTTGTTTGCTGATGTTGGTGGAATACTTTTGTTTCACCTTGCTTCATAACAAAAAACGAATCTTGAGGCACGCTCGCTTCCTGCAAAGCAGTCGATAAATCGATGGGTGGTTGATCCAGGGACTCACGGGCCAATTCAAAAGTTCCCCAGTGAATACCAATTGCGGACTCGGCGCGAAGATCTTTAAATATTTTGACAGCTTCAGCTGGAGACACGTGAGCCGGACCCATGAAGTCCTTTGGCTCGTATGCGCCTATAGGAATCGCAGCTAAATGGATAGGTCCAAAGCGTCTGCCGATTTCTTTGAAATCAGCGCTGTAGCCGGTATCTCCCAAGTGTAAGAATTTAAACGGCTTAGGCGATGTCCTTTCAACCATAAACCCGGCCCAAAGCACATGATTTCGGTCAAAGAGGCCGCGACGGCTCCAGTGATGAGTCGGCACTGCTGTGACTGATATAGCGGAATTAATCTCAACACGGTCCCACCAATCGAACTCGTGAATGCAGCGGAATCCGATGTCTTTAAACCACTTTCCCATTTTAAGCGGTACATAAGCGCAAAGTGTCGCCGGATTCTTACTCTGCTTCAAAATTGCGGCTACCGTTTTGCGGTCAAGATGGTCGAAGTGATTATGTGAAACTAAGATGGCGTTAATCTGCGGCAAGTCTGATGCTTGAATTGGCGGGCGCACTTTTCTCTTGGCGCCAAAAAACAAAGAAATGGGACTGGCTCGTTCACTTAGAATTGGATCAAAAATTAGGTTTAGTCCTGAGATTTGCAGCAAGACTCCGGCATGGCCCAGCCATGTGATTGTAGGTGCTCCGTCATGCGAAGTTGAGCTTTCAAAGTTGGGTACAGCTAGGCTTTGTTTGGAAAACTCTTCGTACCCGAGCTTCGGCGGCTCCGCAGAGAATTCCCCAGAAGCAAAACGCAGCATGACTGAAAAAAAGTTCTTCTCTCCGTTGCTGGTGGTTCCATCGGTATTAACAAACTCTCCATTTGATAAATGGTGAGCGTTAGATGCACCTGTATCCGCGCCACTTGCGCAGGCCATAGAGCTGAAAAATTGAACCACAATGAATGCTGCGACAACAAGAAACATGCCTATTTATTGCATGAGTTGATCGTATCATCCAACATTTCAATTAAATTAAGTGGATCTTTTTCGAATTCGGCTTGGGGGAGAGTTTCGTCGAACACTCTTCGGGTCCAATTTAATTCGCGGATGGCAGTTGCGCGGGGTTCGAGACGGAGTTCCTGGTGGAGGGTCTGAGAGAGGCAATAGCAGCTGCCAGGCCATTTTTTTACTCGCGGCTCGGATTGGTTTTTCAGGCACGCCATTTCGAGGTTTCGGAGTGCGGACTTGTAGACGGCGGAAGTGTGTGCCGCAGTTACGGGGGAATTTAATGCGAGAAGAAGTAGAAGTGTAGTGCGCATTAAGAGTGTGATCATCGTACACCTTCGTCCGTAATTACTTTTTTTATGGCGGCAAGATGCTGTGGAACTTTGGCTGATTTTTGCCGGTCGACCAACGCCAGTGCGGATCCTAGCAGTAACTCAGGCAGCATGGGCTTACCGTCTGCGTTCATAGCGCGGAAGCAAAGATGAAAGCCGCTACTTTTGCCAGAGTTTCCAATGCAGCCGATCTTCTGGCCAGTCTTTACTTTTAATCCGACTTTCGATTCTGACATGCATTTTTCAGCAAGGTGAGCGTACATAGTGGTCGTCCCGTCGGGGTGCTGAATTTTAATGAAGTTGCCGAAGCCGCGGCCGCAGCGGCGCCGCTTGCCATTGGGGCAACCACTTTGAACGCCGACAACAATTCCGTCTAAGCTTGCATTTACCGCAACGTCAGTTTGGCCGCGGGATGAAAAATCAATACCCCAGTGGTCGCCCCTATGGATGTACTTGCCCATTTTAACGACTCGACGAGCCTGTGTGAAATTGGAAATATCCACATCATCGGGATCTACCGGCAATTGAAATAAAGATTTAATTAATTTCTTCGCATCGGTAGTCAGGACCTCTTTAGCAGCATCAGTAAACGCTGTTGGCGAAATTCTAGTCTTAGCATACGCATGCTCAACAACGGAGATATTGAGGAATAGGACCGCCGCCATTAAGATGTAGTATTGCACCATATGGTTCTTATCTAAGAGCATGGCCCGTACCTGCGGGGAGGCCATATGGGCGCTTTGAATGGCCAAATTCACTATGGCGCTAAGGGATTGCCACTAGCAGGTGTACAGCTGTCTATTTCTGAGACATTTCATTAGGCAGTAATATTAAGGATAAGAAATTCTTTGGCGACCATTAACGACACCTTGCTTGAAAACTTACACCTGAGAACCAACTGAGAGCAGTTTCACGCCGGTCTCGGGATTGCTCCCTATGAACAGTTATGGAATGCTTAGGACGGCAATCCAGAAGAGATTTACGAGCAGCGGGAATTGCTCTTCTGGTTTTCATAGAATTTTCTGCTAATGCCGACACACCAGTCGGCGATTTTCAAGCGGCACAGTTAAGGTGCATCTCAGTGTTAGAGCGCCCGGTGTCGAATGCGCAACGGGCACGACTAATGCCTTACGCGCCCGCCGGTGTTTTTTCGCTACGCCTGAAAGATGGTAGCTACTTAAATTATATCGATATGTCATTGCCGGCGGTTTCACAAAATATGGTGCAAGCTGTAGACTCTTATGAAGCCTTACAGGCGGAAACTTATGCGAATCGCCTACCGAAATTTCTGAATGAGCAAGAAGTTAAGCCAGCTGAGGAGGCCCGAAAGACACGTGCCTTGTCTGTATTTATCCTTAACACCAGCAAAAAGATCGAC
>JAYSTF010000079.1:0-11281 GCA_043720065.1 Pseudobdellovibrionaceae bacterium | reverse complement strand
AAAAAAGCTGACAAGCTGGCGCGCAAAAATAAGCCGCCCCAAGCTGCGGTGACTACGTTCTATCGCAAGGCCAGTTGCGAGCTTGCCGTTTGTGTCGATAAATATCCAACATCACGTTATTCGTTAGTAAGGGCAGAGCCAGAGACTGGGCGAACGCACCAGATTCGCCGCCACCTGAGGCATTTAGGAAACCCGATCATCGGTGATATTAACTACGGCAGCGGTAAACATAATCGGTTTTTTCAAAACACCTATAAGATTCGTCGCCTTCTTTTAGCTTGCACGGATATGGAGTTTCCTCATCCTCGCACCAGACAGCTGATCAAAGTGCAAGCACCTCTCGCCGCTGAATTCCTTCAGCTGGTTCAACAACTTGGGTGGGGTGAATTCATTGATTAGGAAACCTGGCCAACGCAAGCGAAAGACCAAGGATCCTTGCCCGGTTTGTAGCCTGCATAAGTCGCGATGCATATGCGCTCAAATTCCAAGTTTAAGTCTAAGCACAAAAGTCACTTTGATCATCCATGCAAAGGAACTAAAGCGGACAACCAACAGTGGGACATTAGCGCTTAAAGCGCTGGTAAATTCCGAAATGCGAATTCGTGGCCTTGATTATGAGCGGTCTAATTTAAGCGATCTTTTGGTCCCAGAGTACGAAACAGTGATACTGTTTCCTTCTGAAGACGCAATTGAGCTTGCTCAGTTAAGTCCGCAAAAGCCAATTCAGTTAATTGTCGCCGATGGCAATTGGCGCCAAGCTGCTAAAGTGAATTCCCGCTACCCGGAGTTTAAATCTCTAATCCGGGTGAAGATTTCAGAAACAAATTGCGGAAAGCAGCACCTAAGAAGAGAGCATTTCCCAAATGGAATGTCGACGCTTGAGGCGATTGCGAAATCAATTAGAATTCTAGAGGGCCAGGCGGCTGGCGAAAGTTTAATGCGGCTTTACCGGGCCAAATTAAATGCTACCCTAGTGGGTCGCGGTCTAATGCCTGACGAAGCTAGATAGTTTCTCGATGAGTAAGGTCCTCTCGATAGGCTTGGTTAAAAACGCCGTAAACCCGGATTCGACACAACGACTGTGCTCCTCCTTCATTGCATGGGCCGTGAGTGCAATGATGGGCTTAGTGTAATTTGAGCTGCGCAGCTTTCTGGTAGCTTCATGGCCGTCTAAAATAGGCATTTGAATATCCATCAATAAAACATCAAACGATTGTTTCATTGCGAGTTCAACACCCTGGGCGCCGTCAAATACCGAAGTGACTTCAGCACCTTCCCTTTTCAAAAACGCCGTGACAAGCATTTGGTTATCGGCCGAATCCTCGACGAGGAGCACTTTGAGTCCAGGAAGCAATTTCTCTCTTTGATCTAAGCGTTGAGGTCCGCTCGCAGCGGAGCGCCGACTAGGATCAATGAGCTTGGCGGTCTTTAGCAACGGGGCTTGAATTTCAATAGCAAAGACGCTGCCTTCACCCAAACGGCTCGCCTCGAGTTCAAGCTTTCCGCCAAGAGATTCCGCCAAGCGCCTAGAGAGGGCAAGGCCTAGGCCCGTGCCACCAAACTTCCTAGTCGTAGATGCGTCAGCCTGGGAGAAAGGTTGGAATAATTTAGCGGCCTGTTCAGGCGCGATTCCAACGCCAGAATCTTGCACATCGAATTTTAAAGTCGAGTTTTCGAAGCTTGCGGAAAGTTTCACCTCACCGTAATTCGTAAATTTAAGAGCATTGCCTACGATATTCGTTAGGATTTGTCGAAGTCGCACTGGATCCGTACAAATCTGGTTGGGAATTAAGGTTTTTGCCTCGAACACGTAGCGAATCTCACTCTCGGCGGCGCGAAAGGCTATGGTTGAGTTAAACTCGCTAAGAAATTCCGTTAGTGAAAAATTAATTTTTTCTATCGTCATCTTGCCGGCTTCGACTTTTGATAAATCTAAAATATCGTCGATCAAGCGTAAAAGCTGTTTGGAGTTTCTTTCAACGATCCCCATGTATTTAACGTTTTCCTGAGGAGTTGTTGAGCCGCTCTTCATTAGGTTCGTAAACCCAAGGATTGAACCTATCGGAGTTCTTATCTCATGCGACATATTGGCAAGAAATTGGGTCTTTGATAAGTTCGCACGCTCAGCTTCAATCTTTGCCCGATTTAGCTCCGTCAGGAGATCGCGAACCTCGTATTGCCGTCGACGCGCGCGCAGCGCCACCTCAACGGACCGAACCAATGTGAGCTTCGAAAACGGGCGCTCCAAGATTGAAATGTTGCCGCTTTCCGAAAAGAAATCGATTGCGCGAAAAGCATCATTGCTGGTCAGTAATATAATCGGGATATCCGACCAGGCCGGTTGTTGCTTTATAAAATTCTGAAAGTGCGCAATGTCGTCTAGGCCAATGGCTTCTTCGGATAACACGACGGCACCGCAGCTCGCGGCTATGTTAGCCGAAAGATCATTCAGATCTCTGCATGCGAGTGATGGAAACCCCGCAGCTTCCAAGACTTCGACGGCGACTGAAGTGTCATTGAGCGTGGGCGCGAGAACCAAGACGGTTTCCGCGCGCACCTCTGGAAAAGAAGTCATAGGTCATTTCCTATAAAATCACCGTTAGACCCTAAGTACGTTGGAACCCCGGTAAATACTCCTGAAAACTTCTCCAGCACAGGACCTACAATAATGCCACCTTGACCAATTTTGAGTTCACGTAGGGTATTCTCATGATGGCCAGTTCGTTTTTTTATCACCGATATGGCTTTCTTAACATGGCCGAGAGCTTCAAAATAGCGCGTGATGATTACCGAATCTGCGAGATAAGTCAGATCTAGGGGAGACTGCATGGCGCCCACAATCCCAGCTTGCGCTAGGATCATAATCGTCACAACGCCGCGGCCCCCGAGGTAGGCGAGCAGCTCATGCAGCTGCAGCATAAGGAACTGCTGTTCCGGCATGGCGTGGATATAGCCATTGAGACTGTCGATAATGACGACGTCAATTTCGTCTCGGGTTGTTGCCTCGCGAAGCATCGAGGTAAATTGTCCTGGTGTCATTTCAGCGGGGTCTACTTTTCTAAGACTGACTTTTCCTGTTTTAAGATGCCCAGCCAAATCCATCCCAAGTTCCGTTGCGCGCGCGACGATGTTTGCTAAGCTCTCTTCAAAGGAATAGATCGCTACCTTTAGCCCGCGATCTGCTGCCGTGACAGCGAAACGCACCGAGATCGTTGACTTCCCAGTTCCCGCTGGGCCCAGAAGTAAGTTACTTGTGCCTTTGTCAAAGCCGCCACCAAGAAGGCTATCGAGTTCTCTCACGCCAGTCGAATACACCTCCCGCTTGAAATCGGAAGCGTGGTCGGAGGAAACCAAGCGGGGGAAAATACTGACACCACCGCGCCGGATTAGGTAGTCATGGGTGCCGCCGCGAAATCCGACACCACGGAGTTTTGCGATGTGAAATTGCCGACGTTCCACGCCGTAACCAGCGCGAAATTTTTCCAGCAGCAATACGCCATGAACAATACTCTGCACATGAAGATCGCCGGCTTCAGTTGTCAAATCATCAAGAAAAAGGACCGTGGCGCCGCGATTAATAAAGAACTGTTTAAAAGACAACATTTGGCGCCGGTAGCGTAGCGAGTTATCTGCAAGAAGCCGAAGCTCGGAAACTGAATCAAACACGACGCGCTTAGCGTTGGCCTCTTTGATTTTCTCTAGCAGTAAAGCAATGGTTTTGCTCAGCTCAATTTCTGACGTGTGAAAAAGGGTGGTTTGATTTGCGTGTCCAATGCCTGCTGATATTTCCATTAATTCAAGAATCGTTATGTCTGACAAATCCCAGCCGTGAGACTTCGCGACGGCTTCCAATTCCTGCCGCGTTTCGGAGAATGTGACATAAAGAGTGCGCTCGCCTCGACGGGCTCCTTCCAATAAGAACTGAAGAGCCAGTGTAGTCTTCCCAGTGCCCGGACGCCCTTGTAAAAGGTAAAGGTGATTGCGCGGCAGTCCACCGCTAAGAACCTCATCTAGGCCTGGAACTCCGGTTTCACATTTTTCAGAATTCATACGGTATCCTTTTTATGTCAGAAAAGCATCTTGCTTTATAGCGTTTTAGGCCGTCAATTGGCACTAGTAAACATTGCGAAGTTGTGACGATTTGGCTACGAGGCCGTTTGGATAGTTAGATGTGAAGGTAAAAGCTGTAGTTCTGCTCCTCTTTTTGGCCGTTTTGGCGGGTTGCTCGTATTTTTCGCGAAAGGCAATTGAGAAGCCGAAAGTGGCAGTTCAGCGGGTAAACATGCGTGATTATAATGTTGAGGGTGCAACGCTTGTCTTTGTTTTGAACGTCATGAACCCAAACAGCTTTCCGTTAAAAGTGGACGGGCTAAAGTACAACATTGAATTGGACGGCAAGCAGCTCATCGACGGGAAACTCGAGCAGGCGGCTAATCTAGCAGCGAATTCAGAGACCTCCATCGACGTTCCCATTCCCGTTCGTTTCGATCAGCTTTTTTCATCGGCGCTGGATTTTGCCCTAAAGGGTAAGAGTCCTTACCGAATCAGGGGCGAGGCGAAGTTCGGGCTGTTTAATATTCCATTTGATGAATCCGGCGAGCTGTCGATCAAAAGATAACTCTGATAATCAGCGCTCGCTTTTGGGTGGCTTTCCGTGGGTCGAGCCCAATACTTCTGGCCGCTCGGGTAATTTAAAGATCTCGATGAATTTAGTAAACGTGTCGCGGCCCAATTGGACGGACTGGGAAATTAAATTGTTTGTGTCAGTCTCAAGTTTTTCCGCCGTAAATATTCCTTTTGAGTCGGCGATTAGTTTGCGATTCTCTGGCCGATTCAGCCAGCGCATGATCATTGGGCTATCCGCTTCCAAATGAAACTGCAGGCCGTAGATTTTTTCGCCGTAGCGAAACGCCTGACCCTCTAAAAGCGCCGTTTTTCCTAAATGAACGGCCGACTTCGGGATTTCGAACGTGTCTTGATGAAGTTGGAATATTTTTTCACCGTCTTTATAGTGTGCAAAGAGAGGGTCGGCCTTCCCATCTTTTGTAAGGTGAAGATCGTACCAGCCGATCTCCCAATGGGGAGCCTGGCGAACATCGGCGCCGAGAACTGAGGCAATAAGCTGTGAGCCTAGGCAAACTCCGAGAACAGGGATGTTCATCTTCATTGCCATTTCGATAAGCTTCATTTCTGTTAAAAGATGAGGGAATCGGTCGGCCTCGTAGACCCCCATGGGCCCGCCAAGGATTATAAGGCCGTTATAGCCTTCGAGATCGGGCTGAAAATCAGGATTTCTGCCGAAATTAACATAGCGAATGCGGAAGCCGGCGCTTTTGAGCAGTGGGTTTAGCGTTCCCAACGGCTCATGCCCGACATGTTGAAAAATCATTATTTTGCGCAAAAAGCTAAACCCTCATTAAAGAGAGCCTACTGCGGCTTTTTGGTTTTTCCAGCGTTCTTTTTGGCTTCTAATTCTTCTGGGGAGATGCCCCAAGGAGACGGCTTAGGTCCTTTAGACTTAGCCTTATTTTGATTGCCGCCGCCTTTGACAGCCTTTTCAAGATTAGGCTTACGGGGATCTACTGCGAAGTCAGGCACGTAATGATGTTCTTCAATCTTTACAGCTTTAGGGGGAGCGTTTTCGCCTTCAGTTAGGCTAACCACCAGAACGCGGGCAAGTTTGTCCATATTTGTGGAGGCGACTTCACAGGCATTCAAAAAGAGCTTAAGTTTATCGCCTTCTAGTTTAAAGGTCTCACCGAGAGTGGTTTGAATCTCTTCGGGGGATTTGCCTTCCGCCGCCAGGGCAGTCTTCGCATCGATGCCTTTGACCAATTTATGGGTAGGAAACTCGGTTACTGATTTCATGACTTTTCACCTGTGGATGGAGATTTAGCGGCCAATATGAAGAAAGACGCGCGCCACGTCAACTTGATCTTAGCGAATATGGCATTCATTGAGTCGCGCCCGCCAATACGGGCTTAAGTTTAACCTCGCGGCGAACTCGGCATCCGTTCTGGGTGGAGAAAACAGCGCTTCGAAATGCTGCCATAGAGCGAGCTGCCATTTTATAAGAAACGGGTCGGGACCGCTCGTGGGCAGGGATAGTTGTTTGCCCTTTACCCAAATCGAACTAACGGAGTAGACGTCGCGATAACGATGTTTTTGCTGCTCATCGACTAAAAATCGATTTTCATCATGCCGCTTAAGCTTAAAGCAGCGGCCGGGCGAGTAAAATGAAAGGCCGTTAAAATTTAAAATCCGTTCAAGCTCTCCATGAAGAAAGAGAATCAGATCACCGCGATAATAAGCGAAAAATTCCGAGGCGGCGGCTCTAGGCCAAAAAATATGAATACCACTAGGTGTGCGGCGCTTTAGCCACGGCAGGATCTCATTTTCGAAAACACCGGCCAGGAAAAGATCCTCTAGCGTCTTTTTTTCCATTACTAAGAGGTCAAATTCGGCGTGAGCGAGCTCGTGCACAATAGTTGACGCGCGAGCCATCGACGCGGAACCATGGCGCTTAGTTAAAGTCGGGATTGAAGCGATTTGCTTTCGGCCGTTCTCTCCAAGCTCTATCATGTCTGAATTAAGAACGATCGTTTTTAGAATTTCTTTGTAAGAAGCTGCGGCATCGCGATTAACGATTCCCCATTTTTCTAAATAGCTTGGTTCGGCGAGAAAAATTCGAGCGGCGACAAACTCTAAGCGGCCTGGGTTGATGGGAATAATAGAGCTGCTTAAATCATTGGTAAATTGACTGGCGAATGTCTCTGCAGCAACTTGAACTGAAAAGCTAAGTAATGAAGCGAGTCCAAACTTAAGGAGATATCCCAAAATATCCACCCCCTCGGCAGCCTTTTGGTTAAACCCAAAGGTCATGTATGCCGCGGTGATTCTCAAGCGAGATCGTCTGGTTGAAACTTCTTCAGATTTTTTCTGTCAGGGTTGTGTCAGGCTGTAGGCCACAGTTGACCTGCTTTAGGCCCGTGATCGATAAAATAGCGTTTATGAGAATCTTTCACTTCATCTTGATGTCATTGATGTTTTCACTTTCAGCTTATGCACAAGCGCCGGTGACCACCACGGTGTCGCCGCTGCCTTCAGGCGACCCAAAGCCGCCGTTTGAATGGTCGGGTGATATCCGATACCGAATGGCGCAAACGAAAGAGGCCATCGATGAAGAGAGGAAATTTCAGCAACTAAGAGTTCGACTGGGGTTAAAAGCGGAAGTAAATCCCGCTACTAAAGCCATAATTCGGATGGCCACCGCCACATCTGCCATCAGCACGAACCAAACCCTTGGCGATTCGAGCAGCCCTGGTATGGCAAGAAGATCCTTCGGTCTTGATCTCGCCTATGTAGACTGGGCCTTTCATGATTTCGGCCATGTCTGGGCGGGGAGAATAGCGAATCCGTTCTGGAGTCCGGTTAAGGTTCAGACGCTTTTCGATGCGGATATTGCCTTCGAAGGGATCGCAGCGAAATTTGAGCCGCAGTGGGAAGACGGCGGTGCATTTCTAAACCTCGGAGCTTTCATGATCGCTGAGATCTACACCAAGCCCGACGATGTTGTCGATACAGGCTTGGCAGCGGCCGACTTAGGATTGCGAATGAAGCATGGGGAATTCAGTTGGACGGTGCACGCCGGTACTTATCACTTTCTAAACATACAAAACAAACCGATAGGGAGAGTGGAAGCAAGTTCGGATGTTGATCAATACTCTACACCATTCGATCGCCATCGCGGGAACACTGTCTACGCTCCTAATCCCACAGCCACGCCGACGAGCCAGCGCTACTTATTTAAGAACCAGTATACGCTTGCGAATCTGGGCGCCGAAGCCAGACAAAAGGTGGGGAGCGGCGAAGTGGGCGGGTTTTTTGAATATATAAGAAACTATTCTATTGGCTCACAAGCAACCGCGCTCGAAGCGGGCATTTTAGGAAAAACAGGCGGCCTCACTTTGTCTATAGCGCGAGTGCAAAAGGAAGCCGACTCTGTTGTTGGAGCGTTTACTGATAGTGATTCCAACGGCGGCGGAACCGACAACGAAGGCTATCGGCTGCAAATCGCCTATCAGATTTCTAAAAACGCAACGTTTACGGGGTCACAGTTTGAGGCTGAGCGCGGCGTTGATACGGTCAAACGCGATTACCGCGGCACGCAACTCGACTTCTCTGTTAGTTTTTAATCAGGGTTTTTAACACTTCCCTGTCTGTATCCCAACATGCTTCCCCGCAGTCGCTGTACTAAATCTTTAGGAAAGCAACTGTAACACTTCGATAAAAAAATATCGGAAGGGGAACTAAATGAGAAAATTGATTCTAGCAACTGCACTTTTACTCTCGTCCTTAGCGAGCGCACAAAATAAGCACGTGTTCGCAGGCTCGGACACTTTAGCAGGTGCGGTCACTGACGCGATCATCGCGGCCGGAATGGATCAGCAGATTCAGTACGCGGGCGGAGGCTCTGGCCAGGGAGAAAAAGGATTAGTTTCCGGCGATCAAGGTATTGCGCCCCTGTCGCGCGAAATAAAGCCGGATGTAGTACAGCAGCTCACTGCAAAAGGAGCCGGCGCAGTTCCCCACGTATTAGGTCTTGATGGCTTATCAGTATTTGTTAAGGCTACTAGCCCTCTCGCCGCACTTGATATTTCGACTGTAGCTAAGATTTATACATGCGAAATCACTCGTTGGGATCAGATTCCTAACTCTGGTCTTACCGGCGTAATCGCCGCTTACCGCCGTAACGATAGCTCAGGGACAACGGATGCGTTTAAGTATTTCACTGGAGTGAAAGCTTTCGGCGCTTGCGTGACGGCATTGGCTGAGACTGCGGATATCGCTGATGTCACCTCGCGAAATCCGTTAGCGGTGGGCTACTCTGGTCTTTCTGGAAAGACCGATCAGAACCGCCCAGTTGCACTTTCTGCTAAGCCCGGGAATTCTCCGGTGTTGCCAACTACAGCGACCATTCGCAATTTCACCTATCCAATGGCCCGCCGGGTTTATATTTATGAAATTTCTGGCAGCGGGAAAATGAATACGGCTGAAGCGCAGTTGATGAGCTATATCACGGACCGTTCATTCATGGATCCAATCATGCAGGCGCACGAGTTTATCACAGTAGACTAGGCGGAATTTAGTGAGAGCTATTTTTAGCAAGATTTGTTTTTTTAGGGGACTGGCCATCGTGCTGGTCTTCGCTACGTTTTTAGGCTGTGGCGCAAAAGTCGAAATGTCTGAAGCTGAGAAGGCAAGAGCTCGGTTATGTCCACCGACGGCGGCAAAAAATGATTTTGTCGAAACACCGTTCATCGGTGGCTCCGCCCAGGTGCTGTCCTTCCAGAATATCCGTGCCAGTTTAAATTCATCTTGTTCATCCTGCCATCAAGCCCCGGCGCGAAAAGGTGGCTTTTCATATATCGATTCCTGGCAAGGTTTGAATACTACGATCGACGGAGAGACAAAGTGGTTCCCCGGTTTTTTCGAATCGGCAGAGAAAATTGAAGAGTACATGCTTCACGCCGATCCAAAGAAAAGAATGCCACCCGATGAGCGCAGGGCAAAAAATCCGGATGCGTTTACAGAGCTAGGAAATCAAGTTGCCGCATGGACAAAAGCGGGGAAGCCCAACGGAACTTTTGAAATCGGAAACACGGCCCCACCGAGGCGAGGAAAGTACCGCCCACCCCAGCCCCGGCCTACTACAGAGTTGGGAGATTGTATTCCGGTCGCTAAGGCGATTGGCTTTGATTATGAAACTGACCGTCGGTTTGAGACGATGACCGATTTGCCAAAATATTTAAGCCAGACAGATCTGACCTCCCTCGATAGTTTCGCTCTCGCGAAGAACGGCACGATTGCCTACAATGTGGAATATCCACTCTGGGCGGACAATGCTGAAAAAGGTCGCTGGATCCACGTTCCAATGAAAATGGGAAACGGTGAACTGATAAAGCAAGCCGTCGACTTTGATCCGACAAAGAAGCAATTTATAATCCCGGACAACACCAGATTCTATAAAACATTTTATCGCGCGGTAACGTTGCCGAATAAAAAAGTTCTCATGCGGCGAATGGAAACGCGAATCATCGTCACGCGAACGCCATGGGAAAAGTCACTCGTGGGTACATATCAGTGGAACGAGTCGGAGCAAATCGCGGTTTTAGTTGAAGCCCCGTACCGAGACGGAAGCAAATTTAAAGACGTGGTCATGGACGTTGTAGTGGACGTGCAGAAAAATAAAATTCGACCCTATGGCATACCTGGAAGTCAGCGCTGCATGGATTGTCATATGGGGAGTCCGGCCAGAAACTTCATCCTTGGCTTTTCGCCGCTGCAACTTAATAAGCGGCCGATCAGTGGCGCAGGACGCGAAGAAGCGCCGGAAGTGCACGATCTTAATCAGATTCAACGCTTTATTGAATATGGATTAATAAAAAATGTATCGTCTGCAGCAGAGCTTCCAGTTCTTGAGACTTCTGGAGCAACAACACCCGTGAATGTGTACGAGCAACGCGCCAATGGATACACCGTCGGCAACTGTTATCATTGTCACAATCCTAGTGGACTTGCTTTTACCAAGGAAAATGGAATTACGCTTGGTCTGGGTCCGGGCGAACTTTTTCAATTTAATACCCAGCAAAAATCCGCGCAGATTCCCAATCGCAGGCTCGTTCATCAAAATGGCGAGCTCGATGCTTCTCATATTTGGCGGAAGGTTTCTGACGGGCCCACACAACATGGCATGTTTAGCCAAATGCCCATGCACACACCGGGAAGCCCAGACTGTAAAGTGCTGACGGTAATCGGAAAATGGATACGGTCTTTTGAAGGTGTGGCGGCAGCGGAAGCATTCGCTCCCGAATGTAAAACGGAAAACCCTTTTCACTGGATCGATATGGACTTTACGTGGTCAGAATCGGGGGAGTACACGCCCCGACGCAATGACTGGGCCGATCGCGAATTCGGAATGCCGACTCGGTACCGCGACCTCCAGTCCACGCCAGAACTTTTGAGCTCAATTAAAACCGAGTATGCAGTGGGCTACTGGCTTAAGAAGCCTGAGTGTAGGTTTCCGGTCGTAAATCTGCCGCCCGAAGAGCAGAGGCCTTGGATGCTAAAGGACGGAAAGCCTAAGCGTCCCTTTGGTGAAGTTTATTACACAACTCCGGGGTCTTACTTTTTTCGCAACACTTGCATGAAATGTCATGGCCCTCGGGGCGACGGGGATTCGTCACTTGCCAGAGGAATCCTTAACTGGTCGGGTGGAAGT
>JAYSTF010000078.1:0-11298 GCA_043720065.1 Pseudobdellovibrionaceae bacterium | reverse complement strand
GGCGCAACCAACACAGACGATGTGATCGTTATAGTTAATCCTTGAGATTCACTAATTTTTAAGCTCTTCTAATGTTATTATGCTAGTCTGCGCTCGAGTAATAACGATAAAACAACGAAGCCCTTCACGGGTGACTGAGTAAAAGCCGATGGGTAAGCAAGAGTCGTTTTTAAAAGAAGAACGCAAGCAGACCGATGATAGTTTGGTTGCGGAACGCGATAAGACGAATAAATCACTTTCTAAATCCCGTAAAAGTACTGAAGATCGAATTGATGAGTCCGTCTCCGAAGGCAGGCTTGAGGCGGACCAGGCTATGGAAAATGCCCGAAGTATGGCTGACTCCAAAAACGCTTCGAGGCAAGTGGCAACTGGCCAAGTTGAAGACGAAAAGCGTAATGGTCAAGAGCGAGTCTCACGTGAAAGAGAGCGGTCTGATAATGCCGTTGAGCTTGAGCGCACTCTGATGGACGCCGCTCTTGAAAAAGAGAGGGAAGTTAAAAGCGCCTTAGCCAGTCGACTGTTAGAGCAAGAGCGAAAACTCACTGACAAAAACCTTTTTTGTGAAAGAACGCTGACGGATTCAGAGGTTCTTCGGAACGCCAGCGAGCTCAGTGATGAAAAATCAGAGCATTCAAAAACGAAAATCGCATTGACCACCCGAAACGAGTTTCTGGCTATAGTAAGTCACGACTTAAGAAACCCAATCGGGGCGGCGGCGTCGTGCGCCGAGATGCTGTTAGAGGACTCGGCGTTTAGTACGGTCGATCCTGAAGTTAAACATTGGATTGAATTCATAAAACGAAATGTCGATGTTTCGTTGCGAATGATTGCCGACCTTCTAGATATGGAGCGTATAGCTCTAGGTAAGCTCGAGCTCAATGTAGAAAAGCACGGTCTGGATAAAATTATTCGTCAATCGGTCGAAAGCTTTGCACTTACAGCTTCCGGAAAGAACATTCTGTTAAGGGCAATTCCAATATCCGGATCTGACGAAGTCCAATGCGATCATGATAGAATCTTACAAGTGCTTTCAAACTTAATAAGCAATGCAATAAAATTCACAGATGAAGGCGGATCGATTACTGTCAGTGCGAGTGTGACTGCTGCAAAGGTGCAAGTGGAGATTAATGATACGGGGTCGGGGATTCCAGCGGATAAGCTGGATAAAGTCTTTCACCGCTTTGCGCAGCTCGGGTCGAGCGACAGAAGAGGCTTAGGCCTGGGTCTCTATATTTCAAAAATGCTTATTGACGCCCATGGCGGCGAAATTTGGGCTGAGTCCAAAAAGAATGAAGGCAGCACTTTGTCCTTCACAATCCCGACTATTTCTTCACGCTCCGGCTCAAGCGCCCATTAGTTCGAGGAATCGGCAAACTAGCAGCCCGATCCCCCGCACGTAATTTTATGGGGCGACTGAGTTCGATTCTAGAGTGACGGCGGTCTTTGCCAAAAGCCGGCCGTTAATGCTAGCGCCCGTTTTCATCACGATAGAGGTTTGCGAGTTAATCGTGCCCTTAAAAACGGATGTTGTCCCAAGGTCAGCCGCAACAACCTGCCAGTAGATATTTGCAGGTAAAGCACCGCCACCGAGAATAATCTTAATTCCGGAACTAATAGTTGCGGTTTGTACGACCTGAAAGATCCAAGCATCGTTAGATTTCTTATAATCAAGCCGATTGAACCTTTTTGTGTCTACATAAAAAAAAGATTGCAAAAATTATCGACTTACGATAATCTGATAACGTGATTATTAGCTTCAGCAACCGGCTAGCGCTCGATTTATTTGAGGATAAGAAGTCAAAGCACACGCGAAGCTTCCCGCCGGAACTTTATCGAGCGGCTCGAAGAAAGATTCTGTACTTGCATGATGCTGAGAATTTGACAGACCTAAAGGTTCCTCCTGGAAATAGGCTGGAAGCTTTAAAAGACGACTTACTGGGTTTTCATTCGATTCGAATAAATGACCAATGGAGAGTTATCTTCAAATGGACTGCCGGTGGAGCGAGCGAAGTTAAAGTATTGGATTATCACAAGTAGGAGTATTAATGAAACAGCCGAAAAGCCCGTTCCATCCCGGCGAAATGTTGATTGAAGAATTTCTTGAGCCCATGGGGATCACTCAAGCTGAGTTTGCCAAGAAGTTGAAGTGGACTAATGCCAAGTTAAACGAGTTGATTAAAGGTAAGCGTGGAATTACCGCCGAAACGGCGCTGGATTTGGCGGACGCACTAGGAACTTCAGCTAAACTTTGGATGAATCTACAAGCTACCTTTGATCTTGATCGCGCGATGAAGAATCGAAGTGCTTAAATCTCTCCTGAAATCTCAAATTCCTTAGTTTCGCGGCGGCAGTGAGGTCCAGCAGGCGCCCTCTTTATCAACATTAACAATTGTACGGTCGATCATTTTTGGATCGGCTAGAGTGCCTTCGTTAAACCTGTGGGTGACGACTTTATAAGTTGTTAACTTCACTCCTGTAACATCGGTCATTTCACGATTTGTTGAAAATTCTAGACGGAATGGGGCGGCACCAAATGCCACCACCACAAGCAGGGGTTGATCACCAGGGAACAAATAAAAATTTTCAAAACGAACCGAGGCTAGGCTAGCGAGATACTGACCCATGTTCAAGCTCAGGAATTCTTTTGTGTTACAATCATCGAGCCCTTTTAGTTTTAAGTTATTAGAAAGTGCTTCCTTATATTGAGCGACTTTGCTTGCAGGTATTTTGTTTACTTCAGGGTAAGTAGGTAGCGCCGATTGCGCGTGGGCCAGGTTGGTTAAGAAAAGAAGGTCCAGGCCTATGTTGAATCGCTTTATTAGGCAGGCCTCACATGCTACTTGAAATTAATGCAGAGCTTAATCAGACGGCCTCACCCTGCGACCTACTGATTTAGGCGTGTCAATTCGGTTCCCTGTACTTGCGACTGTCAAAAAAACTTACAGGCGAGAAAAAACAGAAAATAGGCTACGATGGCGATCCGCAAGAGGAGTTAATTTATGTGGAAGCGCTTTTTGGTAAACATATTGGTATTAGGCTTTAGCGTCACAGCAAGCTTGAATTCGTTTGCGGCCCCAGATTCATTCACCCGGAATGATCTGCTTGAAGCACGAAACCATGCTGTGCCAAGTTCGACTTTACATGGAGTTGTATCGCCTCAAGCGATTTTTGTCGCAATGGTTTTTGTTTGGGGCGCTGATGCAATCAAGCTTGCAAAAAAGCTAGAGTATCCCGGAGTCGATATGTTAGCCAACCCTAGGTTCACAGTGACTCTCGTTGGTGACCTTACGACGGGCACAATATTTGAAGTCCTCGCCGGTGGGTACGCCGCCAGCTCTTCAGCAAAAGGAACTGAAATTATTGAGAGATTTGGCGTTTACCTGCCTGACACTTTAGCTGAGTTTGGCAAGGGAGTCCCTCTGCGCTGGGAAACTAGTTTTGATCCTAGCCGATCGCATGAAGCTCAGTCGCAAGTGTGCTGTCCGGGCTCGATCGTCACAAAGGGCGGGATAATTTAAGTCAAAAAAGTGTGCGGATTTCAGCCTAAGTATCTGAAATCTCGAAGGTGACCCCTGTTCTCGAAGGAGAACAAACCATGATACAAAGGGGTCACAATGAGCCAAGAAAATCCAAAGTCAGAAAAACGAAAAAGAACCCGTCGCTCGGCCGAGAAAATGGCAGAGTTGGTTTTAGAGGCAGAGCGAATCGGCGCGAGTGCTGTTTGTCGGCGCGAGGCCATTGCTCCGGCACAACTGTCGCGATGGAAGCAAAAGTTCCTGCAGGGCGGGATTTCGTCTTTAAAGGAAATCAAGCGCGGTCCTCGTCCGAAGGAGGATCCAGCGATTGCGGAATTAAAGCTGGAGGCGGAGAGGCTGTCCGAGGCGCTTTTAGAAACGTCGATCGAGCTGCAAGCGATGAAAAAAAAGAATCGTTAGGGTTAAGGGGCCCGCTGTATGGCCGCCATTTAACCAAGGCGCAACGCGAATCGTTGCTGGAGTTCATCGACAAGGCCCGCGAGGTCGACTCAATAGAGACGATTTGTGGGCATTTGCAGATACACCCGAGGTCGTACCATCGGTGGCGCGAAGGTGCGATGCAATCGCGTCACGGAGGCGGCGGTGGCCTAAATAAAATTAGACCTTTGGAAGAAAAGCGAGTCGTGGCGCTCGTCAAAAAACATCCTGAGTGGCATTGCAGGCGAATAGCATATTACCTTGAGAAAAACGCCAAAGTTTTCATTGGCAAAACCAAAGTAGCTGAGATCATGAAAGCCCACGGATTAAACCATCCGTTTGAGCGCAAACCGTTCAGGCCAGTCATCGAACCCGCCGACATGCTTTTGCATGAACCCTGGCAGAAGAATCTTCTGTGGGGCATGGACTGGACCTGGGTTAATGTCGATGGCCGGTTTATGTTTTTGCTGGTGTTACTTGACTGGTACTCGCGAAAGATTTTGTCGTGGGGAATCCACTGGCAAATCACCCAGTGGCAAGTGGTTGCTCTGGTTACCGAAGCTGTGGTGATCGAGGGACTTGATCATCTGCCAACAGGCGCGATGAAACCAATTGTCGTCGCGGACCACGGCAGCGCAAATGCCGCTAAGTACACGAAGCACAACATCGAGATCCAGGGGTTAAGGCTTTGGCTGAGCGGCATTGGAAGACCAACGGGCAATGCAAGAACTGAACGAGTGATCGTAAGCGATCCATTAACCCGTTTTGCTTGCGCAAAACGGCCGCACTAGTCTGACTTCCAACCCGGAGGTCAATTTTGAAGACGATAAACGAATCTAAGCGCCAGTTGTGGCGCAGCCATGTGGACGCCGCCGATAAGTATTCAGGCAGTGTCGAGGAATACTGCCGCTCGAAACAGCTCAGGGCGCAATCTTTCCATTATTGGAAGACGAAGTTCTTAAAGGAGTCGCGGGCTATGATGCCGCTATCGAGGTTCATTCCGGTCGAAGTCACGCGAGAGATTCAGTCGACCGCGCTGCCGTTGCCTGACCCACGCTGGTTAGCGGCGCTGATCTACCATTTGCGGGATGGAGGCGTTCGATGAGATCGGTTCATGAGTTCAAGAATGTATTTATCCATAGAGAGCCTGTGGATATGCGAAAACAGATCAACGGCTTATCGCAGGTTGTGGAGTCGGCAAAGATGGGTGACTTCATGGAGCCGCACCTGTTTGTTTTTATGGGCCGAAGGCGAGATTCGATTAAGGTTTTGTATTTTGATCGGTCTGGCTTTGCGCTATGGCAAAAGCGTTTGGAGAGGGACAAATTTATTTGGCCACGGAAGCTGACTGAGTCGGTTGTGCAAATAAGTCCTGAGCAGTTCGCCTGGCTGCTTGATGGTTACGATGTGTGGAAGATGAAGCCTTTTGCAGAGCGGAAATTTGAACGTGTCAGTTGATTTATTCTGTTTAATTGTGAATGATTCCCTCAGATGCAAACGAGCGAATCATTTTTTTCGAATCAAGAGTCGGCGGGGTTAAATTTTGAAACCTTGCAGGGGCTTTGGCGTCGAAGTGAAGAGAAGAATAAATTCTTATCAGACGAAAACACGTGGCTAAGAGAGCAGCTTGCGGAGTTGAAGCGCAACCGGTTTGGGAAGAAATCCGAACGCTGGGAGTCCGAAGAGCAGTTGCTACTCAACGAAGCCGAAGTTGAGTCCAAAAAACCGGGCTTTGATGAAGAGGGGTCTGACATCGAGGTGGAGGGCTTTACTAAAAAGCGTGGTCACCGCAAACCCTTACCTGAGAATCTTGAGCGAGAGATCGTCAAAGTTGAATTGCCGATCAATGAACAAGTTGCTTTAGACGGCACGCCATTAAAAGTGATCGGCTGGGAGATCTCAGAGAAGCTAAAGTACGAGCCGGCCAGGATGAGCGTCGTTCAATACCAGCGTGCAAAGTACGGGGTAGAATCAGGCGATTTTGAGAAGACGGCGCCGCCCGTGCCGGCAATCATACCGAAAGGCATGTCTACGCCTGAGCTGCTTGCAGCGATCGTAGTGAGTAAGTACGCCGATGGTCTGCCGCTTTATCGAATGGAAGATATTTTTAAGCGCCAGGGTATAGACCTTCCTCGTCAGACGATGGCGAGGTGGGTGGTTGCGGTAGCTCAAGCTTGCCAGCCCGTGTGGAATGTTTTATCGGACCGGTTTTTGGATGCGTTTTACGTTGCTTGTGATGAAACGCGAGTTCAAGTTTTAAAAGAAAACGGCAGAACTGCGGAAGCTCAGTCGTGGATGTGGGTTAGATCAACGCCCTTTGGTTTAAATAAAATTGTTTTGTTCGATTACAGCACTTCGCGGTCAGGCGATGCGGCAAAGGCTTTACTTGCGGAGTTTGAAGGCTATTTACAGTGTGACGGTCTTAACTCGTATGACGCTTTAGAGAGCGATGTGATCGTGCGCATTGGTTGCAATATGCACGCTCGCCGCAGATTTGAACAAGCCGTAGTGAACGGCGCCAAAGACGGTCGAAGTCTTGGCGAAGTGGGTTTGGCATTTTACAAACAAATTTACGACCTAGAGGCTGAGATCAAAGAAAAATCCCCTGACGAACGTTATCGAATGAGGCTTGAGCGAGCTTCGCCCGTCTTTGAAGAGATGAAAGTTTGGGTTGCGACAACAAGGGGCAAAGTGCCGGATAAAAGTAAAATCGGAAAGGCATTCGCCTACTTCGCATCAGAATATGAATATCTGATCGGCTACTTAAAAGATGGGCGCCTTGAGCCCGATAATGGATTTACCGAAAGAGCGATTAGAAAGTTTGCGATCGGCCGCAACAACTGGATGTTCTCGGACACTGAAGATGGCGCCAACGCCAGTGCACTGCTTTACAGTCTTGTCGTCACGGCAAAAACCAACGGCGTGAATCCATATAAAGCTTTGGTGAAAATATTTACGGACCTGCCGAAGGTTCAAGCCATTGAAAAGTACGAGAGACTCGCCGACCTACTTTTATCACCAGAGCTCTCGGCTTAGCAAAAAGGGCTCATGGAGCGCTTACGAGTGATCGGCACACTCAAGCGGGAAGAGATCAATCTTCAAGAACAATACGCGAACGAAGAGGAGGTAAAGACATCAATCAAGAATGCAATATGGGATTACAACTTCAACCGTCCAAACCAGGGCAACGGAGGGTTCGCACCGAACTCAGTTCACCACATCGGTAGACACGATCTAACAATGCGGAGGGAAAGAGCTAGACAGAGAGCGGAAGAGTTGAGAAGAAAACACTGGGGACAGGAGCAGTCACCTTCAGACACTTCGTTGACTTAAACTCCGAACCATTTTGTGCGGGGGTTGCCCGGACAGGACACAAGATACGATACCAATGATTGAGGGGCGTGAAGCGCTGACTGCTCTGCTCGGGCCCGTGGGAGAGTTTCAGAATATTCAAAAAGGTCACGAAACTAGAGCTTACTTGGACCTGATTTTGTCTGATGGTGTTCCAATTGTTAATTTGCGCAATAGACATCGTGTTCGTGGTCTATATTGGCAGCCTGAGACAAAACGGTTATTTCGAGTGGATGAGCCGCCTAGTCGAACATATTGGGATTATGAGACAACGGATATTTGGGCCTCCCGTTTAGCGATTCAAATATGGCAGCTAAAGTCATCGCCGAAAGAAGATCCTAAGAATAAAACACTGGTCGCTAAAAAATTAAGTGGCAGCGACATAGAATTGCCACTCAACGGCTCGGTTTATCCAGAACCAGCGGCTGTAGCGATTCAAGTATCTGGTACCGAAAAAATATTATTGCCTTGGTCAAGTATATCAAACGTACATTTTGACTCTGAGGGAGCCCAGCCGACTCTTATTCAACAAAGCGGAGACCAATTCAAAATTCTACCACTTCACGTGCTAACGAGAGATTCCGTCCACCCTGACTTCTGGCGCGGCTCAATAAACGTAAATGAATCCAAGGAGAAAAACAAATTAGTATCTCGGCCACCCGACATCGCGGCTATGAGAAGTGACGCATCTTTTTGTCAGTTTTTGCTCAATGTTTTGCCGCCGAATGGAAAGCATAAATAAATAGTAAATTGAGCAGGGAAGACTTGCGCTAATCCTGCATTTAGTCTCGCGGGAACAGGCCAATATTCGAAAAACATCTCCAAAGCGGTATTCGCAGATCCTGTCATGTTTACGAGCAACTGCCCTCAATAATATGGAGTTGAGGCCTAAGAAGCCTGTGGGCATAGTTATGTTCTGCTGGATGCGAACGTTCGAAAAGGCTTGTCTCATGGTGCCAAAAAACTAATCAAAGCAATCGCATTGGTTAATGACACATATGGGTGTTTTTGATAGCAGTCAGCCTGCTCATAGGGGGTTGAATGAGGCATTCATTGATCTATTTTGGAGTTGGCTGCTTGTTGTCGATACAGGCATTTGCTGCTGATACTTATAAGTACAGTCGTCGAATCAATAGCTGTGTAAACTCTCAAGGCCAAGTGGGCCGCAATTCAGATGGTACTTTTGAATGCGCGGACTTTAAAGATGAAGACTGGGCTAAACGTGACTTTCAAAATATTTCATTTAAAGCATCTAAGTTGATTGGCATTAATTTCTATTCTGCAAATCTCGTTGGCGCTAATTTCACCGCCGCGGATTTGACGGGGTCTTCGTTTTTTAAAGCGAACTTTGCAGGTGCTATTTTTACTGACTCCACAAAATTATCTGCTGAACTTACAAAAGACGGCCTCATCAAGCAGGGCGCACTATTTGTCGATTTAAGCCTCATAGACAACGCGTTTCTTGAAGCAGTCATCAGTGCAAAGTTCGATGATGCAGATCGCTTACTAGCTCAGGGCGCAGAGATTCCAGCCGAGATCACCAGCGTTTTTTCGTTTCAAAGGATGCAAAAGAGCGGCTATATGAAAGAAATTTTGCAATACTTTATAAAACTTGGAATCGACTTTTCTTTTTCGACGGATAAAGGCGGATTGCTCTATAGTTTTTTTCGTTCGATTCCATCTTCTTCTGGCAATAAGCCACACATCTTTATCGAAGCGCATGATGAAATCATGACACTCTTACAAAATGGCATGGCTCATGGCCTACAACCTGAGCAAATTTGGGCTGCTGGAGAAAACCTATTAAGTCTTGATTTCACTGACAGCAAAACTGCAAATCTTATTCTAGATTTTTTCTTATCTATAAAGGGAATTACGATTCAAATGCCATTTGTGGATTCCTATTCAAAAAAATGCAAAAGCCTTATTGGACTTAATAAATATAGAGCAGAAAGCATAGAGCTCATTTTTACGCGCGGTTTTGATGTGAACAAAAACCTTTGCTACGAATACGATACGAAAGAGATGGCGAGCACTTTTTCAGCATGGGGTAAAGACACTTCTACTCCCCATATTAATTCATTACGGACTCATGGCTGGGATTTCAAAAAGATTTTTAATGGCCGTTCACCTGTTTTAGACGAACTTTTATACGAATACAGATATTTTTCGGAGTCTAACAATACTAAAGAGGTTGCTGCGATCCAAGAGCTAATCCAATATTTTGACTTGAATCATGCTGCCTACCTAAATACAGCACCTGTAACAAAGGACACGATTCTTAATTCATTAGCGAAATATTTTGAAAAAATTCAATGGCGTGACCTCAATCGCGCTTTTGCATTAGTCGACTTACTTGACGCCAAAAATCTACTGACCACGGAAGGAAAGAATTTATTGCAGATTGTAACTCTCGTAAGGAAAGAACCGTACTCTTCTTATCCTCAAAAGTACAACACCAACGAGCACATCGGCGAAGTGATCACTGGCTTAGTTGCTCGCGGATTTAGTGTCAAAAGTGGCGGTGAAAGCCTTTTCCTGCGCGTTCTAGATGCGCTCAATACATCCTCTACATCACACTATGATTATGATAAAAAAGGCCAGCTACTCGTTGCAGTGTTAGAGGCTTACAAAACCACGAATACTGCACTCGAAACCGTCTACAATAATGAAAATATCATTTTTTATCCCAATAGTATTAGCGTCGTGGAAATCTTGGCAAGGTATGGCTTTGATCCACGGTTAAAAAACGCCAAAGGCCAATCACTCTATTGGTTTCACCCTTCAAAAGAAGGACTTTTGGGCTTACTCGCTCTTGGTGCCCCCTTAGACTTATTCGAAGAAATCGAAGGAAAAACACTTTTTGCTTATTTAGCAGAAAAGCAAGGCGTGCACGGCTATTCCGCTAGAAACTTTCTTAAACTTCTCACTGATAACAACTTAATTGACTTTAATAATTCTCAGGTCACTTCAAAGCTTAAGGACTATGTACTCAATTCGAATAATGATCTCAGCGTGCTTCTTTTTGAAAAATTGAATAATGGCGATTCTGTTCCGAAATATCGCTTTGCTCGATGCACGTTGAATGACGGCAGCGATTTCTTCATAGAAGATCCTCTTATGGATCTCCTGCGCACTATGAGTGGCTTGGATTCAAATAGTGAGAGCAAAATACGCCAGCAATTTACTTTAATTCTTGTTAAGAATGGTCGTGAACAAGTTGTAAATGATCGCGCTAGGATCACTCGTACGTCTAAAGAGTTTGGTCTTACAATTAATGTCCACTATGGTAATTTTGGAGGTAAGAAAGAGGCTTATGCGTTATCGTCAAAAGACCTTTATGCAATCACATTAAACGGACAAGCCTGTGTTGGTTTAAATCAGTATCCAGCAGATATTGCTGAAAAATTCCGCCATGTATACTATCAGTCTAACAGGGATGTCTTTTTCATTAACCAAAAAGCAAAAACGTTTGGCATCGGCCTACATTCACTAGGCAGCTTATATCAAATCAATAACTGGCAAGACAATATTTGGCCTTCAAGCACCCCACTACATGATCAGTATGTGATCTATGTAAATAACGATGACAAATTTGTTGCGTCCATACTTTTCCCCAAAGCAGCTCTCGACGCCCCAGAAGCTGGCAGTGAGCATGAACTAAAATATCATACACGCCAGTACCGGTGGCCAGAGGGTATTAAGTCCGAACGATTCAAGGTGATGGGCGCAAGTTATTAAGGATGTCGAGGATTGGCGGAATTAGGGCCAACTAGCCCAAACCACAAGCTTTCAATGCGGCTTCTGCTCATTTTCACACGGACCTCGCGAACAAGCTGAACTCATAGGTTGCCAAAAATCTACCCGCGACGTCGCCAGGGGAATCCGATCACCCGACGCCATCGACCTCAGTATCAGATAAAATCCTAATCACTGAAAACCAAGAATTGCAGAAGCCTTCTCGGCCGGAGCCCCTCGTCTGTGGGTGAACTCT
>JAYSTF010000077.1:0-31250 GCA_043720065.1 Pseudobdellovibrionaceae bacterium | reverse complement strand
GGGAATCGAGCCAAGACCTAACGCGCCTTTCGGAAATGGGAAAAGCTCCCGTTGTTAAGCAAGAAGGCTGGCTAGATCGACTTGGAAGCGGTCATCAGGGCGTTGCGGCCCGAGTGACTTCACTCCCAGAATTTTCTTGGGAAGCCCTTGAATCTAAAGAGAAAAGTATCGTTTTACTGCTCGATGGAATTCAGGATCCACATAACCTTGGAGCCTGCTTAAGAACGGCTTGGCTGCTCGGCGCGGATGCTCTTTTTATCCCAGAAAATCGGGCTAGCCCCTTAACGCCGACGGCTATGAAAGTAGCCTCCGGAGGCGCAGAGCATGTTCCGGTGGTCATCGATGGCAGCCTATTGGACGCGGCAAAAAGCTTAAAAGACAAAGGGTATTGGCTATTTGGCTTGGCCGGTGAAGCCAAGCAAAATCTCTGGCAGACCACTTTTCACGAAAAAGTGGCGATGATTGTAGGCAGTGAAGAATCAGGAATTCGAACGCCGCTTGCCCGCCTTTGCGATGAGCTTATACACATCCCTCAAGGGGTTCCCGACGCCAGCTTTAATGCTTCCGTTGCCGCCGCGATCACGCTGGCTGAGGTCGCTCGCCAACATTCTCAATTGGTCGTAACGCCTTGAGAATTTAAGATAGTGCCGCCTAAGCGGCACTATAAAGTTGGCCAAATACTCTTTGACTCACAATTCAGCCTTCATGTAGGTATTGCGTTTGATTAGTAACGCAACTGGCCGGTTGGGCTATTGCTTGGATTGTTGAACAGCAGGGCTGGTTTAGCTCAATTGGTAGAGCAGCTGATTTGTAATCAGCAGGTTGCGGGTTCGAGTCCCATAACCAGCTCCATCTTAAAAAAAGATGGAGCGTCCCTAGCGCGAATTTTGGTTGATGTTCGCTGAGCCCGCTAAACAAACGCGGTTTGAGCGATCGGTAACCTGATCAGTGCCGCGTAAGCGGCACTGGACATGTGGAGAGATGCCCGAGTGGCTAAAGGGGACGGACTGTAAATCCGTTGGCTCACGCCTACGTAGGTTCGAATCCTACTCTCTCCACCAAATCAATTGTGTTTACAGCGCAATTGATAGAGAGCGGGAGTAGCTCAATTGGCTAGAGTATCAGCCTTCCAAGCTGAGGGTTGCGGGTTCGAGACCCGTCTCCCGCTCCAGTTTTTTGTTGGGGCCGTGCAGTCGCCCATGTGGCTCAGGGGTAGAGCACACCCTTGGTAAGGGTGAGGTCGTGAGTTCGAGTCTCACCATGGGCTCCAGATGTGGATTGGTTTTGGATTGTTAGTTTTGAATTGAAAACAAAAACGAAGAGGAGATGCTTCAATGTCCAAGGAAAAATTTGATCGTAGTAAACCGCACGTAAACATCGGCACCATTGGTCACGTTGACCACGGTAAAACTACACTGACAGCGGCGATCACTTCCGTACTGGCTAAAGCGGGTGGCGCGACAGCCATGGCTTACGACCAGATCGACAAAGCTCCGGAAGAAAAAGAGCGTGGCATCACGATCTCTACTTCTCACGTTGAATACCAAACCAAGAACCGTCATTACGCTCATGTGGATTGCCCCGGTCACGCGGATTATGTGAAGAACATGATCACTGGTGCGGCGCAAATGGACGGCGCGATTCTTGTTGTATCTGCAGCAGATGGTCCGATGCCACAAACTCGCGAGCACATTCTTTTGGCTCGTCAGGTTGGTGTTCCCTCAATCGTTGTCTTCATGAACAAAGTGGACATGGTTGAAGACGCGGAACTTCTCGAACTTGTTGAACTTGAAATTCGTGAACTTCTCTCCAAGTACGAATTTCCTGGCGACAAAGTTCCGATTGTAAAAGGGTCGGCAACAATGGGCCTTGCTGGCAATACGACTGAGATCGGTGAGCCTGCAATTCTGAAGCTAATGGAAGAAGTGGATGCGTACATCCCAACTCCACAGCGTGTAACTGATAAGCCATTCTTGATGCCAGTAGAAGACGTGTTCTCGATCTCTGGTCGTGGAACAGTTGTTACCGGTCGTATTGAGCGCGGAATCATCAAGGTTGGTCAGGAAGTCGAAATCGTTGGTCTTAAGCCAACAATCAAGACAACTATCACTGGTATTGAAATGTTCCGTAAACTTCTCGACGAAGGTACCGCTGGCGATAACGCTGGTTGCTTGCTTCGTGGAACGAAGAAGGAAGAAGTCGAGCGCGGTCAGGTTCTCGCGGTTCCTGGCTCGATCAAGCCGCACAAGAAGTTCAAGTGTGAAGCTTACGTCCTCACCAAAGAAGAAGGTGGCCGCCACACTCCATTCTTCAATGGTTACCGCCCCCAGTTCTATTTCCGTACTACGGACGTCACTGGCGTCGTGACTTTGAAAGAGGGAACAGAAATGGTTATGCCGGGTGATCGCGTTCACATGAACGTTGAATTGATTGCCCCCATCGCTATGGAAAAAGAACTTCGTTTCGCTATCCGCGAGGGTGGCCGAACAGTGGGCGCAGGAGTTGTGACTGAAATCGTTGAGTAATGTCGGGCGATGCCGCTTAAGTGGCACCGCTGACGGTTCTTAAGACATTTTGAGTCGGTTTCGGGGACCTTTTTGAGGGGTCCCCGTAGCCATTTTAAGGGATTGATGTTTGAGAGGTAGAGGGCAGTAGCTCTAACGGTAGAGCGAACGACTCCAAATCGTTAGGTTGTGGGTTCGAATCCCTCCTGCCCTGCCAGATTTTTTAAGTAGGGCCGCCTAAGCGGCACTAAAGTTGTTGAGAGATTGAGGTTGATAGAAAATGGAAGTCGATAAAACAAACCGCAAAGTATTGACGATGGCCTTTCTCATCGCGGGCATTCTCGCGTTTGTGGTCACTCGGGTTTTGTTTGATACTTTAGGTGGGATGTTCGCCCCTATCGAGCGCTGGCGCTCGGTAGATGTCGTTAATCACGGTCTTCCACTTCTCGTCGGACTGGTCACGTTTTTAGCCCTCCAGCTAAATCCGAAGGTCGTCGTCTGGGCGGAGGAAGTCGTAACTGAAATCCGAAAAATCGTTTGGCCTTCTCAGCGTGATACAACGGTCACCACGATTGCGGTTTGCGTAATGGTGGTCGTCGCGGGAATCGGTCTCTCGATCGTTGATTACATGTCGAGTGTTCTCATTAAGTGGATAGTTAATTGATGGAGCACCGCTTAGGCGGTCCTCTCGATAGGAAGTGAATGTGGAAAACAAGTCAGAAGTCGCTCCAGCAGCGGATAAAAACATGAAGTGGTACATCATCAATACCCAAACTAGTTGCGAGGGTACGGCGAAAACCTCTATCGAAAAACTAGCTCGGCTGCACAAGCTCGAGCACATGATCGGCCAGATTTTAATTCCGGCTGAAAATGTCGTTGAACTTGTTAAAGGCAAGAAAGCTACTCGTTCACGCAAGTTTTTCCCCGGCTACATTTTTGTTCAGATGGTTTTGACTGATCAGACCTGGCACTTGGTGCGAAACGCATCGAAAGTCACAGGTTTCGTTGGTTCAAAACTTAAGCCGCCGGAAGTTCCAGAAGAAGAAGTCTTGCGCGTTACTCGGCAGATGGAGACGGGGGCTGAGAAAGCGACTCCGAAAGTGAAGTTCTCAGTTGGTGAAAGCGTCATGGTGATTGACGGACCGTTTAGTAATTTTAACGGAACAGTGGAAGAGATCAACCAGGAGAAGGGCAAAGTGAAAGTGCTGGTTAGCATTTTCGGCCGTCCAACTCCGGTGGAGCTCGATTTTGTGCAGGTTGATAAAGCTTAGAAGAAAGTATTTGGGCGAAGCTCCGCATAGGGCGGGGGCTCGCTGACTTAAAACCCTTAATGCAAGGAGTGGGAAATGGCTCGTAAGGTTACAGGCCAGATCAAATTGCAGATACCGGCAGGGAAAGCGAATCCAGCGCCTCCCGTTGGACCGGCGCTCGGACAGCATGGGGTAAACATTATGGAGTTCTGTAAGCAGTTTAATGCTCGCACTCAAAAAGAGGGCGACATGATCATTCCGGTGATCATTACTGTTTATTCGGACCGTTCGTTTACCTTCATCACCAAAACGCCACCAGTATCCATTTTGCTCAAGAAGGCCTCAAAGATCGAAAGCGGCTCGAAGATGCCGCAAAAAGACAAAGTGGGAAAAGTAACGATGGCGCAAGTGAAGGAGATCGCGGAACGCAAAATGCCTGATCTCAATTGCTTAGATGTTGAGTCCGCCATCTCTCAAGTTCTCGGCACTGCTAAAAGCATGGGCCTGGAAGTTAAATAGGTGGTGTGAAATGGCAAAAATAGGAAAGCGTTTTAAAGCAGCTTTAAGTTCCGTTGATCGCACTAAGAAAGTGACTCCGGAGGAGGCTTTGGATCAGGTTGTTAAGACCGCCACTGCCAAATTCGACGAGACCATCGAAGTCGCGGTTCGTTTGGGAGTTGATCCTAAGCAATCGGACCAACAAGTTCGTGGCGCCGTGGATCTTCCACATGGTCTTGGCAAAACAGTGCGAGTCATTGTTTTCGCTAAGGGTCCCAAGGAAGAAGAAGCGAAGGCCGCCGGTGCCGATTTCGTCGGTTCCGATGAGCTCGTTGCTAAAATTCAAGGCGGATGGCTAGAGTTTGATAAAGCCATCGCTACTCCAGACATGATGGCGACGGTTTCGAAAGTCGCTAAGATTCTTGGACCTCGTGGATTGATGCCGAACCCAAAAGTGGGAACGGTAACAATGAACGTCGCTCAAGCCGTGTCTGCGGAGAAAAAAGGGAAGCTCGATTTCCGCGTTGATAAAGCGGGAATCGTGCATGCCGGGATCGGCAAGAAGTCCATGGGTGCTCCAAAGCTAAAGGATAACTTTATGGCTTTGATGAACGCTCTTGTGAAGGCGAAGCCGAATACTTCGAAAGGAATTTACATCCAAACGATCACGGTCTCATCGACGATGGGTCCGGGAGTGAAATTGGATGTTAGCAGTACACAAGCGCAGTTGGCATAGAGGCCAGCTGCTTTATATTAACCCATCGCGGTCAGAGACAGCAGGCGCCCCCACTGAACGGGGCTTAAATCCAACAGCCCGCTTAGACGACGAAGGAAAAGCCAAGGACCGGCTTGCTTCATCACTCGAAATCGCGGTGCCAAGCAAAGAAAGAAAGGATCTCGCATGATTACACGCGAAGATAAAGCGCAGGAGATTTCTTCTTTGTCCGAACGGTTTGGCAGAGCTAAGGCAGCTTTCTTGATCGACTACAAAGGCATGAATGTCGAGTCGGTCACTAAGCTCCGAAAAATTTTGCGGCCCGTACAGGCGGAGATGAAAGTCGTGCGCAACACACTAGCGTTGCGAGCCTTGAAGGATCACCCGGCTATGGAGTCTGCACTTAAAGATTCTATGGTTGGAACGAACGCGATCGTTTTTGCCTATGGCGATGCCGCTGCACCGGCCAAGACTTTGTCGGATTTCACGAAAGAAGTGGAACTCCTGCAAATCAAGTCTGGTGCAATGGACGGACAAACGTTGAGTGAAGCCAAGATCAAGTATCTGGCAACGTTACCGTCGAAGGCTGAGCTGCAAGCGAAACTATTGGGCGTTCTACAAGCTCCGATGAGTAAATTCCTCGGAACCCTTCAGGCCGTACCAGGTGGTTTTGTACGCGTATTAGCCGCTCATAAAGACAAGCAGGGCGCCTAATACAAAAAGAGTGAGAGAAGTATTTTAAATAAATTATAGCAGTGCCGCCTCAAGCGAAACTGCCAATGTAAAACGGAGAACTAAAATGAGTGTGAATCGTGAACAAGTAGTAGATTTTTTATCGCAAATGCCAGTGATCGAATTGGCTGAAATGATTAAGACCCTCGAAGAAAAGTGGGGCGTTTCTGCTGCCGCTGCTGCAGTGGCTATGCCTGCTGGTGGTGGCGCTGCTGCGGCTCCCGTTGAAGAGAAGACTGAGTTTACAGTTATTCTCGTCGACGCTGGTGCAAACAAAATTAACGCGATTAAGGAAGTTCGTGCTTTGACTGGTCTGGGCCTAAAAGAAGCCAAAGACCTAGTTGAAGGCGCTCCGAAGCCCGTCAAAGAAGGCGTTTCTAAAGATGAAGCTGCCAAGATTAAAGACGCTCTTACTAAGGCTGGAGCCAAGGTAGAAATTAAGTAACCGTTTTTGTCAGTTCAGTAGCGGGGGATCCATGGCGTGGGTCCCTCGTTGATTCGTGTTGGGTTTTTAGTTGGGTTTAAAGAGAGTTAAGTCAGATGTCTCGAAGAAGACATAAGGAGATAGGATGAATCGCGCTCCGGTAACGGCCTCCAACCTCAGGTTGCGCCGAGTGTTTTCAAAGAACACCCAGTTCTTGGAAATACCAAACCTCATTGAGTTGCAAAAGAAGTCATATGAAGCGTTCCTGCAAAAAGACGTGGATCCAGATCGTCGTACAGACGCTGGATTGCAAGGCGTGTTTAAATCGGTGTTTCCAATATCCGATTTTAACAACACCGCCAGTCTCGAATTCGTCAGCTACACTTTGGAGCCGCCAAAGTATGACGTAGACGAGTGCCGTCAACGCGGAATGACTTTCGCCGCACCGATTAAGGTGACCCTTCGTTTGATCGTTTTTGACGTCAACGAAGAAACAGAAGCACGCAGTATTCGTGATGTGAAAGAACAGGAGGTCTATTTGGGAGAGATCCCTTTAATGACGACCAACGGTTCGTTCATCATCAACGGAACTGAGCGTGTTGTCGTATCTCAGTTACACCGGTCTCCTGGTGTGTTCTTCGATCACGATGGTGGCAAAAACAACGCGAGTGGAAAGCTTATCTACTCAGCGCGTGTAATTCCATATCGCGGATCTTGGTTGGACATGGAGTTCGACCAAAAAGATCTTTTATATGTTCGTATTGACCGCCGACGTAAGTTCCCGGTCACAATTCTTCTCAAAGCTCTCGGTTTCACAACCGAGCAGCTCTTAGAGCGGTTCTATCACATCGATACAGTTCGCATCGATAAGGCGGGTAAGCTCTTACGCACCTTGAATATCGAGCAAATGGCAGGGCAGCGGGCACTTTCTGACATTGTCGACCCAAAGACGGCAGAAGTGATCGTTAAAGCTGGTCGCCGTATCACTCGCGCCGCAGTTAAAAAAGTGAAGCAATTAGGTCTTGAAGAGATTGAATTGTCTCGCGAAGATCTTGACGGTAAAGTGATCGCGAAGCCTGTGATTGACGAATCGACGGGTGAGATTATCGCTGACGTTAACCAAGAGTTGACGGCGGATATCGTTGATAAGGCGCGCGAAGCTGGAATTTCTGCCTTCGCCTTGATCTTCTTCGACGGTCTTGCGGTAGGTCCGTTCCTTCGCAACACTCTCTTGGTCGACAAAGTGACCACTAAAGAAGAGTCATTAATAGAGATTTACAAACGTCTCCGCCCGGGTGAGCCACCGACGATTGAAGCTGCAACCGGCTTCTTTAGTCGTTTGTTCTTTGACCCAGAAACTTATGATTTGAGCGAAGTTGGTCGTTTGAAGATCAATCATCGCTTCAGCATTCCCTTCGAGGAGTGCCCGGTGGATCACCGCACTCTGACTGAAAAGGACATCTTAAGCGTCGTCAGCACTTTGATTGACCTTAAGAACGGCCAAGGCCAGATCGACGATATCGATCACTTAGGCAATCGTCGTGTACGTTCAGTGGGTGAATTGCTTGAGAACCAATACCGCATTGGTCTTGTTCGTATGGAGCGCGCAATCCGCGAGCGTATGAGCTTACAAGATGTGGAAACCATGATGCCGCATGACTTAGTTAACGCTAAGCCTGTGAACGCCGTGGTTAAGGAATTTTTCGGATCCTCCCAGCTCAGCCAGTTTATGGATCAGACCAACCCGCTTTCAGAGATCACGCATAAGCGTCGTTTATCTGCACTTGGGCCGGGTGGTTTGACTCGTGATCGCGCGGGATTCGAAGTTCGTGACGTGCATCCGACGCATTACGGTCGTATTTGCCCGATCGAAACTCCGGAAGGTCCGAACATTGGATTGATCGCCTCTCTAGCAACATTCGCGCGCATCAATTCTTATGGATTTATCGAAACTCCTTACCGCAAAGTCGGTGATGCGAAGATCTCAGACGAGATTGTTTACATGTCAGCTCTCGAGGAAGCCGGTCATTACATTGCGCAAGCAGGTAAAGACGTCGACAAGAACAAGATCACGATTCCAAACGTGACGGTTCGGGTGAACGGCGAATACGAGTTGATCGAGAAGGAAAAAGTGTCGCTGATGGACGTTTCACCAAGTCAGTTGGTGTCCATCGCCGCATCTTTGATTCCGTTCCTCGAGCATGACGATGCGAACCGAGCTCTCATGGGCTCGAACATGCAACGTCAGGCTGTTCCATTATTAAAGTCACGTGCTCCACTGGTAGGAACTGGCGTTGAGGCACTTGTTGCCCGCGATTCAGGAACTTCAGTCGTGTGCACGAATGACGGTATTGTTGAGGAAGTGGATGCTTCTCGCGTGATCGTCCGACGCTTCGCTAAAGGCGGAGAGCTCGGTGCGAACGTGGACATTTACAACCTAACGAAGTACCAGCGAACGAATCAGAATACGTGCTTCAACCAAAAGCCGATTGTAAAAGTTGGCGACCGGGTAAAGCGTGCTGACGTTATCGCGGACGGTCCATCGACCGAGCTTGGTGAATTGGCCCTTGGCCAAAACATCCTCGTCGCGTTCATGCCGTGGATGGGCTACAACTTCGAAGATTCTATTCTTATCAACGAGCGTCTCATTAAAGACGACACGTACACTTCGATTCACATTGAAGAGTTCGAGTGCGTTGCTCGAGACACGAAGCTTGGAAAAGAAGAAATCTCGCGCGATATCGCAAACGTTGGTGAAGAGGCTCTTAAAGACCTCGACAACAGTGGTATTATTCGCATTGGTGCGGAAGTGAAGCCTAGCGACATTCTTGTCGGTAAAGTAACTCCTAAAGGTGAGACTCAGTTGTCGCCTGAAGAGAAACTGCTCCGCGCGATCTTCGGTGAAAAAGCCGGCGATGTTCGCGATACTTCTCTCCGTGTTCCATCAGGTGTTTATGGAACGGTCATTGACGCTCAGGTGTACAGCCGTGAGAGTTCAGATCGTGACGAGCGCCTGCAATCTATTATTTCTGACAAGCGAAAGAAGTTGGAAAAGGACTTTGGCGTTGAACAGAACGTCATCCGTAACAACTCTCTCGATAAACTTAAGGACATCTTAGTTGGTAAAACTACGACGGGCGTTCTTTTGAGTGAAGATGGATCTGAAAAGCTCCTTTCTAAAGGCCAAGATATCAAGGGTGAGGATTTGGAAACCATTCCATTCGAACTTTTGAGCTACATTCCTTTAGATTCAGAGCTTGAGTATCAGGTCACTCGCATCGTCGATGCCGCTCGTAACCAGTTGGATGCCGTGAAAATGGTATTCAATGAAAAGATGGATCGCCTTACAAAGGGGGATGAACTTCCTCCGGGCGTCATCAAAATGGTTAAAGTTTATATCGCGATTAAGCGCAAACTCCAGGTGGGTGACAAGTTCGCCGGACGTCACGGGAATAAGGGTGTGGTTTCGAAGGTTCTGCCTTCTGAAGACATGCCGTATCTCGCCGACGGTTCTCCGGTCGACATGGTTCTAAATCCCCTAGGCGTTCCGTCTCGAATGAACATCGGTCAGATCTTGGAAGTGCACTTGGGTTGGGCCGCTCACGCGTTGGGCAACCAGCTTAATAAGCACATCGAGAACTTCAAGGCGGACGCCGCCCGTAACGCGATTGTGGAGATCTTTAAAGAAGAGCCAGAATTAGCGAAGCGCGTGGAAAACGCTGACGATGACAGTGTTAAAAAGATGCTTCAGACCATGAAGTTCGGAGTTCACGTTGGAACACCGGTCTTCGACGGTGCCAAAGAAAGCGACGTTAAAGATTTATTGAAGAAAGCAAAGCTTCCTTCAAGCGGTCAAACGGTGCTCTTCGACGGCCGCTCTGGCGAACCATTCCAAATGCCAGTGACCGTTGGGATCATGTATATGCTGAAGCTCCATCACTTGGTGGAAGAGAAGATTCACGCTCGTTCAATCGGACCGTATTCACTTGTTTCCCAGCAGCCACTAGGCGGTAAAGCCCAGTTCGGTGGTCAGAGATTGGGAGAGATGGAAGTGTGGGCGATTGAAGCTTACGGCGCGGCTTACTCATTACAAGAGTTCCTCACGGTTAAGTCTGACGACGTGGCTGGAAGAACTCGAATGTATGAGAGCATCGTTAAGGGCGAAAACGTTCTTGAACCGGGTCTACCTGAATCCTTTAACGTACTTGTTAAAGAACTTCAGAGCTTGGCGCTGAACGTGGAACTCATCGAATCGGATATCCTCACGGAGAAACCGAACTTGAGTGATGAGATGCCGCTGCCCCAAGTACAACCGCCGATCCAACAATAGGCTTCAAAGGAGTAAGAAGACGTGAAGGATTTATTAAATTTTTTCGACAAACCTAAAGATCCGCTCTCGTTCGACGCCGTACGAATTTCTTTGGCTAGCCCAGAGATGATTCGCGATTGGTCGTTTGGCGAAGTGAAGAAACCAGAAACCATCAACTACCGCACCTTTAAACCGGAGCGGGATGGACTTTTCTGCGCTAAGATTTTCGGACCCATTAAAGACTACGAATGCTTGTGCGGTAAGTACAAGCGTATGAAGTATCGCGGAGTAATCTGCGAAAAATGCGGTGTGGAAGTCACGCAAAGTAAAGTTCGTCGTGAACGCTTAGGACATATCGAATTGGCAACACCAGTTGCGCACATTTGGTTCTTGCGCTCACTTCCATCGCGTATCGGTAATCTTCTTGATATGTCTCTAAAAGACGTCGAGCGAGTGCTGTACTGCGAGGCTTACGTGGTAACCGATCCTATCGAGACTACTCTCGAAGAGGGTCAGGTTTTACCTGAGGAAGCTTATCAAAACGCATTGAATGAGTTCGGCCCTAACTTTAAAGCCATGATGGGCGGCGAAGCGGTAAAAGAACTTCTTCGAAAAGTTGATCCTGAATTCCTGTCGCGCAAACTTCGACTCGAGCTTAAGGACACTAAGTCTGAAGCTGGAATCAAGAAGTACACGAAGCGCTTGAAAGTTGTTGAAGCTTTCAAAGGCTCGGTGAATAAGTGCGATTGGATGATGCTCGACGTGGTTCCAGTGATTCCACCGGATCTTCGTCCGCTTGTGCCTCTAGATGGTGGCCGGTTCGCGACTTCAGATCTTAACGATCTTTATCGCCGGGTAATTAACCGTAACAACCGTTTGAAGCGCCTTCAGGAATTAAACGCTCCAGACATTATTATTCGAAACGAAAAGCGCATGCTTCAGGAAGCTGTAGATGCACTTCTTGATAACGGTCGCCGTGGAAAGACCTTTACAGGTCCAAACAAGCGTCCGCTTCGGTCACTTAGCGATATGCTTAAAGGTAAGCAGGGTCGTTTCCGTCAAAACCTTCTTGGTAAACGTGTGGATTACTCAGGACGATCCGTGATCGTCGTGGGTCCAAATCTTCGCCTTCACCAGTGTGGTTTGCCGAAGAAGATGGCACTCGAACTCTTTAAGCCGTTTGTTTACAACAAACTTGAAGAGCGCGGCCTGGCGACAACCATCAAGCAAGCTAAGAAATTAGTTGAGCAAGAGACGGTGGAGGTCTGGGATATCCTCGCCGACGTGGTGAAGGAACATCCAGTTCTTCTTAACCGTGCACCAACCCTTCACCGTCTTGGTATCCAGGCGTTTGAACCTGTTCTTCACGAAGGAAAAGCGATTCAGCTTCACCCTCTCGTTTGTACAGCGTTTAACGCGGATTTCGACGGTGATCAGATGGCGGTTCACGTACCTCTGTCTGTCGAAGCTCAAGTTGAAGCTCGCGTACTTATGATGTCGACTAACAACATCTTAAGTCCTGCGAACGGTAAGCCGATCATTAACGCCACTCAGGACGTTGTGCTTGGTATTTACTGGATGACCCGTGTTCGCCCAGGTGCAAAAGGTACCGGCCGCACGTTCTCTAGCATCGACGACGTCATATTTGCGTTTGAAACTGGTCACATTGATCTTCAAGCCGCAATCAAATGCCGCATGAAGGGCAAGATCCAGGAAACTAGCGTTGGTAAGGCGATCTTAAGCGATATCGTTCCGGAAGAAGTTCCATTCGACATCGTGAACAAGGTCATGAATAAGAAAGCCTTGGCTGAAATCATCGATAAGTCTTTCCGACTTGCTGGTGCGAAAGCCACTGTGATCTTGGCCGATAAACTTATGACTCTCGGTTTCCGTTTCTCCACAATGGCCGGCATTTCAATCTGCCTCGACGACCTAAAAATCCCAGAGCAGAAGTACACATTGATTAAAGATTCTGAGCGCCAGGTTCAGGAAATTCGATCTCAGTACGACGAAGGTTTGATTACGGATGGAGAGCGGTACAACAAGGTTGTGGATATTTGGGCTCAGTGCGCGGACAAGGTCGCTAAGGAAATGATGACCCAGCTCGAAAAGCAAACTTTTGAGGTGGATGGAAAGCCAGTTGAAAGCGCAAGCTTCAACCCGATCTTCATCATGGCGGATTCCGGAGCGCGAGGTTCTGCGGCTCAGATTCGTCAGCTTGCGGGTATGCGAGGCTTGATGGCGAAACCGTCTGGTGAGATTATCGAATCTCCAATTACGGCGAACTTCCGCGAAGGTCTTTCGGTTTTGGAATACTTCATTTCCACTCACGGAGCTCGAAAGGGTCTAGCGGATACCGCTCTTAAGACCGCGAACTCAGGATACTTGACTCGTCGTCTTGTCGACGTCGCTCAAGATATCGTGATTACGGAAGTGGATTGTGGTGCTACGGATGGTATGGAAATTACTCCGCTGCTTGAAGGCGGCGAAGTTATTCAGCCTCTCGGAGAACGCATCCTTGGCCGAACGGCTCTGGAAGATGTTCGTGACCCATACACAGAAGAAGTTATTTGCCGGGCTAACGAGGAAGTCACAGAAGACATCGTTAAGCGCATTGAAGAAGTGGGCATAGAGAAAGTGAAGATCCGTTCAACTCTTATCTGCCGCACCCGTCGTGGTGTGTGTATGAAGTGTTACGGCCGGGATCTTTCTCGTGGAGCCATGGTAAACCTTGGTGAAGCAGTCGGAATTATTGCTGCCCAGTCGATTGGTGAACCTGGAACTCAGCTGACGATGAGAACGTTCCACTTAGGTGGTGCAGCTTCTCGTGCTGTTGAACAGTCCATTCACACAGCGCGCTACGAAGGAACTATCAAACTTCAAGACGTTCATTACGTGGTTAACAAGACCGGAAAGCTAACTGTCATGAACCGTAACGGGGACATGATTGTCATCGACTCTAGTGGTCGTGAGCGTGAGCGCTTTAAACTTGTTTACGGATCTATCCTCAATTTTAAAGAGGGTGGACTAGTGAAGAAGGGCGACGTTCTTGCTGAATGGGATCCGTACTCGAATCCGATCGTGGCCGACGTTTCCGGTGTGGTCCAGTTCCAAGACATCGAAGAGGGTGTCACCATGCAGGAGCAAGTCGATGCCGTGACAGGTTTCGCGACAAAAGTGATCACTGAAAGCAAAGGCACTGATGCTAAACCAACAGTGTTGATGGCGGACAGCAAAGGTCAAATTCAAGCTCTTCCGGGCCGAAACATTCCAGCTCGTTACGTGATTCCAGTGGGCGCTCAGTTACTTGTAACTGACCAACAGGAAGTTCACGCCGGTGACTTCATTGCGAAGATCCACCGAGAGACCACCAAGACTCGTGACATCACGGGCGGTCTCCCACGCGTTGCGGAATTGTTCGAAGCTCGTAAGCCAAAAGAGGCTTCCATCATCTCTGAAATCGACGGTTACGTAACCTTCGGTAAGGACGTGAAAGGTAAGCAGCGAGTGATTGTGACTCCTGAAGTGGGCGAGCAGAAGGAATACCTCATTCCCAAAGGTAAGCACGTCGCGGTTCGCGAAGGCGAATTTGTTAAAGCTGGTGAAGCTTTGATGGACGGGCCAAGCAATCCACACGACATTTTAAAAGTGTTGGGTGATAAGGCACTTGCGGCATACCTAGTGAATGAGATTCAGGAAGTATACCGCCTCCAGGGTGTGGGCATTAACGACAAGCACATTGAAGTGATCGTTCGTCAGATGTTGAGGAAAGTGGAAACCAAAGACAACGGTGACACACGTTTCTTGACCGGCGAGCAAGTCGAGAAGTTCGAGTTTGAAGACGAGAATCAACGCGTGATGAAAGAGGGCGGACGACCTGCGGTTGCAGAGCCGTTGCTCCTCGGTATCACTAAAGTTTCTCTTAGCACCGAGAGCTGGATTTCAGCCGCCTCTTTCCAAGAGACGACGAAAGTCCTCACCGATGCTGCCGTGAACTCGAAAACCGACAACCTTCGTGGCCTAAAGGAAAACATCATCATGGGTCGCTTGATTCCAGCCGGTACCGGCCTCGCCGTGTACAAGAAGGCAAAGATTCAAGTGGCGGAGCAAGAAGACACTACTTCTTCGTTCCTACCCGGAATCGGTGCAACCACACACAGCGCTCAGGTTTAAGTTATTATTAGCAATTTTGAGTTTCAGAAGCCGGGCCTTTCAGGGCCCGGTTTCTTTTGAAAGGTAGAGGGGGCGGTAAATGAGGGTGATATCGATTGTTGGACTCTGCAGTTTCGTGTTGGCGTTATCCGCCTGCTCATCAGTAAGCGCTCCCTCAAAGACAGCTAGTAAATTGAATTTTAATTCAGTTGCGAAAATTAGCTTAGGAATAGCGAACCAGCAAGTTGTAGTGGATGCTCTTGGTGAACCTGACCAGAAGATAAGAATTCCGAATTCTACTCTAGAGGCATGGATGTTCTATATTCCGGCAACTCAGCAAACTAAGTTATCTTTGATTTACGACTTTCCAACGGGCGTACTTAAACGAAAAGTATGGATCGTGGACAAAAATGAACCAGAAGATGACTTGGAAACGGCTAAATCGAGATTCAGTTCTGCTAAGTTCGAGAGCCGACAGGCAAAGCAAACTAATCCTCATTACATTCCCGATGAGACCATATTTTTTGATGCGAAGCTGGGCCTTGCTTTAGTTTATCGGAGATCAGTAAATGAAGTAGAATCTATTTCTTGGACAAGTTCTGATTTCCGATCAATTGCTGGCGGCTTCTAGGGCGCGACGAGAGTTGGACTCTCATACCAACATTGCTTGAATACGTTTACGATTGGATCACCGAATACTAGGTTGGTGCATGCGGTTCCACCTGTAAAGCTCATAACTGCAAAAACATCATTTGCTCCGTAGCGTACGTTTCTCGTGCCGCTGAAATTACAAGTTCCGCCCTCGTCAGAGCAGTAAACATACGTTGGCAACGTCACGGCTAATCTAGAAAACACGAATGACTTGAGGTCAGCGATACTTACAGTGCCGACACCTATTATGAACAGGTCATGGACGCCTGATGTTGCAGTGATATTTGTGGTCTGCGCTTTGTGTATAAACCAGTCCCCAGTATTCTGAACAACAAGTTCACCGATTATGGGCCCGGTCAGGCTATCAATTCTTAGCTGAAGCACTTGGTTGTCAGAGCCCGCACCAACACCGACCTCTGCGGTAAATGACAATGCCCCAGTATCAAAATTAACTGCGGAGTACTTAACGTAGTCGCCATTGTCGATCCCGGCGACAGCTCCGTTGTTAATAAAAATCCCAGACATGGCACTGTAGTTTTGCGCAATTGTAGAAGCGAATGCATCCACCACAGGTGGAGGCGGTGGTGGCGGGGGCGGCGGAGGTGCCGCTGTGACTGTTATGGTTAGACTCGCGAATGAGGAATCAACAGAGTTTGTCGCTTGAAGAACGTAAGTCTGTGTCGCGTTCGGCGTGACGAGCATTTGGGTTTTCCCGAGGGCGCTGCCCAAGCTGGAGATATTCAAAGCGCTCAGCTCATTAGAAATATTCCACGTCAGCGTCACACTCTGCCCGGCCAATATCGAAGTCGCACTTGCGGTGAATGAATTGATAAAAGGAGCATTCGGGAGAGCGGAATTTTGATTTAAACTTTTGCCCTCGAGCGTGTTTTCTGTGGAGCAATTGTTAAACCCAAGGGAAATCCCAAAAAGGAACAGAAAACTAAATAAAACGTACAGCGTTCGAGCCATCATCCTGACTAATAGTAGCAAAGACCAATCCAATCCAAAATGGCTATGATGGTCGAGGTTGTTTATCTATGCGACATGACAAGTTTTCAGGCAGGTAGGTCCCACATTGAGACAAACCGATTTACTTGGCGGCGCCGGTAGAACGGAAAATTCTCGTATCTCCAAACGGACTCCAGATGGCGCCGTCGGAAACCGTAGTCGCTGGTGCAGTGGAGGCACGAACAGTTAAGGGTGCTGGTGTCGGCTGAGCACGCGCGGTGGTTTCCGGCGGTTTTGGTCCCTGGTTTGAATTAACGAGCGCGACCAATTCATTTACGTGGAAAAATTTTAATGCAAGAGGCCCCCCTTCGCCGACACTTTGGCGCATGTTGAATACAAATTGCCCAGATTTATTTTTAGTTAAAGTGCCAGCTAAAACGCAACCCCCTAGCCGACTGTTAAAGTAATGAACGGCTTTTGGATGTTGCTGAATTGTTGTAACGGCGTCGCCCATTAAACTTCTAATTTCTTTCTCGCTACACCATGATTTAAGTTGAGGTTGGTTTTTAGGATCACTGACTCTGTGAGTTAGTTTGCCGCCAGCGCGGTTTTCCGAAATGGCAACTTCAGCTTTAAGTGCCTCTAGCTTAGACGTCTCAGCGGCAATTGCGTTCTGAATATTGTTTTGCAGGTTGGGGCAGTCTAAATTTAAAATCGCCTTTTGATCAGGAAGTGAACTTAGAAATTTATTAAAACCGGAAATGTTTTGCTGGGCCATGGTAACAGCTGTCTTTCTATTCTCATCCACTATACTTGGACGAATCTCAGTTTCGCCGCTCATGCTCGCAGTTGCAGTCTGACCGTTCAATTCAGTGGGATTTTCGACGAAAATTTCTCCAGCAATTTCGCAAAGGACTTGGGTTTTTTGACTCCCGCCACCGATGGAGGTGGAGAAGGAGTATAATCTCTTGATTACGTCTTGCCGGTCTCCGTTAAAAATGAGTGTTTGGATTTGGCGTGCCACCACCTCTCCCTGATCTTGGGGAGCGAGGGTTTTCTCGCCTTTTTCGAATGCGAACCTCAGCGCCACGTGCGCTTGTTCCTGTTCCCTAGCCGCTTCGTCACGAGTCCTCCCTACGAGGCGTCCTGTTCCAAGATCCTCTGGGCGAAATTTCAGCTTTAGGCCGTCTTCGAACTGAGAAAGCTTCTGATCAATAGTGAGTCCTGAGTACGTCTCGTTGGATGGGCTCAATAGAAATCGCTGGAATGCTTTCTCTTCCCGGTCCTCTTGTGCCGCGAACTGCTGGGTGGAGAGAGTTTTCGTCTGGCCATTTTTGTAAGTAATGACAACTTGGTCACCGATCTCTTCGATGTCTTCGATCCGCGATTGCGCTGCGGTCGCTGAGAAAGACGTAATAAGAGTGAGAAGGAGCGCGACTGATTTTACTGCTCGCATTGCGCGTCCGTATCGTGAAATAGTTGTCTTCATCTGGCTGCTCCCGTTGAGCGGAAAATTTTCGCGTCGCCAAACGGACTCCAAATAGCCCCGTCAGAAGCCGTAGTAGCTGGCGCAGTTAAGGCTCGGACTGTTACTGCTGGAGCATTCGGGGCAGGCTTTGCGACTTCATCCGGTTTTGGTCCCTGGTTCAGCTTAAATAGTTTTAGAAGCTCATCTGGAACCGGATTTTTGGAATTATTGGCGAGGAATTCTATCGGTGCGATCTTAAATTCGCCCGGCGCCGCCCTCATCGTAAATTTATATAGTTGTCCATGGCCCTTGGTTAGGGTGCCCTCAATTAAGCAGTTACCTTCAGTTCCACTGAAGTAATGCGGCCGTCCTGGTTTGGCTAGCGGCAATTCCGCTGTAAAAATGTTCGCTATCTGAGAGTCGTTACACCAAGAACGAGTTCCGCGGCCTCGACCTGCGGTATTGCGACCTTCGATTTCGGTTGGATGTTTTTCAGCGAAATCTTTTAGCGCATGTTCCGCGGAAGAAACGACCTGGAGAACGGTCAAATTTTGCATGGGACAATGGGAATTCAGCATGTCGTTGCGGTTTGGTGCAATGGCAATGATATTTTTAAATTTTTCGTATGAATCTTTTGCGTGTTTGAAGCGCAACACGAGAGTTTGATCCGCATGAGGTGCGGTATCGCCGTTCGCGTAGTTTTGAAATTCTAGTGTGAGTTCTTGAGCCAAACTACACGCAACAGATGCCGTCGGTTGCGGCTGCACTGAAGTTGGAGCAATGGCTAATCTATAGAGTTTCAAAGCATGTTTTTCCGGTACGTCCCGGCTTACGACCCAAGATAATGTTTCTTGAGCCATCAACCGACGCTGCTCATCGGTGAAATTTCCAAGCCCAACTTCATCTAAATATTCGACGGCCTCCAACGGGGTTAATGAATCCTTATTTTGACCGTACTTTCGAAAGAAGAATTCGAACCCCAAGTTAAGGCGTTGAGCTTCGGATAAAGCTTTGTAGGTCTGGTCGCTGGGTTTCGCATGAAAGTCCGCTAACTTGCCGTTAGATACTTCCCGTGATTCCACGGGCGCTAAATTTTGCGAGTTCGCGTGGCTTAGGGTCACAAGGAAAATGGTTCCCAAAATGAGACGAACTAGAATGTGCCAAATGAGGTTCATGGCCGTAAACAGAGCAAAGATTCGGCCCCTTTAAAGCCATTAGCCTTCAGCTCGGGAGCTTCCAATGGATAGCCTCTTTTCAGCTGTCCAAATGACTGTAAGCAGCTGAATTGTCTTGGTCTTTTTTGATACAGGGGTAAGATGGGGGCCCCTAAAGTGGCCTAAATGGCGGATAATTCAGGCCTACTGCGAGATCCCCGCTTGACGGCGGCGGTCAAAATTGAGTAATTTCCTGGACTCTTTAAAGAGCTAAGCAAATTTGAGAGTTTAACCAGAGGTTGGAATGCCCACGATTAACCAGTTGATCCGTAAATCGCGTGAAGGCCAGAAGTATAAGTCGAAGGCCCCCGCACTTGAGAGCTGTCCTCAGCGCCGCGGAGTTTGCACTCGTGTGTACACGACGACTCCAAAGAAGCCGAATTCGGCTCTGCGAAAAGTAGCTAAAGTTCGTTTATCGAATGGCTTTGAAATCATCTCTTACATCCCAGGTATCGGACACAACCTTCAGGAGCACTCAGTGGTTCTTGTTCGTGGTGGCCGGGTAAAAGATCTTCCGGGTGTTCGTTATCACATCGTACGCGGTGTGCTTGATACTCAAGGTGTTCAAAATCGTTTGCGTTCGCGCTCTAAGTACGGCGCCAAGCGCCCGAAGAAATAAGGTAGGTTTTTAGATGTCACGCCGTAAAGGTTCATACAAACGCGAAGTAGCTGCAGACCCAATCTACAACGACGTTGTTATTTCAAAGTTTGTGAACAAGATGATGCTTCAGGGAAAGAAGAGCACAGCCCAAGGAATTCTTTATACTGCCTTGGATGAGCTTCGCAGCAAGATCACTGGCGAAGAGCCTTTGACTGTTTTCAAAAAGGCGATCGAGAATTGCAAACCGAACTTAGAAGTTCGTAGCCGCCGAGTGGGTGGAGCGACGTACCAGGTTCCGGTGGATGTTCGACCATCACGCCGTTTAACTTTGTCTATGCGATGGCTGATCAGCAACGCCCGTGAGCGTGGCGAAAAGTCGATGTCTGCTCGCTTAGCGGGCGAACTCGCCGACGCTTACAACAATCGTGGAAACGCGATCAAGAAGCGTGAAGATGTTCACCGTATGGCAGAAGCCAACAAGGCGTTCTCGCACTACAATTGGTAATTTCCTAACATTCCTGATTTCTTGACTAAAGGCCTCTCGTTGAGGCCTATTTCATTTTATGTCGGCTAAAGATCCTCAGAAATTTGAAGAGCTAAAATTCACCCGTAACATCGGGATCATGGCTCATATCGACGCCGGCAAAACTACGACTTCTGAACGCATTTTATTTTACTCTGGCCGCAGCCATCGCATGGGTGAAGTTCATGAAGGCAACACGGTCATGGATTGGATGGAGCAAGAGCAAGAGCGTGGGATCACAATTACCTCGGCAGCCACCATGCTCTTTTGGCGCGATCACCGCATTAATTTAATCGATACTCCGGGGCACGTGGATTTCACGATTGAGGTTGAGCGCTCGCTACGGGTGCTTGATGGCGCAGTGGCTGTGTTTGACGGCGTGAATGGCGTTGAGCCGCAGTCCGAGACGGTTTGGCGTCAAGCCGACAAATATCAAGTTCCCCGCATCTGCTTTATCAACAAAATGGATCGAGTCGGCGCAGATTTCTCAATGAGCGTTAAATCCTTGATTGATAAGTTGAAAGCCAACCCAGTTCCTGTGCAGTTGCCAATTGGCCGTGAAGAAAATTTCTCAGGCGTAGTTGATCTCATCAATATGAAGTCACTTATTTGGAAAGCCAATGACGATGTTGGCGATAAATGGGTGACGGGCGAAATTCCTGAAGAGCTTGCTGAAGAGGCGGCGAAAGCTCGCGACACATTGCTAGAGCGAGTTGCAGAAGTCGATGAGTCGCTTACTGAAAAATATTTAGAAGGTCAGGAAATTTCCGTCGATGAGATTAAGCGTGCACTTCGCAAAGGCACCATTGAACTAAAGTTCGTACCTGTTCTTTGTGGGTCCGCTTTTAAAAAGCGGGGAGTGCAGCCCTTGCTTGATGCGATTGTTGATTACCTGCCGTCGCCACTGGATGTGCCGGCAATGGTTGGTCATGATCCCGAGAACATCGAAAAAGAAATCGCCTGCCCAACGGATTTTGATTCTAATCCAGTGGCGCTCGCTTTTAAAATTGCCGCGGATCCGTTCTCCGGAAGTCTTACTTATATCCGGGTTTATTCTGGCGTGGTTCAGCCGGGCCAAGCCTTGTACAATCCGCGCTTAAAGAAAAAAGAACGCATTCAAAAGTTATTGAAGATGCATGCCAACTCGCGTGAAGAAGTAAAAGAGCTTCGCGCCGGCGACATTGGTGCCGTGATCGGAATGAAGTTAACCGGAACGGGCGATACTCTTTGCGATGCTCATCATCCGGTCTTGTTGGAGACGATTACATTTCCTGAACCAGTTATCTCTGTCGCCATTGAAGCAAAATCTGCATCCGATCAGGAAAAGATGGTCGCAGGACTAGAGCGGTTGCAGCTTGAAGACCCGAGCTGCCGCGTTCGAACAGATATGGAAACTGGACAAATGCTTCTCTCTGGAATGGGAGAGCTCCATTTAGAAATTCTCGTTGATCGGTTGATGCGCGAATACAAAGTAAAAGCGAATGTCGGAAAGCCCCAAGTCTCTTTCCGCGAGTCTTTGGTTTCAGGTTCGAGCGCAGAATCAGTTTTCGAGCGAGAAGTCGGCGGCGACAAACAGTACGCCCGCGTTGTTCTTCAAATTGATCCTTTGCCTCGCGGCACTGGAGTAATTTTTGAGTCCAAAGTTGGCGTGATGAAGCCGTTCACCAAAGAACTTCTAGAGGCCACCCGCCAAGGCACTCTTGAAGCCGCAGAAGTCGGAATGCTCGCAGGTTATCCATTGATCGATGTGAAGATCACGCTGTTGCAAGCGACAGCTCGTGATATCGAATCAACGGAAATGGCATTCAAAGTCGCATCATCCACCGCTTTCCGCGATGCCATTAAAAAATCCAAGAGCCAGTTGCTTGAGCCCATATTTAAAGTTGAAGCGGTTAGTCCTGACGATTTCATGGGGAACGTGATCGCCGATATTAACTCTCGTCGTGGCCGCGTTCTTCAGATGAATCCTCGCCAAGGGTTGCAAGTCATCACGGCGGAAGTTCCGTTGATGAATCTCTTCGGCTATGCAACGGACATTCGATCGCTAAGCCAGGGCCGCGCCTCATTCAGCATCGAATTCCTGCAATACTCAGCCGTACCACCAAAAGTGGAACAAGAAATTCTCACGGGCTTAGGACGCTAAACTATGAAAAAATTATTTATTTTTTCCATACTGACTATCTGCGGCTGCTCAAGCCCTGAAGTGAGCGAGATGAAACGAAGCTGCGACAAACCGATGACCTGCCAAACCGCGATGCCTGCGTCTGGAAATCCGGAGCCGACCATGTCGGAGCAAATGCGCCCTCGCGGACTTACGAAAGTTTGCCAAATGGAAGGCGACGAGTGCGTCTGCCAGTGCGCTCCGAACTAGGTCCCATCGGGTTTTGGTTCAGTGAACTTCAATGACGATAGGAATTGATCACACGAACTTGTTCTCTCGCCGGCCCCAACTACGGTTTGAATTCGGCTACGCGAGGCTGGATCAAGCTGGTTGATTGCTTTAGCCGCATCAATAAGAAAGACGATTTCAGCCCCGCCCTGATCGTGAATCAAGGGCAAGAGATAACGGCGAGAACTTGACTGCGTTGTTAGGTAGAAATAGCCGAAGTCATCAAGAATGAGAATGCGCTTTTCCTTAGAGCGAGCAAGTACTTCATCAGGTAGAATCGAAGATTCGGATGATAGCCAGATATGTTCAATGTCCGAGGGTTCCTTAGTTAAGGTTTTCGATATGAATCTGATTAGATCTGTGTTGCCGGCGCGCGGCCGTGACCTGACTGCAATGATGTGAGGCTCCTTTCGCCCGTGTGGAAGTCCCCGCTCTGCGAGCCTCATTCTAAATTCCAGTTGAAATGAAATTGCGAAGAAAATTTCAGTCGCAATACCAGTGAGCTCGGGGTTCAACTCGTAATGGGGTTTTTCAGGTTGCATGGTTTGTCGCAAACGACCGATTAATACGGAAGTTTCATTTAGGGCGGCCTTTCTTGCTTCAGCTTTCAATTCCCGAACTTCGTCGAGAACATTTCTCTCAGTCGCCTTTAAAGGCATGGGAATAACTGATACAAGAATGAGCCAGGTACCGAGCAGTTCCCTTAAGCGAGCTCTTAATTTTGATCTAGGATTAATTGGGAGAGTTAAGGCTGGCTGTTTCATAGTTGTGTTCATCGAACTGCAATCTCAAGACCGCAGTGGTTTTTAAAATTCCCCAGTGATTTCCACCCGCGGCGCCGCCAGGGCGAACGCATCAAAATTTGAAAATCATGGCCTCTAGGTGCTCCACGTTCCAAGAGGCTCGCTTCATTCTTCTTCGAATTCCGCCCTTGCCGGGTGTTTGACGAACGACATTTAATGCTATTTTTCTGATTAAACTCAGTTTTTGCGCCAAACTTTTAGCTCGCACAGCCCAATTATCCTCTCTAAATGCCACGTCCAAAACCCAGTGCACTTTATTTTCAATTCCCCAATGCGTTCGAACTTCTTTTAGCGCCTGTGAAGCGGTTAACTTCCGACTGCTAACGTAATGTATCACCTCGATACTATACTTTAAATCGTTGTCGTTTAGCCGATAGCTTTGCTTATTGTCCTTTCCCGTTTCTTGGATGACATATCTTTTATCGTCTACTACTCGCTCTCTAGTTATCGAAAAAATAGACTTAGCATCCGGCCATTGCTGGTGAAATTTTTCGCTCATCTTTCCAACTGATAATATCTGACACGACCTTCGCTCGTCTCTTCCACGAGCGCTATCTTCCGTCTGAGCCACTTTAGCCTTTGCTCTTCGCGTCTCAAGGTAAGCCTGCGCTTCATCTCGAGAGTGCCACTGATTCGACTTTAACGGGACGATATAATCCCCCTTTTTACTTCGAACCTCAGAGACAACTTTATGAACGCCAATGCCAGCGTCAACCTGAACAAGAACGCCTTTTAAATCAAGCAACTCTAAACAAGCTAAAGCCGCATCGATTTCACCAACACCTTCAGCCGAAGATTCAACTAGACTCAATCCCAAATCATGAGCGTAAGTGGATACGATTTTAAGAGCTTGCTTCCCGCGATTAAAACTTCTCTCCGTTCCTTTTGAGCATTTACCGTCAAGACTAATACTCTTCGCCCGAAGAACTCCGTTCCCGAGAGTCCACTGCGTGAACGCGGCTTGCATTTGCTTCGTATCGATAATCGAGAGCACACGACTAAACGTATCGTGAGAAGGAATTCCGTTTGGAAGTCTTAAATACTTCCGCAACCAATCTTCCCTCTCAACAGCGAAATCTTCAATTTCCGCAACACTCTCCGCCGCACACAAAATTGCGCAAATTGTGATGACTATAATATCGATTAGTAAGTGCTTGGAGCGACCTTGAACTCGAGGGTCGCGAATTGTTGCCTTCATTAAACTCACCAGCTCAGCTAACCGGTGCAGGTTATTGGGATTCCTTTTTTCCATCTCGGTTGCATCCTTGCAAATGATGAACCGAAATCTTAACCTAACTTCCTGAAATTATTCAAATTTTGATGCGTTCGCCCTGGCGGCGCCGCAAGTGGACCGTGACCCGAGCGCCATTTCGCAGTACCTTGCCCCGAAACCCAAACCCAGCGCGGATCCGCGGTTCTCCCATCTGCTTAAAATATCAACCTTTTTTGAGTAGCGGTCCTTGACAAAGATCTCTGCAAAAAAGCATACTGCCCCCCTTGCAGACATCTATTCTCGTCCACTGACTCTTAAGTCGCGGTAATCGTTAGTAAATTCGCGAAACTAGGAATCGAAAAAGGGATGAGGAGAGGGTCCTATTTTGTCTTTTGGGCAAAGTAGAGGCGAAGTTTTTGAGTAGAAAGAAATAGGTAGGAAAGTAAAATGCAAAGTCAAAAGATCCGAATCCGTCTTCGCGCATTTGATCATAAGCTCCTCGATCAATCGACGAAGGAGATTGTTGATACTGCTCGCCGAACCGGTGCTCGTGTAGCGGGTCCTATTCCGCTGCCGACTCGTATTAACCGTTACACGGTTTTACGTTCTCCGCACGTTGATAAAAAATCTCGTGAGCAGTTTGAAATTCGCACTCACAAGCGTTTGCTGGATATTTTGGAACCTACGCAACAAACAATCGATCAATTGATGAAGCTCGACCTGTCCGCTGGTGTGGACGTTGAGATTAAGCTCTCGGTTCTCTAGGAGTAAGCAGATATGAGCGAATCAAAAAAAACAAAATCCGAGGCAGGCACAGTTCATTTAAATGGCATGTATGCATTTAAAGTTGGAATGAGCACTGTGTTCGATGACAACGGTGAGGCAGTTCCAGTAACTGTCCTGCGCGTTGAGCCCATGATGGTTTCCCAAATCAAAACTAAAGAAACAGATGGCTACGCAGCAGTTCAGATCGCATGTGTTCCCACGCGCGCAAGCCGTAGCTCAAAGGCGAAGTCAGGGCATCTAAAGAAGAGCGGCTTCGAACATGCCGCACGTTTCGTTAAAGAATTCCGCCAAGAAGCTCCGGAAGGTGTGGAAGTTGGTCAGCGCTTGAGCATCGACACCTTTAAAAAAGGTGACAAAATTAAAGTGACCGCGACCAGCAAAGGCCGAGGCTTCCAGGGTGTTGTTCGGCGTTACAAGTTTGCGGGTGGTCCCGCAACACACGGCTCTGGCTTTCACCGCAAACCAGGTTCTGTCGGTTGCCGAACTGAACCGGGTCGCGTAATACCTGGAAAAAAGATGGCCGGCCATATGGGTAATATAACTGCCACGCTCAAAAATGTGGTCGTGGTTGATGTGATGGCAGATGAGAACGTGATTCTCGTTAAGGGCGGTATCCCCGGACACCGCAACACTGTCGTCCGATTGGTGAAGGCGTAAGACAAATGGCTAAAGTAGACGTTTTAAATTGGGATAAGAAAAAAGTCGGTGAAGTGGAGCTCGACGCTGCGATTTTCGAAGCAGCCGTTAATCCAAATATTCTTCACCAGGTTGTTCGTTGGCAGCTCGCTTGCCGTAGACAGGGAACCCACAGCACGAAAGTGAAGGGTGAAGTCGCTGGTACCAACAAAAAGCCGTTCAAGCAAAAGGGAACCGGAAATGCCCGCCAAGGTTTGGTGCGCTCGCCTCTTTTCCCAGGTGGCGGCATCACGTTTGGTCCGAAACCTCGTGATTACTCTTACAACCTGCCAAAGAAGGTTCGTCAGCTTGGTCTTCGCACGGCGTTGTCTCAGCTGCGCAGCGAAGGCAAGCTGTTCATCGTTGAGTCGATGACAGGCGAAGGAAAGACAAAAGAGCTCACGACTCGCTTGCAGAAATTTGGCATTGATAAAGCGGTTTTAATGGACGCTCAGCTCGACGAAAAGTTTCAACGCGCTTCACGCAACATGCGTCGTAAGGTTCGTTATTACTCTGTCGATGGTTTGAACGTTTATGATCTTCTTAAGTACGGCGCTTTGGTTATGACCAAAGGCACTTTAGAAAAGATCAGCGCCCGCTGCGGAGTAGAAAATGTATAATCTTATTAAGCGACCGTTGATCACTGAAAAAAACAGCCAAATGGCTGAAAAGGGCGTTTATGTGTTCGAAGTGGACAAGAAAGCCACTAAGGACGAGATTAAAAAGGCCGTCGAAAAATCATTCCGCGTAAAAGTAATGTCAGTGAACACAGCCGTTTGCCGCGGTCGCGCGAAGCGCACCAAGACGAGCGTCGGCCGTATTCAATATTGGAAGAAGGCTTTAGTTCGTTTGAATCCGGGCGAGAAAATCTCGCTGTTTGAGGGAGCATAAGAGATGGGCGTCAGAACATACAGACCGCGCACCCCAGGGTTGCGACAAGCCACAGGATATGACTTCAAAGAAGTAACGGCGTCGAAACCACACAAAGCGCTGACCGGCCCACTTCGTAAGCAAGGCGCGCGTAACAACACGGGTATGATCACTATTCGCCACAAGGGCGGTGGTCACAAGCGCCGTTACCGCATTATTGATTTCAAGCGATTAAAAGACACCGTACCGGCAATAGTTGTATCTATTGAATACGACCCAAACCGTACTTGCCGTATTGCTCTTCTTAGCTATAAAGACGGCGAGAAGGCTTACATTTTGGCGCCCGTAGGTCTAAAACCCGGTGATTCGGTAGTTTCAGGAGCCGACGCGGACATTAAGCCCGGTAACTGTTTACCGCTCGCAAATATTCCGGTTGGCACCATCATTCACAATATTGAAATGCGTCCTGGTAAGGGCGGTCAGCTTTGCCGAAGTGCTGGTGTTGCGGCAACTCTCGTTGCGAAAGCCGAACAATATTGCCAAGTGAAAGTTCCATCCGGAGAAGTTCGCCAGATCTTGTCGAACTGCCGAGCCTCTGTCGGTCAGGTTGGAAACACAGATAACGAAAACATCAGTCAGGGAAAAGCAGGTCGAAATCGTTGGCGCGGTATTCGCCCATCGGTTCGCGGTATGGCCATGAACCCAGTTGATCATCCACTTGGCGGTGGTGAGGGTGTTGGTAAAGGTCATCATCCGGTGACTCCTTGGGGACAGCCCTGCAAAGGCTATAAGACCCGACATAACAAGCGCACAAACAAAATGATCGTGAAGAGACGGAAGTAGGAGTAACTCGTGGGACGTTCGGTAAAAAAAGGCCCGTTTATGGATCATCACCTTGTCGCGAAAATCGAGAAGGCGAAGGCCAACGGCGATAAGAAAGTGATTAAGACATGGTCGCGTCGCTCAACGGTATTGCCTGATATGGTTGGTTTAACTTTCGCGGTTCACAACGGCCGCAAGTTTGTTCCAGTTTACATCACGGAAAACATGATCGGTCACAAGCTTGGCGAATTCTCGCCAACTCGAACATTTAACAGTCACGCAGAGAAGAAAGTGCAAGCAGCTCCAGCAGCCGCGGCACCTAAGCAATAAGGACTTTGATTTATGGAAGTTAAGGCGAGTTTAAATTACGCACGAGTTGGAGCCCAGAAGGCGCGTCTGGTTGCAGATGTAATTCGCGGCAAAGACGTCAACGCGGCACTTCGCGCGCTGACATTCATGGACAAAAAGAGCGCGGTTCTCTTCAAAAAGTTGGTGGAGTCGGCAGTGGCCAACGCCGAACAAAAGAAGGTGATCGACGTTGATAATTTGTATGTAAAGACAGTTTATGTGGACCAGGGCCCATCGATGAAGCGTTTCCGCCCGCGAGCACAGGGTCGCGCGTTTCAAGTGAAGAAAAAGATGAGCCATATCAATCTTATATTGGACGAAAGATAAGGACGGTTTAGGCGTGGGACAAAAAGTCAATCCAGTTGGATTTCGGGTTGGAGTCATTCGCACATGGGATTCCCGTTGGTATGCGAAAGGCAAACAGTTCACTGAATATCTTCACGAGGATTATAAACTTCGCAAGTACGTGAAAGACAAGCTTAAGCACGCAGGCGTTGCCAAAATTGAGATGGAGCGCGCGGCTAACAAAGTAAAGATCATCATCTCGACGGCGCGTCCTGGTGTTGTAATCGGCAAAAAAGGAACTGGCATTGATTCACTGAAAGCGGACATTCAAAAACTTACGACTAATGAAGTGTTTTTGAATATTCAGGAAGTTCGCAAGCCAGATATGGATGCTCAATTGGTTTCCGAAAATATCGCCCTTCAGCTTGAGAAGCGTATTTCTTGGCGCCGGGCCCTTAAAAAGGCATTAGCGGCGGGTATTCGCGGTGGCGTTCGTGGAATTAAAGTTCGCGTAAGTGGTCGTTTGGACGGCGCGGAAATCGCCCGGTCTGAATGGTACAATGAGAAGAGCGTTCCGCTTCACACTTTGCGCGCTGATATCGACTATGGAACTGCTGAAGCGCTAACTACCTATGGTTTGATTGGTGTGAAAGTTTGGATCTACCGCGGAGATGTCTACTCAGCGAGGGAGATGGAGGAGGCTGGTCGTGTTAAGTCCTAAACGAGTTAAATGGCGTCGTCAGTTTCGTGCCCGTTTCTCTGGATTTGCTACTCGTGGTAACACATTAGCTTTCGGTGACTACGGTTTGATTTCTTTAGAAGCAGGTCGCATGAGTGCTCGTCAACTTGAGGCCGGTCGTATCGCGATCAGCCGCTCGGTGAAGCGTGGCGGAAAAATGTGGCTAAGAATTTTCCCGGATACTCCTATTACCAAGAAGCCCGCTGAGACTCGAATGGGATCAGGTAAGGGTAGTCCGGAATTATGGGTAGCATTGATTAAGCCAGGCCGAGTTTTGTTTGAAATGAACGGTGTAACGAGAGAGCAAGCTGCTGAGGCATTCCGTCTCGCCGCCCACAAGCTGCCGTTCAAAACTAAATTCGTGTCACGGGAGTAAGAGACATGAAGTTTACAGAGATTAAAGATTTAACGGTGGAAGAGTTGCGCAAGCGCTCGCAACAATTACGGGAAGATATGTTTCAGGTGAAAATGAAGCACTCTCTCGGCCAAGTGAGCAGCCCGATCGAAATTCGCAAATCGCGACGCGATCTGGCCCGAGTTCTAACGGCATTGAATTTAAAACTGTCGCAGTAAGCGAGGATGAATATGGCGGAAAAGAAGAAAGCCAAAACCGAAGAGACACCACGCGGGCGGCGCAACGAAGTTGCGGGCCAGGTCGTGAGCAACAAGATGAATAAAACCATCGGGGTTGAAGTTTTCCGGCTGGTGAAGCACGTGAAGTACTCAAAGTATGTGAAACGCTCGTCGATTTTTAAGGCCCATGACGAGAAGAACGATGCGAAGGTAGGCGATCAAGTCGTGATCGCGGCGACTCGCCCTTTGAGCAAGACCAAGCGTTGGACGCTTGTGAAAATTGTTACCAAGGCTGATCAACATCCGGAGGCAAACGTATGATTCAGACGCAATCTCGTCTGCGGGTTGCCGATAATTCCGGCGCTCGCGAAGTTATGTGCTTGAAAGTGCTTGGCGGAACCAAGCGCCGTAGCGCCCATATCGGTGACATTATTGTAGTGTCAGTAAAAGAGGCTCTGCCTAACTCGAAGATCAAAAAGGGTGAAGTGGCGAAAGCGGTTATCGTCCGCACGATCCACAAGCTCCGCCGTCCCGACGGCAGCTACATCCGCTTCGACGACAACTCGGCAGTTTTGATCAATGCGGCGAAAGAGCCGATTGGAACTCGCATTTTTGGACCGGTAGCAAGGGAACTTCGCGCGAAGCAATTCGTGAAGATCGTTTCTCTCGCTCCTGAAGTTTTGTAGACGGAGAGCAAGAGTGAAAACGCAGATGCAAGAAAAGTACGAAAAGGAATACCTGCCAGCGCTGATGAAGCAGCTCGGGTATAAAAACGTTATGCAGGTTCCACGACTCGACAAAATCGTGTTGAACGCTGGTATTAACGAGGCGGTTCGTAACCCGAAGGTCCTTACTAGCGCGGTAGATGAAATGACAATGATTACGGGTCAAAAAGCCGTGATCACTAAGGCAAAGAAGGCCATCTCGAACTTCAAACTTCGTGAAGGCATGCCCATCGGTACGACTGTGACTTTGCGTCGCAAGCGTATGTGGACCTTTCTTGAGCGCTTGGTTCATTTATCTTTGCCCCGCGTAAGAGATTTTCGTGGTCTCAGCCCGCGTGGTTTTGATGGCCGTGGCAATTACAACATGGGCGTTAAAGAGCAGATTATTTTTCCTGAAATTGATTACGATAAGGTCGATTCCGTTCGCGGTATGAATATTACGATTTGTACGACAGCTGATTCGGACAACGAGGGGCGGGCGCTTTTGGAAGCCTTAGGCATGCCTTTCCGCAAGAAGTAATTAGGAGTTAAGACTTAAATGGATACAATCAGTGAGTTTTTAACAAGAGTTCGAAATGCAGGCGACGCCCGTCACGAAAAAATCGACGTGCCAAGCTCGAATGTTCGTCAGGGTCTCGCAAAAATCTTGCAAGAGACTGGCTACATCCGGAGCTTCAAGACAGCACGTGATGGACGTCAGGGTATTATGCGACTTTATCTAAAGTATGATGAGAAGGGTAAGCACGCCATCACTACAGTAGAAAGAGTCAGTCGCCCAGGCCGTCGCGTGTACGTAGCCGCGAGCCAGATTCCAACAATACGTTCAGGAATGGGCACGACTATTTTGAGCACAAACAAAGGCATCATGAGCGGCGAGCAAGCCAAGTCATCCAATTTGGGTGGCGAGCTTCTCTGCAAGCTCTGGTAGGTGAAGTATGTCACGTATAGGAAAAGCACCGGTCTTTTTTGATAAAGCAGTTCAGGTCACGATTACACCTGCTAACGAAGTTACGGTTAAAGGTGCGAAGACGGC
>JAYSTF010000076.1:0-32322 GCA_043720065.1 Pseudobdellovibrionaceae bacterium | reverse complement strand
ATCATGACGCAAGTCTGGACAAAAAGTCGACGGGCACCCTTGCTACCGCCGCGTTATCGTTTTAACCTTTTTGACTATGAATTATGCATGGGCTGCGGAACAGGTCGCTGTAGGTGTTAATCTCGGTGCATGGCATGCCATCACCAGTGCCAACTTCGTCGTACAGTTGGTTTTACTCATTCTTGCCGGGATGTCAGTGGTCTGTTGGGCCATTATTATCGGTAAACGCAAAACATTTAAAGCGGCTGCGAATGCCAATAAGCCTTTTGAAGAGGCGTTTTGGAAGGCGAATTCCCTCGATGATATTTTTGATGCCTTAAAGAATCATCCAGACAGTAACTTAGCCAACGTTTTTCGCGCGGGTTATTTGGAATTAAGAAAAATCGCCGATTCCAACTTAGCGGAAAAGCGTGACGATAAAACTCCGCCTCTGCTGACGGGAATTGATAACCTTCAGCGCGCCTTGAACAAAGCCATCGATAGTGAAATAAGCCTCCTTGAAAATCGCCTTTCACTTCTTGCAACGACTGGAAGCACCGGGCCCTTCATCGGTTTGTTCGGAACTGTTTGGGGAATCATGAGTGCGTTTCAAAAAATCGGCAGCACGGGAATGGCGTCGCTTGCCGTTGTTGCGCCGGGCATTTCAGAAGCCCTCATCGCGACTGGAATTGGGTTATTTGCGGCCATCCCCGCTACCGTTGCGTACAACTATTACGTTACAGAGATTAAGAAGCACGAGCTTCATTTAAACAATTTCGCCGCCGATTTCCTAAACATCGCCAAGCGCAATTTCTTCCGCGGAGAATAAAGCTTTGGGAGTGTCAGGCTCATCATCAGGAAAGTCCCGGGTCGTTTTAAGCGAAATCAACGTGACTCCATTTGTCGATGTCATGCTGGTGCTTTTAATCATCTTTATGGTCACCGCTCCGATGATGCAGCAAGGTCTTGACGTGGAATTGCCAGAAACCGCAAGCACCGGCGTCGCTACAAATGATGAACCGTTCATCTTGATCGTAAAAAAGAATCGCGACATCGTGGCCGGTGAGACGAAAATTCCCATGGCCGATTTACGAACTCGGCTAAAAGCGATTTTTGAAACCCGAAAAAACAAACAGCTCTATTTGCAAGCGGATAAGTCCGTTGAATATGGTGTCGTCGCTGAAGCCATGGGCGAAATTCGCGCTGCCGGCATCTATCAAATTGGTTTAATTACTCTACCAAAAGGGGCGCTGTGACCGCGTTAAGAGAGCCGGTCCTAGCGGACCCCCTCACGCGTAATATTTGGATCTCTGTCGCGCTTCATGTCGGCATCGTCATAACTTTTGCCGTAAAAGCCGCATGGATTCCAAGTGATGAGTTGCTCATCCGCAGCGCGATTCGGGTCGACGTCGTCGGCATGCCTGACAAAGTTCAAACGCCGCCTGAGCCAGCAAAAGAAGCGGTTAAGCCCGCGCCGCCACCGAAAGCTGAACCCGCAGCGCCGCCAAAGCCTGAAGTCAAAGCGCCAACAGTCCCGGTAAAAAATGATAAGCCGCCAGATCCAAAGATGACCGAGAAGACCCAACAAAAAGCACTCGAAAAACTCAAAGCAATGAACGCGATCGAGAAAATGAAAAGCGAAGTCGCGGAAAAAGAAGCCAAAGAGCGCGCGGCGAAAACGCCGACCTTTAAAGGCAATCAAGTGAATCAAGGCGATAGCCTGACGGGCTTAGAAAAACTCGATTTCGACCGTTATTTCGGGACGATTGAAAACCAAATCCGTTCCAACTGGAACTTACCCGGCTGGCTCGCTCAAGCGGACCTCAACGCCCAGGCCATGGTACTGATCGACGCTAACGGACAGGTAGCAAAGCGGCAAATCTTAAAATCGTCTGGCAATGATGTGTTTGACGCCGAAGTACTTGCTGCCATCGACAAGTCGTCACCATTTCCAGCACCTCCCGCCCGCTTAAAAGATGTGTTAGCTTTAAAGGGAATTGTATTTAACTTTCCCAACTGAGTCGGAGAGCTTATGGTCCGCCAAGCCCAGCTAGTATTCACTTTCATCGTTTTTCTGACCGGAGTCTTCCTCCTCGTTTCCCCACCCGCGGGTTCCCAATCCGGCCAAATCTATATCGATGTGGGCCAAGCAACTGTTAAGAAGAGTCTTCTCGCTTTTCCGGCATTGAACTATTTTGGTTCGGACGGTGGCAATCGCAAGACGATCGAAGTGGGTGAGAAGCTCTTTAAAACGATCTTCAATGATTTAACGGTCTCAAATTACTTCTCGTTCATCAGACAAGACGCTTTCCTCGAGGACGCCGCAAAGGTTAGCCTCCGTCCAGCACCTGGTGATCCCCAAGGTTTTAATTTTCAGAGTTGGAAAACAATCGGCGCGGAATTTCTAATTCGTGGCGGGTACCGCATTACTGGCGACCGCTTGGCGCTAGAGATTTACATTTATCATGTCAATCAAGCGAAACTGGTTTTCGGCAAAACTTATGAGGGCTCGACTGATAAGGCGCGCATTATCGCGCATACCTTCGCGAATGATTTGGTGAAGGCGTTAACCGGTAAGCGTGGCATGTTCATCACTCAATTCACCGCCGTCATGCGCCCGGCCATAAAGTCGCCAAAAGAAATTTACACCATGGATTGGGATGGTGAGAGCATAAAGAAAATTTCTAACCACCAATCCGTCGCCATTTCACCAGCCTGGTCCCCCGCAGGGGATAAGGTTGCCTACACGGCGTTCGCCTATCACGACAACATCAAGAGCCGAAACGCCGATCTTTTCATTTACGAGATTCCCACACAAAAGCGTTGGCTGGTTTCCTATCGCAAAGGAATTAATTCGGGCGCTAATTTCCTCGGTGATGGCAAAAATCTTTTGATGACGTTATCGCAAGGTGGCTCACCCGATATTCATAAGGTCACGACCGATGGAAAAACCATTACCCGCATAACAAACGGTCCTAATCGCGCGATGAACGTGGAGCCCGCCGTTTCTCCTGACGGATCGAAGATCGCATTTTCTTCCGACCGCAGTGGCAATCCTATGATTTACGTCATGAGCATTGATGGCTCGAGCATCAGGCGATTAACTTTCGCCGGAAAGTACAACTCGACTCCCACTTGGGCGCCTGATAGCAAATCAATTGTGTTTGCCGGTTATGATAAATCGCATTTTGATCTTTTCTCAGTGAAAATCGACGGCTCTGGCTTAAAACGATTAACCGATGCTCCGGCCGTTAGCGGCAAGGCTTCAGACAATCGCGACCCAAGCTACTCCCCGGATGGTCGCCAAATAGTTTTTGTAAGTAACCGAACCGGAAGTTCACAACTTTATATCATTGATCCCGATGGCAATAACGAACGCCGAATTACGTATGACAAGCAAGATTGGGAACAGCCGAAGTGGTCGCCCTTTCTCGACTAACAAAAGAGCTTTAAGTGGAAGTTCCAGAGCTGAAATCTTATAGCCCGACGGAACTTATTCACGCTCAAAGTTTAAGCCCTGCTCTAGCCCGTTACTTAAATAAAGACGCTCAGTTTACACCCGAAGCAAGCCGCCGCAATTCCCTCTGGGCAAGAGCCGCTCTCGCTACAGTTTTAAAAAAGTCTGACGCTCAATCCGTGACCTACTACTGGTCAAATGCCGCAGATCAATTATTGCAGGAGGCTTGGCATGAGGCTGGTTTTGCGCCAATCTCCGCTGTACTTCTAGCTCTTGGAAAACTCGGTGCCCAAGAACTAAATATAAGTTCCGACGTCGATTTAATTCTCATCTGTGAGCCAAAGATGGCAGAGCAAGCAAGCGTCGCCTTAAGAAAATTTCGTCAAATTTTAGTTCCGAGTGGGTCGCAAGAAATTTTGCGGTTGGATTTTGATTTGCGCCCGGGTGGACGGTTTGGTCCGCTCGTCACATCGATTTCTCAAATGCGCGATTATTACTGGAGCCAAGGTGAAACCTGGGAGCGACTCGCCTGGGTCCGGGCGCGCACTGTGGCAGGACCAAAATCTATGGCGGATGAAATCCTGCAGGAAATGACGCCTTTTTCTTACAGGAAATTTTTGGATTTTACGGTGATGGAGGATTTAAAGCTTCTCCGTAGTCGCATTCAAAACTCACTGACTCTTTCTCCCGGCCAAGTTCATTTAAAACTCGGCCGCGGGGGAATTCGCGACATTGAGCTCTTCGTTCACTCACTTCAAATCATACATGGTGGGCGCAAACCTGAATTACGAACTCACTCGACCACAAGAGCTCTTGAGCTCTTGGAAACTCATCAAGTTCTTCCGGCAAAGGATGCTGGTTTTTTGAAAGCCGCTTACTGGCAGCTGCGCGAGTGGGAAAATTCAGTCCAGGCAGTGGATGATCGCCAAGTTCATAGCTTTATTCTTGATGAGCCCTCCGAAGTTATTAATGCGACGGAGAAAAAATCTTGTGTGGAGCTCTCAACCAAAATAGATGCTCTTGTGTCCACTCTTCTTGGACCCATTCGCGACGCATCCTTGCCGTGGCCCGAAGACCCCAAATCACAGTCGGAATGGCTTCTAGGCCTTGGCGTTTCCAATGAAACTGCCGAGGAAGTTTGGCCCCAGCTCCAAAGTGCGACTGCGGTTTCCACGAAAACGGAACGCGATGAGCGCTCTCGCCGTGAGTTTTTAGGCCGGTATTTGTTGGCTTTGAAGGATCATGGCCTCGATATGGATCTTGGGTTAAGGACTTTGCTTGATTTCGTGAAGTCGACGCGTGCTAAGGCGACCTTTTTTTCCCTCTTACTTCGGGAGCCGAATCTCACCCGGGATTTAGCTCATCTATTTTCCGTCTCCCCTTACTTGGGCCAAATGATTAGTTCGCACCCGGAACTTTTGGATTCCTTCTTGTCACAACGACAGGGTGATTTGCCGAAAGATCTCGATCTTCTGCTGGAACAACTGACTGAGCGAAGATCGTTAACGGAGTTAATGGCCGCAAGTCAGTTTTTGAATTCCCGCGACTGCATTAGTTTTGGCAAGGAGCTTACCAAAACAGCGGACAAGGTTTGTTTAGCGATGCTTGACCACCTAAAATTCGAGTTTGGTCAATCTTCCGTTAACATTTTAGCACTGGGCAAGTGGGGCGGCAGTGAGCTTGGTGTGCGCAGTGATTTGGATTTTGTTTTTCTCATTGATGAAGAGCCCACTGAAAATGAGCAGCGCTTAGCCCGCAGGATGATCTCGCGTCTTACGCAAACCAATCGCGCTGGACGCCTTTATGCTGTGGACCTAAGGCTTCGGCCGTCGGGTCATGCGGGCCCCATTCTCGCCGTAAAAAGTAAACTATTGAATTATCTCGCCGATGAAGCTCATCCCTGGGAAAGGCAAGCCTACTTAAGAGCGCGAGTTGTTGGCGGCGGTGAGTTCAAATTATCATCCACTCTAACGAAACGACCCTTAAGTAGCGAAGATTTAGCCACTCTTCGAGAAATTCGAGCCAAATTGACCAAACCATTTTGCGAATCCGCCCCTGATCTCAAACACAGTTCAGGTGGACTAGTGGCGATTGAGTTTAGCGCTCAGCTAGGATGCTTACGGCAGGCGATTGTTGACCCACCGTCTGACACGCTTGGCATGATTCAGCGCTTGGGCCGCAGTGACAAGCTGGTCCAGTCGTATCTTTGGTTACGAACCGTCGAACAGCTTCATCAACTCACGAGTTTTCACTCCGGGTCCATTTTGGAAGCTGGATCTGCCGCTATTTCCCGCTTGGCCAGAGTTATGAAAATGAGCGAAAATGATTTGCTGGCTGCGGTCCAGGAGCGAATGCAGCAAACTGCACTGTGGCTGGACGAAGCTGATCCCCTTAAGTAGAATTGATTATTCGGAGGTTTATTGTGAGTGGTCGTTATTTTAGTCTCGTCGCGATTTTTATGGTGTTTCTGTTTTCTACGCTCTTGACCGCGCAAACCCCTCCGCCTCAAGATCCTACGGCGCCGCCCTCACCTTCGCAGACCATTTATCCTCCGCCTCCTCCCGGCCCCCCAAAGCCGGTTGCTCCGGTGCCCACAGCTCCGGTTATTGTTGAAGCAACTAGCGCCAAACCAGTCATTGTTCCGACAGTAAAACCAACTGCCATCGTTGAAGCCACCACCGGAAATGGCGCCGTCTCTGTTCCTGTTATCGCGCTTAAAACAAAAAAAGCTGAACAGCGCCGTCTAAAACGAGTTCTCGCCATTTTCGAACTAGAACAAGAGGGTCAACCGCTTGGAATAGTAAAAGCTCAGCTATTCGTCGACAAAGTGCCAAAAACGACTTCGAATTTTATTGGGCTGGCTGAGGGCACGTTGGGTTTTAAAGAGTTTGACGAATCCAAAGGTAAACTCGGTGCGCTTACAAATCGCCCCTTTTACAACGGCCTAACCTTTCACCGCGTTGTTCCTGATTTCGTGGTCCAAGGCGGCTGCCCATTTGGCACTGGCCGCGGTGGCCCGGGCTTCACGATCCCAGACGAAATTCTGACTGAACTTCGTCACGACGCGCCCGGCATGCTTTCAATGGCTAAGGAAGGCAGTCGCAAAGATTCCGGTGGCAGCCAATTCTTCTTTACCCTTCAGCCTCTTAAGCAGCTCGATGGCAAATATCCAGTATTTGGAAAAGTAATTGAGGGCTTGGATATCATAAAGAAAATGGGCATGGTTAAGCGCGATCCCATCAACGAACAGCCCAAAGAGACCCTTACCATTAAGAAAGTCTCTATCGTGCGCGAGTATGCGCAGTGATTCACGCAAAGCTTCTCCACCGGAGAAGGTTTGCGTCAGGGTTTTTTACCAAGCCTACAATCTGCCTTGATAGTTCACCGCTGTGTGACGTACCTCAGTCGAAATGAACCCTCCCTCTACGAAAAGTCCCAAAGCCATGGGATCGAAAATATTCAAGCTAATCGAGAAGAACAAAATCATTCTGCTCCAAGATAAGATTTTTCCCAATATCGTCGAGCAGATTATTGGCAAAAAAATCTCTGGCTCCTGGTGGGGCGAACCATTAGCGAATCCAATTTATAATGGACTTCAATGGCTCGAAGATAATCATCCTCTTCTCAATATCAAATTGGTTTCTGGAAAAGTGACTTACGTTCATGAAAGCCTGTTTTCTGCCTTATATTCGATTGTTCAAGAACCTAGAGATTGGCAGCTAAAGAAGTTACATGCCGACGACCTAAAGCTTTTAAAACTGATCACTAAACGGGGTACAGTTAGGTCCGAAAACCCCACACTCGTAACCATTGTGAAAGACGCTAAAAAATCTTTTATAAGTCTAGAGAAGAAGCTTCTCGTTTACTCGTCAGAAGAACATACGGACTCTGGCAAACACGTGAAAGAATATAAATCTTGGGGGAGATCAAAAATTTCACGATCGGAAGTTATTGATTATGCTTTAGCAATGGAACAGGTCGAAAGCATTGTAGAAAAACTCAATCGTGATTCTGGCGCGGAAGCTAAATTGCCTTGGTAGCGTGCCTACACTATCTCATGAATAAAGATTTGGTTACGCACCGCTTCTCCGGCGCCGGAGAAGCGGTGCGTAACCAAATTTTATTTAAAAGGGAAGATCTTCCGTCAGGATAATTATCTCTAAGCGCTCGCTTTGCGATTTATTGATCGCGGGCCGTGATGTTCCATATGCAATGGGAACAAACAAACTCTCATCCATCTTGTGCCGTTTAACTAAATACCGAACCAGTGCCGTCGCGCGGCCGCCGGAGAATTCCCATGACGAAGGATACAAAGGCGACTTTACCGCAGCGTCGGCCATATGACCTTCAATCATAACCCGCCTGCCCATCTTGGCGAGCAGCCCACCTAGTTTTTCCAACAACGGAACCGAGTCTTCGCGAAACTTCACCGTATTTGGCGCGTACAAACGAGGCCCACTAATAACTAACCGAACTCCAAGCTCATCAAGCGAAACATCGTACACATATTTCGTGCGCTCTTCCTCACTCATGTTTTCTTCTAGATATTTTTCGGCTTCGTCGAACGTCTCTTGGCTTAAAGGTATCGCTTTATTAAATGTCTGAATGGGTGGCTCAATTGGATTATTATACTTCTCACCCTGATTAATTTTATCGCCCGTGCCGCCAAACGCTCCGGCTTTTATCAAATACCGCTTGATGGATTCCTGAAAGTCCTTTGCCTTCTCAACGTCATGATTCGAGGTCGCATAAAGCACGGTAAAGACCGCGAACATCAAAGTGATGAAGTCGGCAAAGGAGACCAGCCAGCGTTCCTGGCTGGGGCTACCTTCTTCATGCTCATTTGAATCCTGCATCACGTGAGGTAACCTAGCTGCTTGTTTCGTTTTCCAAATAAGCCGAAAGCTTCTCTTGGATAATATAAGGATTGAGACCGCTGATGATTGCGACCGCGCCGTCGATCACCATGTATTTCATGTTCGTTTCTTCTTTTATCTGGCGCTGAATCTTGTTGCCGATCGGGATAAAAATTAAATTTGCGGAGCCAACGCCGTAAACTGTCGCCACGAACGCAATCGCGATTCCCTGGCCGAGGGCAGTTGTATCCGTCAGATTCGCCATCACCTGGATCAAACCTAAAATTGCGCCGATGATTCCAATCGTCGGCGCGAAACCGCCCGCGTCCATCCAGATTCTTGCACCGGCCATTTGCCGACGTTCTTCTTGAACAGCTTCATTGCGGAAAATTTCTTTTAGTGTTTCCGGCTCAACCCCGTCGATAAGAAAACGAAAAACACTTCGCATATGAGGGGTGGCAAAAGTATTTAATCGGGTTTCCAAAGCCAGAATTGATTCGCGGCGAGCGAGCTGTGCCGCCTCGACAATTTGGGCCGCAGCTTGCTTGCGCAAATTTGTTGCTGGAGAGAGAAATGCAAACTTCAAGAGCTCTAGCGCCCGGCGAATATCTTCGAATCGGTTAGCAACTAAGAGGGCACCAAAAGTTCCACCAAAAACAATGAAGGCCGCGGCGGCTTGGAGGAGAGAGCCGATTTGGCCGCCTTCCAAGATATTGCCGACAACAATGCCGCCGATTCCGATAAAGAGGCCGAGAATCGTGGCCAATTGCATCTACGCCTCTCCTTCATGAGTGGTGATCCTTTGTAGGCTCTGCCTGTAATTTCGCACGAGGGCGGCGATTTCCAGGGGGCGTTCTTTCACCATTAATGTGCGCCCATCAGTGAACGTTACTAATGTATCCGGGCAAATCTCGACGAAGCGAATGTGGTCGGGGTTTACCATTAATCGTTCACCGTTTAAACGCGTGAGTTCAATCATCTTACAGTCGCCTTTAAAAGTGGCTTAAGTTCTTTTCTCTGGAGAAGCTTAAATCGTTCGTTGTGATTCGCAGGCGCCCACAAAGGAAGTGAGCCAACTCTTTATAGAATTTTACTGCGATAGTGGGATGCCGATCTAAAACAGTGCGAAGCTTATCGTACCTGAAAACAATAATGTCGGTCTTTTCCAAAGCTACGGCCGAAGCGGACCGGGGCTCGCCATCAACAAAACCCATTTCCCCAAAATGACTGCCGGTGCCTAACGTTGCGACTTCGATGTTATCACCCGCTGAGCTGCGTTGGTGGATTCGAACAGAGCCGTATTTGATTACATACATCGCTGTGGCCTGGTCACTTTGAGTGAAAATGTCGTCCGTGGCGCCGAAGGTCTCGACTTCCGCAGCCTCAGAGACGACCTCAAGTTCCTCGCCCGAAAGAAGCCTAAAAAGATAAATATTCTGAAGCAGGTTTTTGCTCGCCATCTAATGATCCCCTCAAAGGTGCCGTATTCCTTGGCTCGTCATCAAAAGAATATCATCAAAGAGATGAGCTTTCCAACCCCCGACTTTGGCGCTATATACCCACAAATGAAAATCTTAGTTACAGGTGGCAGTGGATTCGTCGGCAGTTGGTTAATTCAACGCCTATTGAAAGAAAACGTCCAGGTTCATGCACTAAGGCGAAAGTCTAGCTCCGCAAAGATGGATGAAAAAAACCTTAATCTTGTTTGGGGTGATGTAACGAACCGGGATAGCATGATCGCGGCCACGAAGGATATCGATTCGGTCTTCCACTTGGCAGGACACGTGGGATATTCCCGCGCTGACCGGGAGATGATGGAAAAAATAAACGTTCAAGGCACACAAAACGTCATCGACGCCTGCAAAGTAAATGGTGTACGCCGCCTTATCCATATGAGTTCCGTTGTCGCTGTTGGCGCGAGTTTTGACGGCAAAAAGGCTTTGGATGAAACGTCAGAATTTAATCTACACGATTTGGACTTAGGCTATTTTGAAACTAAATGGGCCGCCGAGCAGCTTGTTCGAAAATCTGTAGCCGACGGCCAGCTTGATGCGGTCATGGTGAATCCATCAACCATTTACGGAGCTGGTGACGCGGCTAAGGGTAGCCGAAAGGTCCAGCTCAAAGTCGCGCAAGGAAAATTCAAATTCTACACCGGTGGTGGAGTCAGTGTTGTGGGAGTAGAGGAAGTCGCCGACGCAGTCGTTGCCGCCTGGAAAAAAGGCATTCGCGGCGAGCGCTATATTCTGGCTGGCGACAACATTACAATTAAGGATTTATTTGCGATGATCGCAGGAGCTGCTGGTCAGCCTGCGCCCAGTATCTTGTTGCCTAACTCAGTTATAAAAACCTTAGGGGCCGTTGGTGATCAATTAGAAAAATTTGGCCGAAAAGGACCTTTGAATTCCGAAACTGCCTGGACCTCAATTCTCTATCATTGGTTCGATCATTATAAGGCGGAAGCACAGTTAGATTTCAAGCCACAGCCTGCGCTTGGCCCAATCACAAAAAGCGTTAATTGGATGCGTGAGAAAGGCCTCCTTCAATGAGAACTCTACTTGCCGTACTTCTTCTTCCGTTGTCATTACTGGGCTTGCTCGCAGTTTTCGTCGGAGCCTTTTTCCTAACGCTGCCAAACGTCTCGCTGATGAGTGATTGCATGGTCACTTCAATGAATGGCGTAAAACTTTGCCCGAAAGACCCGGGTTACACGCCATATACCCAAGTTTCACCCCACGTCATAAACGCAATCGTCGCCAGCGAAGATGCGGCCTTTTTCCATCACGGCGGTTTTGATTGGCATGAGTTAAGGGAGAGCTTTACCAAAAACATCAGAGAAAAAGGTTATAAGCGCGGCGGATCTACGATCACACAGCAGTTGGCGAAGAACGTCTTTCTGGAAAAAGAAAAATCCATCTTACGCAAACTTCGGGAAGCCGCAATCACGATCGATATCGAGCGCCAGTATGACAAAAAACAAATTTTAGAACGCTACATGAATGTCGTGGAGTTCGGGCCGAATATTTTTGGAATTCGAGCGGCGGCCCGTCACTATTTCGGCAAAGCCCCGAGCGAACTCCATGTCCTCGAAGCGAGTTACCTCGCGCATCTACTGCCGAACCCAAAGGTTTACAGTCGCACGTTCGCGCAAGGAAGCCTCACTCCGTTCTCCAAAAAAATCGTAATGACGATTCTCTACCGCCTTGAAGGATTTAAAAAAATCTCCTCTGACACACTCAACGTCGCTTTGGCTCGTGTCGATGAGTTCCCATGGACTGCCGTCTCCACCGGTGACTTGAGCGGCTTAGAACCCATTAGTGATTCCCCGAGCAGCAGCGAACTCATTCAAAATTTCTTGAGTCGGGAAAATGAAGCCGCACTGCCCGTCGAAGAAGACGACGTGCCGCCAGAAGAAGACTCCTCAACGTGGGATTAGCTTTATTGAGGAACTAATCGGCGGCGAAACTTCATAACAGCGCCGTTCGTCACGACGCTTGCGATGACCCACACAATCGCTAAACTTAAAAAAACTTGCGCCGTCAGTTCACCTGAGAACAAACTGCGAATCGGTCTAACGACATGGGTAACTGGTGAGCCCCAAGCAAAAACTTCGGCCACCGTCCCAAATGTGGAGAAAGGGAATACCGTGTCGGACCAAAGCGCTAAAGGCCCTAGAACAAAAGATTGAATCATCAAGAGCGTCATCGAGCGCTTGGCCCATGAAGCACCCCAAAGCCCTATCGCCGCAAATAACATCGCACCGGGAATTAACGCCGCAAACGCGAGCCAGCTCCAGAGCGGATGGCACCAACCAAGTAGAATTCCAACGACCATAAGAATCGCTCCCGCCACAGTTCCTTTTACTGTCGCCCAAAGAATCTCACCTGTTGCTAAGTCCGTTGCGTCAATCGGCGACTGCAATACGGCCCAGTAGCCTTGCTGAGACTTTAGGCGTGAGAATACTCCATAGGCAGTTTCCCAGTAAGGAACAAAAACAGTAGTGACCGCGACTACCGCCGGTAAAACATAAATCGCATAAGGTTTGCCGTCGATCTGATTCACCCAAGTGCCTAGGCCCAACGCTAGGGCGGCAAGAGTTAATCCTGGCTCGACCAACAAAAGTAAAATTTCACTTAAAGGATTATAGGTCGCTTGCGTGAACCGATGCCGAAAGACGCGCCAAGTGCCAATTCGGACATCTGGAATCGCTAACAATTCAAAAATGATTTTAATGGATTGAATCACGTCGGACCGCCCGTAATCTCATGCCCGAGCAATTTAGTGTAAACGTCTTTGAGCCTCGCTTTTCGGAATACCACGCGATCACTAGGTACCCATCGCATGGCAGTTAACGTATCGACATTTTCTGGGATGAAAATCTTTAGGCGGTTCGCGATCACTTGAAATTGAAATTTGCCACCGAGTGCTTGTAAGTGATAGTCGAGCTCACTTTGCGCTATGTCGTATTCCACAATGTCTTTACCAATATGCTGTTGCACCAGCGACTTTGGATGGCCCTGACACGAAATCTTACCTTTGTCGAGAATGATCACCTGGTCACAGAGTCGCTCGAGTTCATCAAGATTTCGACTCGCAATCACCGTCGCCGCGTGATTCTGGCGTTGGCGTTCAATCGCATTCCATATCCAAGGACGCTCCGTCTCTGGCAAATCTTTCGCTGGACTATCGAGCAATAAAACTTCCGGTGACGAAATTAGGGCGCGTGCCAACGCCAGCCGGCGGGCTTGTCCCCGGCGCAAATCGATCGTTCGCCAATCTTCCGCTTCGTCGAGTTGCACATGACGAAGGAGATCTTTCGCGCGAGATTTTAGTTCACGACTGGAAAGACCAAAATACCGACCGTAAACAAGAAGGTTGTCCAAAACGGAGAGGTCCATATCGAGGCCGTCGCGTTCAGGTAAAATTCCCACTCTCGCGCGAACGGCGCGCGCGTTTGTGCGAGTGTTCAATTCCAAAACAAACAAATCGCCAATCGTCGGCGGCAAAAGCCCGCCTAGCAAACGAATCAGTGTGGTCTTCCCGGCGCCTACGCCACCAGCGATTCCAATGCATTGCCCTTTGGTGATTTCGAATTTAATGCGATCCAGAGCGCGCACAGCTCCGTAATCGCGACTGATGCCGCGAGCTTCAATGATGGTTTGCACTTATATAATTATGAGCGGCTGGTTCACGAGGCGCAAGTCGAGTTAGCCGTGCCCGCCCATAAGAAAGGGCTCGCTTGAAGTGTCTGCGGGACGTTGGTCCGCAAGGGGTGCAAAAAAATCTTGAATTGCACTTCGAACATCGCCGACGGATTGCTGTTGGAAGACTCCTTTGCGCAACGAGCTCGCGTTCGGATAGCCGGCGGAAAACCACATTGCGAATTTTTTCAGCTGCAACATCAGCATTCGCTCATCTAGGTGGCGACTTAAGTGCACGTCCAAGGACGCAAAAGCAGCGAGAAAGTCGCGTCTTACCGGAGCAGGATCGCCCCAGCGCAAGCGATTGGCTTCCCGGAAAATCCAAGGGTTTTTTAAGCATCCGCGCCCAATCATTACAGCATCGCAACCACTCTCATTTAGTCTATTTAACGCTAGAGTGGCGGAAACTAAATCTCCATTTCCAATCACTGGAAGAGGACTGCCCGATTTAACTTCGCGAATATATTCCCAGTCGGCGCGGCCGGAATAACCACCCGCTCTGGTTCGACCATGAATTGCTACCCAAGACAGTCCCTCATCAGCCGCGATCCGAACCACTTCATCAGTATTACGGGACTCTTCATCCCAACCAGTTCGCACTTTAACGGTTACGGGAATGGATACTGCCTTTTTTACAGTCTGAAAGACTCTCCGAACTTGCGCAAGATCACGAAGAACTGCGGAGCCGCCGCCTTTTTTAACGACTTTAGGAACGGGGCAGCCGAAATTTAAATCCACAAAGTCAGCACCCATTTGCTCGACGACTTCCGCCCCATAAGCAAGATGCCCTAGCTCCTCCCCAAACAATTGGATTCCGACCGGATGTTGATCAGTATTGAACTCCATAAGTCGGCGGGTTTTTTCGCTAGCGAATTTTAATCCCGTTGCAGAAACCAGCTCCGTGATGACAACCCCACAGCCCATCTCCCGCATGAAGGAACGAAATGCCCGATCCGTGATCCCCGCCATTGGCGCCAGGACAAAGGGGTTGGCCTTAAGATGCTCGTAAAGCTGATTGGTCGTCATTAGTGGAGCGTACATTCCCAAAGATGATGCGATCTGTCAATCTAGGAATTGGCCCTTAGAGCATCGACGATGGGAAGTCGGATGGCCTTAATAGCCGGCCAGAGACTTGAAAGTAAACAGGTTATATTTACCATTACGGCTGAGCCTAAAAAATCTTTCGCCGCCGGCAAGATCTCAACTGGAATTGCCATGCTAGCTCCGGGCAAAAGGACCTCGAGTTCAACGGCCGTAAACGCCAAACTGGTTAAGTATGCTACGGGAATGCCGATTGCGGCCCCGACGAGCCCAAGAATAAGGGCTTCGGTAAGAAATAGCGTCAGCACTCCCGCGCGCTGGTCACCTATCGCCCGCATTGTCCCGATTTCGCCGATGCGCTCAAAAATGGACATTCCCACTGTGTTTAAAATTCCGAAAAACACCAGAACCGTGAGGATTAATTCCACCATTAAATTTTGTAGCTTATAGAATTCCCTTACCTGATTTACGAAAACAGCGGTTTCGGTCCACTCCTTCGCGATGAGGCCCGGGGTCGCCACAAGCATTGTACGAATTTTTTCCGAGACCGCTTTTATTGTCGAGCCATCTTTAAGAAGGATAAACAAGCGCTCGACACGATCCGTATCCAACAGTTTTTGGACGGCCCTGAGTGGCATGTAAAGCGTCACGTCGTCAATATCGGCAAGTCCCGTGGTGGAGATTCCCACAACTTCGGGCTCAATCGAACTCATAGAGCCGGAGAGCGTCTGGGAAATAATCGAAAACGTACCCCCGACTTCCATCTGCATTTGCTTTTGTAAGCCAGAACCTAGCAACGCTGCGAAACTTTGCTCGCCCGTCATTGGCGATCCCGGGTTTATCAGCATCACTTCTTGAAATGCTTTTTCCTTTTCCGGGTCAAATCCAATAACCGTTGCACCAATGGATTTATCGCCTACGGAAAGCAGGACGTACGCAAATACGCGCCCAGAAGCCTGCGCGACTTCAGGTAGCTTACCGATTTCGTCAGCTAATGCCTGATGGCTTTCGATATACGCGTCTTCTTTGGGTTTGACCGAGTCCCCGTCCCAGACCACTTTTTTGGCAATTTGGATGTGCCCTGATTGGCCCTTTGTAAACGAGGTCTCCAAGTTAAAGAGCATGCAATTAGAAAATCCCTTAAAGAAGATCACTGACGTAAAAGCGCCAACCACCATGCCTAAATTGATGACCGTACGGGTTCGGTTTCTAAATAAATTTCGCAAAGCCAAAAGCAGAATTAGACGCATCGATGACCTTTATATTTTTGCCTTTAACGCATTCACTATCGGCACCCGAGAGCCTTTTCTCGCCGGCCAAATACCAGCAAGAACCACAGCTAAAAAACAAACTATTGACGCTTCCACAAACGCCCACACTGGTGGCGTGACTTTCACCGGCAGCGGCTGGCTTGCCATCGGCAAGACCAACGGAATTTCCAAACTCGAAATAGCTCCCGCAATGAAAGAAGAAATCGGAAGACCTAGTGCAATAGCAATTAAGGCCATCAAGACGCTCTCGATGAACAAAGAGTAACGAATATTCCCTTCATCATCTCCCATTGCGCGCATTGTGCCGATCTCCGGCAGGCGTTCGACCACCGTCATGTTCATAGTGTTGGAAACACTTAAAATAAGAAGGATTAAAAGAATGGCCTCAATCACATAATTTTGAAAATTATAAAAATTCTCGACCTGAATGTGCAGATCCGCCAGTTGCCGCCAAGATTTAACTTCTATTGTCGGGTCGCTAATTTGCTGGCTCACCTGAGAAGCCATCGCGGTCTCATCGCCTCTCTTGTTTATCGTGAGATAAAGTTTTTCAAAAAAATCGGAATCTAAAAGCTTTTGCGCGTCGAGGAGCGGAAGATATGCGGTTGAGTTGTCTATCTCTGTAAAACCAGTGGCAAAAATTCCCGCCACTTGAAGGTCCATGGCATTGATGCCCCCCTCTAACGTCGGACTCACAACAGTGACTTCATCACCCGCTTTAAGCTTTAAAAGTTTTTGTAAGCCCCCACCGATAAGAATTTGTTTTCGTCCCGTAAGCCGGCCGCCTTCCAAAATTTGAAGCCGGTTTTGCATATCTTGTTCCGCTTTCGGCTCAAACCCGATGAGGTGCGTCGGTAGTGATTTGTCTGCCGTATTCACCAAACCATAAAAGTTGACGCGTGGAGAGATCGTCTTTATTCCGTCCACCGACTTAAGGCGCTCATTCCAACTTGCCGCGCCCTCCAACATTTTTTCAGTGGGGTAGTCGACCGGAACATTGTCCCAGAATTTCTTTTTTGCCACTTGCAAATTGCCATACTGGGTTTTGACCATGATGTCTTCCATGGTATCGAGGATGTACTCCTTGAAACCTTTGAAAACCACGATTGCGCTAAAGGCCCCGGCAAGTAGAATGAGATTCAAAATCAGCCGTGCCCTTTGGCGGAAAAGATTGCGAATCGCCAATTTCAAATGAAGCATGGCTTAGGGCCTTCGCTCTTCAGAGGTAATCTGACCATCAGAAATATGAAGGATGCGGTGGGCCGCCTCCATAATCATTTGATCATGGGTGGAAAAGATAAAGGTTACTTTGCTTTCGCGGTTAAGCTCACGCATTAGGCTTATGATTTCACTAGCCGTGCCTTTGTCTAAATTTGCGGTCGGCTCGTCGGCAAAAATCACGTTCGGCTCATGAACAACTGCTCGCGCGATCGCCACCCGTTGCCGCTGCCCGCCACTCATTTGATTAGGCCGATGATGCATCACGGCTGTGAGGCCCACGCGGTCGAGAGCCGCTTTCGCCCTAGCCTTGACCTCTTTGGAACTCAATCCCCGACGTAAGAGTGGATATTCAACGTTCTCTAATCCAGTAAGTACTGGAAGCAGATTAAATGTTTGAAAAATAAAGCCGATGCGCTGGCGACGAATATTAGCGAGTTCGCGGCTTGATAAGTCCGCAAGATTCACTCCGTCAAGAAGTATACGGCCGGCCGAAGGGCTATCGAGGCCGCCTAAAAGATTCAGGAGCGTTGTCTTGCCACTTCCGGAACTGCCCGCAAAAGCAGTAAACTCGCCCTTGTTTATAACGAGCGAGATGCCCTTTAGGGCGGCGACGCTGGCCTGACCCATCCCGTAATTTTTTGTTACACTAGAAACTTCCAAAAGCGTGTCTGACATCACATAATGATAAGCTCACGGAGAGGTATATGTTGAGAGTTTTTATTTTTATACTTTGCACGCTTATGGTGACTGCCACTTCCGCCGCTTTGGACGGCGATAAAATCGTAAAAAACTCGGATAAAATGCGATTTGTTGAGCACGATGTCTCCTTCATGGTCCAGGTGAGTGATATGAAGGGCGATAAAAACCAAACTACCAAGTACCGCGTCCATGCAAAAGGGGATGCGATGAGTCGCGTTGAAACCGTTTTCCCAGAACGCCAAGCCGGCCGTCGCCTTTTGATGAAGGGCGATGATCTTTGGTTATTTACCCCAGATATTAAACGACCCACTCGGGTGAGCATGCAGCAGCGCCTAACTGGCGAGGTCGCAAACGGTGATATCGCCCGCACGAACTTCGCCAGTGACTACGCCGCCACTCTTGTCCGTGAAGAGGCTGTTAATGGCACTCCCGCCTACCGTTTAAGTTTAAAGAAAAAGCGTGATGGCGTAACTTATCCTTCAATTGATTACTGGGTTGCGAAAAAAGGTTTTGTGCCTTTAAAGGCGGTATTTAAAACTGAGGGTGGAAAAGCCTTAAAATCCGCTCTCTACAAAACACCTAAGACTTTCTTCAAACGATCACTGCTAACCCGCATGGAGATCACGTCTGCCCTAAGCGATAAACAAAAGTCGACGTTGATTTTTTCTGACTACAAGAAAGAAAAGTTGGATGAGTCCTTCTTTAATAAAGAGTCTCTTAATAACTAATCTGCTGTTCTTGCTGGTTGGATTCTCGGGGATGGCCTCAGGCGCCGTGCGTTCGCGCTACAATTTATATTATGATGCCCGTTACGGTGGCCACTATCACTCGGAGAACGAAGATCCGGCCACGCACCGGCACGCCGTCGAGCTTGAACAAAAGTTTCAGTTCAACAAAAAATGGTCGGGGGCTTTCGGTGGGCGCGGCGAATACGAAGAAGTGTATGATCCTGCAGACCAATTGTCCTTGATCGTACGTGATAATTACGTCCAATTCCAAAACGGCGGACTTCGTTTAAGGGCAGGATATCAACAAGTCGTCTGGGGAGAAGCGTTTGGCTTTTATTACGCGGACATTGTGAATCCCAAAGACTATCGTGAGGCCGGTCTCGGCGATTTATCTCGCAATCGCCTCGCTATTCCAATGTTAAACTTTCAGTGGATTTGGTCAGACGCCTCATTACAGGTCCTCTTAATCCCCATTCCGATGTTCAGTCTACTTCCGCCTGACGGCAGTGACTTTAATCTTTTCGCTTTGCCGACAGCGTTTTCTGGCTTCACCGTCGATTACGAATCAACTCCAGAAGATCCCCCAAAAGCTCCGGAGCTCGGAGCCCGCGTGACCAAACAGTTCGGCGGCTATGACTTTTCCGTCTTTTATTTCAATTACCATGACCGAAGTCCCGTCGTTCAAGCGCTTTTCTTTCCGCCCGTAATTTCACTCAAACCCGAATACAAACCTTTGCAGACTCTCGGCACCACAATGACCGTGGACTTAGAAGGTTATCTGCTGCGCAGTGAAGTGCTCACTCACCTCGCTCGCGAAATCAACACCCTAGACAACGGCACTCTTAGCTCGGAAAAATCAAATGAACTTGTCTACGTCGTCGGCGTCGATCTGCCGCCCATGGAGCATCCGCAGCTTAAAGGGTGGCAAGCTAGTTTTCAATTTTCTGAAAGCCGGCTCGAAGAGAACACCTGGCTTCTAAGAAGATCCACCCAGTCCCTTTTAAGCGCGCGTATCGCACGCGAGTTTTCGAACCAATCCGACTTTGAAGTTCTTTTAAGTCATTTTACTTCTGACGGCAGCAATCTTTTGCAAAGTTCGTTTACCTATCCACTTTCAAGCCGGTTTGAATTGGTTGCGGGACTTGATAAATTTAGCGGCGGTCCGTCAGCGGAATTTGGCCGCTATCGGGATGCGAGCCGTTATTGGATTATGTTTAGGGCTTCATTTAAAAAATAGGGGAATGGGTTTGGGCAAGTGATGGCGCTAAAATGCAAAATATGTGATTTCGCGGCAAGCCCTCCTCAAGATCAGGATTTGGGTGTTGCCGTTGGCAACACAGCCCGGGTGAAGTCCGTGGAATACAATTTGTGGCGCTGTCCAAATTGCAAGAGCTTGCACTCTATTGATACCGTCGATTTGGCGGATATCTATCGTGATTACCCTCTGAACGAGCGTAAGCTTGATTTTTTCGCCAGACGTACTCTCGGTAATCTGCTTTCAAGGCTACAGCGGGCAGGCTTAAAGAAACATCACAGGATTCTTGATTACGGCTGTGGAAATGGGATTTTTGTCGGACTTCTAAAGTCTAAGGGATATGAAAACGTCTTTGGCTTCGATCCCTACGTGCAGGAGTTCGCGAACCCTGTGTCAAACGATTTTGATTGTGTGGTTTTAAACGATGTTTTGGAGCACGTGGAAGAGCCTCGCCAACTCATTGCTGATTGTGCGAACCTTGTGCGACCCGGCGGATTACTTTACGTGGGAACTTGTGAATCCGATGGCATTGATCCAAAAAAATTAAAGTCAGAGATTATGCGCCTCCACCAACCCTTCCACCGGGTGATTTTATCGAGACGGTCGTTAACCACTATTTGCACGTCGCTTAATTTCGAGATCGTTAATTCGTATGCCAAATCCTATATGGACACTCTCATTCCCTTCGCTAACTACAGATTCCTGCATGAGCTAAGTTCAACTTTAAACAATGACCTCAATCTAATGTTAGGTCCGCAAGGCCAGACGGCGGTTTTCAAACGACCCGCACTTCTTTTTTACGGGTTCTTTGGATACTTCATGCCGTCGGCCTATGAGCCCGCGTTTGTTTTACGTAAACCCCAGAGCACCCATGATTGAAGAGAACACGATATGGGACTTCATTATTGTTGGAACCGGCATGGGCGGTGGTCCCGTCGGCAAAATTTTGGCCGAGGCCGGTCATTCCGTTTTATTTTTAGAGCAAGGTCGCTCGCCAGATTCGCCGAATGCGATAAAGGGACAGTTTGCGGAAGTTGCCTCTATAAATTCCAATTCAAATGACACCTTTGCGGCGGCGGGACGGTCGTCGCAAGTTTTCATAAATCAGGGAGTGCGCGGCAGTCCACGTATTTTGCCATTTCTTGGTTCAGGGGTGGGAGGGTCGAGCGCTCTTTACGGCATGGTCATGGAGCGATTTCACGCGCGAGATTTTTTAACTTGGCCAATCATCCCAGGTGAGATCGAAGGTTACTACGGTCTCGCTGAAAAGCTATTCAGGGTGAGCCGCATATCTAAACCTGATCACCCGGGAAACCAACGGCTACTTAAATACCTCGAAAACCAGGGCTTGAATTCTTACTTTTTGCCTCTCGCGAACGACGACGGTCCAGATTGCGGTAGCTGCCAAAGCATTCTTTGCGCTTCGGGGTGCAAGAACGATAGCTATAAAATATGTGTCGCTCCAGCACTAGCAAGTGGCAACGCCAAGCTTTTAACGGAATTTAGAGTCAACAAATTACACGTGTCCGAGGGTCTCGTTACGGGAGTTACAGGTCATTGGCAAAAAAAAAATATTACTTTGCGGTCCAAAACAGTCATACTTTCTGCTGGTGCATTGCAAACACCATTGCTTCTTCTCGCTTCTGATCTAAATCCTTCAAAGCAAGTTGGCAAAAATCTCATGCGGCACCTCGTCGATCTCTACGCGCTTAAGATCGATAGCGATCCTTCAAACAAGAAAATAAAAGAAATTGGCTTTTTTGAAACCCATACGGTGCAATCTTTTGGCCGACTTCCACCACCGGAAGTTTTATTTGAACAATTAAAATCCAATGTGACATTAAATTACGGCGTTCTCATGGCGAAAGCCGTCGCGGCCCTGAGGCCCCTTTTTATAGGGGTATTTGGCAAAATCTCCGCCGGTCGATTGGTGATGGCGTCCATACTTGAGGACGCTCCTTCCAGCGAAAACCGAATCTGGCAATCCGGCGATGACGTGTTCCTCTCTTATGAGATCTCCGCGACCGACAACGAAAACCTCCAAAAATCCCGCCGCCGTCTTAAAAAATTATTTAAGCCGTTTTCTCCCCTGCTTATTAAGGCCGCTGAGAAGAATGAGATGTTAGCCCATGCCTGCGGCACTTGCCGCATGGGTGAAAATCCAGGCACTAGTGTCGTGGATCCTAAAGGAAAAGTTCATGGCATAAAAAATCTATTTGTCTCAGACGCGTCGGTTTTTCCCACCAGTGGTAGGGCCAACCCCGCACTTACCATCGCGGCAAACTCCCTACGCTTAGCTAATTTTATCCTAAAGGACAGTAAGTGATGAAAAAGCGAATCCTGTTTATTTGCGAAACGGTTACAATGGCGCATATCACGCGCTCAGCAAGCTTGGCGTCCGCCCTGCCGAAGGAAAAATTTGAAATTCACTTCGCTGCAGGCGAGGTCCCCGCTTCTGTCGCTAACCAGGTTAACGAATTCAAGATGCACCCACTTCCATCTGCGGTCTCATCGAGCGATTTCCTCGCTGCACTAAAGGTCGGAAAACTCCCTTACTCGCAAAATATTATTCAATCTCAGGTTCAAGAAGACCTTGATCTCATCAATACGGTTCGTCCCGACCTTATTATTGGCGACTTTCGGCTTTCACTTTTAATTAGTGCCCGAGTAGCCAGGGTCCCGTTTGTGAACATTACTAATTTAACTTGGCACCCCAGCGCCAAGCTCGGCGTTCAGGTCCCTGACATACCCATCACGGGACTTTTGGGTGTGCGTCTCACCGGATTAATATTTCGCCATTTAAAGCCTTTCATTTACGCCTCATTGGCAAAGCCCTTTAATAAAATCGCTAGCAACTATGGCCTTCCCTCGCTTGGTAGTCTCGAAGAAATTTATACGAGCGGCGACCATGTGTTCTATGCTGATGTTCCAGGAATTGTAGAGACTGCGCCTCTTCCGAAGGGGCACCATGTCGCCGGACCGGTCCCGGGCCGACTGCAAGTTGAACTCGCCAAGGAAATCTCTGGTTGGCTAGACGAGCGGCCCCTAATTCTTGTTTCTTTAGGGTCCTCGGGCCCTCAACACCTTTTGCCTTTAATTACAAAAGCTTTGGAAAACCTGCCCGCGCAGGCCCTTGTCAGCACATCCGGCCTGAAAATCGACCGTGTCCCTGGGCCCAATATCCGAGTTGTCGATTTCATGCCACTTGACGTACTTTTGCCCAAGGCCTCAGCACTTTTATGCAATGGCGGGAGCCCAAGTTGCTACTCCGCTGCGGCCGGCGGAGTGCCGGTCCTCGCAATTCCTTCGAATTTGGATCAGTTCAATTGCTCCGAGGCTTTTGTGCAAAAAGGAATGGCTTTGCGCTTAAGGCCTAAAGAAGTGAACGCCCGCTCGATAAATGCATCACTTTCAAGACTGCTCAACGAAGAATTATTTAGGGTCAACGCAAAGCAGATGCAAGAGCTGCTCTCTCGCTACAACGCCAAAGAATACTTTCACAATTTAGTCGCGGAAATTCTGAGCACTTAAAGCAACCTAGCTGGAGCCGCCAGCTACCTTGCGGCCGGTTAAAGATTTCATTTTTGATTTTGCGAATGAAAGTAGATCGCCTTCAAAATGGTCGACCATCTTATGCCAAACTTTAGGCGTAAAGGAATTTAGCCAAATGCCAACCTCCCCTTCCTCAGTTTTATCCCAAATGATTTGTCCTGTTAAGCGGACGGATTCAGTTTCCGATATATCGATCGTTATTCGCACCTCGTTGGAACTCTTTGGCGGCAAATAATTCTCAACCTTGATCTTCATTCCTTGTCTGGAAATTTCTGTCGCGATCCCGGTGAAACTCTGTTGGGTATCGAAAAAGTAATATCTGACAGGACAATTGGTCGCAAACCGCGCGGCGGCTCGCTTAAGTGAGCCGTTTAGCGATTCAAAGATTCCAAAAACAGCGCGGTATTCTGGATAAAAATAGAGATTAGAAACCGTGGCCCTGTCTACATCCGATAGTTCGTCCAGCACCTTCGTGCGATCCCGGAAAAAGTGGGTCACGAGTTCAGGTGTCATAGTAAAATCCATCGCACTGAAAAACGGTGTTTCCGGAAATTGAAAATTGGAGATCTCATCTAAGCAGAAGTACTTGAACAAATTCCTATGCTCTGGCGCCCCGCGGAACGCGGTCTCCATTTTTTTCTCAAATGGCGGTCCTAGATTCAAAAAGTGTCCTGTCGCTTTCGCCCCTTGGACGAATTCATAGCTCTTTACTTTTCCGTTTTCGATATCTTCAAACATTAAAACGCAGCGATAGAAATCGCTCACACTTGGATGAACGCTGCAAACTATGGAGTCGACCTTAAGAATTTTTAAACAATATTCATTCATGAATTTACACAAACCTAATAGTAAGCGCCCTCTCTGCCGGCGAAATCCCCGCTTGATTGCAAGTGTGGAAATCTCCGCAAGGCGATTCGCTTGTTTTCGAACTGCCAAAATATCAAAAAGTTTTTCCATGGGTAGACCAAAGGCGGAATCCCCAATTATTGAGATCGTAGCGATAACTTCATTACCGATCTTTGCGACCAGGACCGTTGTTGTTGGTAACGCGTGATACTTTGTAACGCGAAGCCGGGATTCCGAATCCGCAACGAGACCTTTTTCACTGTAAGCTTCATACGCAAGGTTGAAGGCTTGCTCTAACTCCTCAGGAGTTTCCGCCTTTTTGAAAATTAAAAACCCAGGAAAGTCGCGCTCGACTGTAAACAGCCGGCGGACAACAGGCCCGCGGATGAACATCGGTAACCAAGACAAAATATGCCAGCTCCAGCGGCCAAACCAGCGCTTCGCATTAAGTCGTTTATTCATCTTTCGACCTCAGAACCCATTGAATGATCCTTAATTTTAATTGCTGAATCGGGTTACGATACCCAAGCCAAAGATAGGTTTTCTTTATTTTATAAAGGTAGGGGTCATAGTGTACGCACCATGGCGCCTTGTAGACCTTCCCTCTGTTCAATACTAATTTCAAAACCGTCGTGGCCATCACTGATGCGCATGAGTAAACTCCCATCGGCAGCGATGGGGCTTTCTTATCCCCAAGCTTCACGCGAGTACGGTCTTGGAGATATTTGATATGCATAAGTGAAGGCGCCAGGCCCAATAAGAACATCTGACTTCTTGTCGCTTCGTCTTTTGAGCGTTCAAAGCCAAAGTAGTCATCAAAACTCATCGAATCTTTTGCAAATACCAAGCAGGCGGATCCGGCACCGATTGGCGCCGCCGTGATCGCCGGTTTTCCTAGACGATGCATTTCGCGAAAAATCGCAATTCGTATATCTAAAACAAAGAAATCGAGACCGTCCAAATAAATATCTATTGAGTCGCAAAACTTGGGAACTTGATTGGTCACCATTGCGCCAGCAAGTACGTTGACTGTAGCCGTCGGATTAATATCTTTTATTAGTGTTGCGATGGCTTCAGATTTACTGCGGCCATAATTCGAAGTTTTGCATTCATTTTGGCGATTTGAATTCTCAACAGAGAAATGATCAGGATCACAGATCGTAAAGCGCGTGACGCCAAGCCTTGTCAAAATCTCCGCATACTGTCCACCAACACCGCCAAGGCCGATAATTCCGACGTGAACACTGGCCAGGAGCTGCTGCTCCTCGGGCATAATCCAGCCTAAATTTCGCGAGATTGCAGTTTGGAAATCATAAGTGTTTCCAACTGCCTGTTTTTGCATAGACATCTAAATATTGTAGGTTAGGAAGTCGTCAAAACTGATTTAAAAAGCTTAGCTTTTCTATATACGGTTACACTGTCTCTATTTGAGAAACTTCCACATGACTTTTCTCATCTAGACCCATGTCCAGGCAGTGCATGAGCAAACAGCGTACGTGATCTTTTCGACCCCTATCATTCTTAACAATCTCCGAAACCTGATGGTGAAACACGACAATCGCGTTCACAAGCTCTTTGCCCGCTTTTGAATTTACATGAAAATTTGGTGGCTCGAGACGGAATTGAACCGCCGACACAAGGATTTTCAGTCCTCTGCTCTACCAACTGAGCTACCGAGCCATACCCTGATGAAACGAGTGGCATTCGTACCGCCAGCGAGCCCGGCGTGTCAAACGTGCGCCGTGCGTCAAGCCTTTGCTAGCGCGCTTTCGAGATCGTTGAGAAGGTCGTTTTTACTCTCAATTCCCACACTCAGGCGAATAAGGCTGTCAGTGATGCCCAAAACTTTGCGGTTTGCCTCCGGAACACTGGCGTGGGTCATTATTCCAGGATGCTCAATAAGAGATTCGACTCCCCCGAGACTTTCTGCCAATGAAAACAACCGAACGCTCTCCATCATTTTTCGGGCGGCACTTAGGCCCCCTTTAATGGTAAAAGTCATCATGCCGCCAAAACCACTCATCTGCCGCTTGCCGATTTCATACTGAGGATGGCTTTTGAGTCCAGGATAACGAACTTGTTCAACCTTCGGGTGCTTTTCCAGAAATTCCGCTACCGCAAATGCGTTTTCCTGATGCGCACGCATACGAATGGGAAGTGTTTTAAGGCTGCGAAGCCCCATGAACGCATCCATGGGCGACGCGACCGGTCCCATAGAGTTGCTTAAGAATCCAATCTTCTGTGCGAGCTCATCGTCCTTCACCACTACGGCCCCGCCGACCACGTCACTATGGCCATAAATATATTTTGTCGTCGAGTGAACGACGATATCTGCCCCTAATTCTAAAGGGCGCTGGAAATAAGGACTCATAAAAGTATTATCCACGGCTAAGTACGCACCTTTAGAGCGGGCGAGCTTCGCGATCGCGGCAATATCAAAGATTTTCATCGTTGGATTGGTGGGCGTCTCTAGCCAAACTAGTTTCGTCTTGCCTGAAAAAGCTCTTTCGAGCGCATTCAAGTCTGTCAAATCGACATACTTAAATTTAAGACCATGACGGGACAAAACTTTGTCGAATAAACGAAATGTTCCACCATACATATCGTCGCCAGCGATGATTTCATCACCGGCATCTAAAAGATGGCAAATCACCGTCGTGGCCGCGCATCCCGATGCAAAAGCAAATCCGTGCTTCCCGCTCTCAAGTGAAGCCAAACAAGCTTCATACGCTTTACGGGTGGGATTCTGCGTTCTGGAATATTCGTAGCCTTTATGTTTGCCGGGAGATTCCTGCACATAAGTGGAAGTCAAAAAAACAGGAGTCATAATCGCGCCTGTTGTTGGTTCAGGCTCTTGGCCTGCATGAATCGCGCGGGTTTCAAAACCAAACTTTATGTCTTCAAAGCTCATTTGTTACCTCTAATTTTTTAAAGCGCGGTTCAAGTGCGCGCCACGCTATTTCCATACAGTTGACCAGATCGCTACCCGGTTCCAGCCCTACCTGCTTCATGCAGTTTTTAATCACGGAAAGACGCGGTTCCACCGCGATCAACTCCTCAACCAGAACCGACCAGATCTCTGCTTTGTCTTGTTTCATAACTTTCCTCACGATTTAAGTCCACGCCCAGAGAATGAAAATTCCAAGAGCAACAAGGTAGCCGGTGAAAACCTCTAGCCGGCCTTGGCGAACGCTTAAAAGCGTTCCCCAAAGTCCCAGAAGTCCAAAAACATAAGCTGAACCGAAACCAATCGACAGAATTTCCAGCCGTCCCACGCCCATTGGAATATCCTTTAGTTCAAGGACGGCGGCGCCCAAAATGGCGGGTAGCGAAAGTATAAAACTGTACATTGCGGCCGTGGGCCCAGAGATTCCCAACAGAAGGGCCGCCACTATTGTGATTCCAGAGCGGCTGATACTCGGCATGATAGCGGCGCCTTGAACCAACCCGATCAAAAGCGCTTTTCCCCAAGTGATCGCCTCCACACCGTTAAAGGACAACAAATCCTCTTTTGTGAACTTTGCCCCGCCCTTTAACTTACTCAAAAGCAAAATCAGACCCGTAATGATAAAGCAGATGCCAAGTGAGGTCATATCGCCAAAAGCCGCTTCGAACTGATCTTTAAATACGAATCCTACAATTGCGGTGGGAATCGAGCCGATGATGACCATCTTCACCATATGAAATTCCGGAGATTTTGCGCTGAACCACTGATTCACCTTAAAAAGCGAAAGCGTCATTCGCTTTAAAAGCGCATGGTAAATGGTGAATATTGATAAAACTGTCCCTAAATGGGCGGCGAGGTCGAGCCCGAGATCATGCTTCTGGATTCCTAATAGCTTTTGAACAATAACCAGATGACCGGAACTTGAGATTGGCAAAAATTCGGTTAAGCCTTGAACAATGCCAACAATGAGGGCTTCAAACCAACTCAAAACAAATTGCCTCCGGTGAGAACTTAAAACGTCTTATCGTCTAGTACGATAGAGTCACCGGCCTTAAGAGTCAAAGTACGACGCCCGTCTCGCTTCGGCCCCCGCCATTCCAATTCGTACGTTCCTGGTTCAAGATGAAGAATATCTAACGGTGCAAAGCCCATAGATCGCCCCTGCCATTTGATTTCAATTCCGTATTGCGAACGAATTCGGACACCAGCTTCACCCACATTCTTCGGCGCTGAAACACTGACCGACGACTGAACACCCAACAGGATTCCCGTCATCAGTAGAAACTTGACAAAAACCGTCGGCCATCGGTGCGCTACGATGGATCTCTGAGTAGAAAGGATATTCTTTCGACGATAGTCCTGAATCTTTCGCACTTTCACGCGCAACCCTAGTTGGCCTCTCTGAATTTGCACCGGGCCCGGCGGCTTAGCCCTCTTTATATGCTCTCCATATATATAGTGGACGATTTTGCTTAAAGAATGGAGATCGGTTTCTAAAGTGGGAGTAGCGCCCGCTAAAACCTCGGGTGCCGCAAACTCTACGGTCACTTGCCTACGGCCGGCTTGAGTGTTTCCAAAACCAAAATCCACGAGCTTCACATCACCGTTTCTATCAATAAGGATGTTGTTGGGACTCAAATCTCCATGACTCATCTGATGGTTATGAAGATCATATAGGCCCTTGGTTGTGCGATCCGACAGATACGCGAGTTCATCCTCGGAAAGCGTGGAGTAGCGTCGCAACTCTGTAAGTGTGATGCCATCGATCCACTCTAAAATTAGAGCTGGCCTCTCCTCCATCCACTCAAAACCAAAAACCCGCACACAAAAAGGAGAATTCACCCGGGCTAACGACTCGAATTCCTTTCGCCAAATAGCGACGGATTTCTTGGAATTTAGAATTTTCACCGCGACAGTTTGCCGGATATGTCCGCGTGAGTCGCAGCGCGTGGCCTTAAAGACCTCGCCATTTGCTCCTTGTCCTAAAAGTTCACTTAGTTCATAAACGGCCGGGTGGACTTGAATTGTTTTTGCCATCCGGGTCTCGGACTTCAAGACTTAGGCCAAAATCATCACTTTGCGCGTCGGCCGACTGATAAATTCTAATTTCAAGAGCGGAATGGAGTTTTCTGCGGCACTCCGCTGAGAGATCGTGCCGGCTCAGTCCCGCATTTAACTCTTCCACAGTCCATTGCATTAAACCCGTACGGCAGTGCTGTTCAATTTTTGTGAGATGACAGCTGAGCGGAGCTTGCTGCAACTGCATCTGGTTTTTGCAAGTTTGCTCATTGATTTCCAACTGAATGCGTCTTTCACGCGCGAGCTGGAGATCATTCACTCTCTTTGCCGAAATAATTTGGTTGATGCCAGCATTGGCGACCGGCGCCGTCACCGCTATGACAATAGTTGAAATCATTAAGAAACATCTCACGCCAAGCTCCGAACCAATTCGTTGACGAGTGGTCCTACCAATAAAAGCATGAAACTTGGGAATACGAGCCCAGCTAATGGTAAAAGCATAATGACAGGCAACTTTTGGATATGTCGTTCAACACTGTCAGCCATCGCCAACCTCATTTCTTCTTCAACTTCCGCAAGGCGCCCAAGAATGGGCTCACCGCGCAGACCACGTTCAAAAATCTCTACTAAGATTCGCTGCAAAGACGATTTAAAAAGTTCCTTTGGTATAAGTGGCGCACCTCGCTCGCGCGCGAGCCACCAGCGGCGTAAATTTTGGGAGAAATCATCCCGACCGCGTCCAACAGCGCCGCGAATGGCCTCCGTAGCCGAATAACCACACTCAAGTCTGTGCCTCACATGCAAGAGACACGCCGCGGAAGGTGCTAAAAAGTCCATTTTATCCGTTTTCCTAATTGCATGATGAGTCCGAGTCCTAAGAAAAACAGCGCCAGCGACGCACCAACCAGGAAAGAGTTCTCATTCCAAGCGCCGCGAGCGAGCGTAAAAGCGAGAAGTGCCAAATAAATGCCACTAATGACGAAAGCTTGCAGACGCACTTGCACTTTCACCTGTCCGACACGCCGTTTGAAGTCGGCGGTGAATTTTAATCGGGTGCGCCAATTCTGCAACCTTCCCAGAGCTTGATGCGATTGTTGATCTATCGCGAGCAGCTCCGTTGCCATTTCCGACCACCAAAGGGGTGCGGAAGGTGGTTGCTTATGAATGGTGAGTGAACTCACCCATGGCCGCAACAGCCGCGCTAGCGGCCCGTCTTGGAGATCGGTGCTCGCTTCACCGAGTGCCGTGCGGAATGATTTTCCTGATCTCATCGTGAGAATAACGTTCTCAATCAGATCCCGCTGATGAGTCGCGATAAGCTGCTGATCGCGCCACTTTTTAAGCCATTGCACGATCGGAATTGACACAAGCGGAGCGTGCAATAGCATGAGTGCAAGAACTGGTGAAGAATCGCGCGCGAGTGCGATAGATAGCGGAATCGTCAAAAATCCGACCCACCTTTGCAACAGCGAAGTCGCATCACTCGCGTGCATCCGCGCTAAAATCCAAAATGCGGACAAAAAATTGACGGCAAAAACCAAAATCACGCGCACCTCGCTTCCACTTCAATGTAAGCAAAATCCGTGACCAACATTTTTTTATTGACGACACTGCTCGTCTGGATAAACTGATGGTGTAGGAAGCGTTGGTTTAACAACGAATCAATTATCCCAGGAGGATAAAGATGGCTAAGAAAGCAAAGAAAAAAGCGGCTAAGAAGGCAACTAAGAAAAAAGCTACTCGCAAGAAGAAGTAGTTTTTGCTTCTGTCGTGATACTTAAAGCCCTCGGCACCCGCCGGGGGTTTTTTTATGTCCGAAATTCGGTGAAAGTCTTAGAAGTAGTAAATGAGTCCCGTACCTAACGTCGGGAGAACAATGATGTCATCGATGTCCATCAGCAGCAGTGCCTCGATGTAAACGGATGCTCCGGCCCAGTCGCCGTCTAACTGAACATACTGCAAACCAAAACCGCCGAACGCTAGGTTTTCACTGAAGATTCCGCGAGCTCGCTCGTCGTCGGAGAGAAACTTTTTGGCGAAAAATTCCGGTGTCGAGTTGCTCATTGCACTCTCTCTTCCGGTCGCAAACCAGCGTGCATAACCGTAACTAGCGTAGGGCATAAGCGACTCTCCGCCAAAAATTTGCTTCGCACCAATAAAGAAGGATTGGAAGTCATCGGAAGTACCAAAACCTCCGTGCACGCCGAAATGTTCGGTGAAATTCACTTCGAGATTTACGCCGATCATCGCAGTGACGCCGCCGGCGACAAGGCCCACCCCTGCACGTCTTTGCGTGCGCATTTCGGAACCAGAATCAGCTATTTTAGTGGTTGTTTTGGTCGCACCGAACTTATCGACCTCGACCACAGCGTGTGAAAACGCGGACCACGCGAAAATTGTCACCAGGCAAAATTTAGAAATCACGGTCAATCGCCCTTTTTAAAAGAGTTTCGCCTTGATGCCCTCTTCCTGGAGGAACTTCTTGATTGCTTTTGCATCCATGGGCTCAAGCCGTCGAATCAACTGATTCATCAACTCAAGCGTCTTTTTTCCTTCAGAGGAGCGCAAGGCTTGAGAAAAATACGCCATATCGTCCGTTAGAGTCTGCATATTTTTAAGCATTTGGCTGATATCGCGGTTCGATGCCGTTTTATCGAGCTGGCGTAATGCTTTATCCATGTTGAGCACAAGTTTATTGATCGTTTCAATGATGCTCACTACGGAGCCTTCGTTTTGCTCGATCATATTGAGAATCTTGCCGGCTAGACCATAACTTTGGGAAATAAGCTGGTCGATGCGCGGCGGATCTTCACCACGAACAAGAGTTCCGGGCTGCAGAGGTTCAGCGGCACTCGTGCCTGGCGTGATTTCCAAGAATTTCTCTCCGATCACACCGGCTAAGTTAATAAAGAAGGCGGAATCTTGCCTTAAGGTGCTCCACGCTTTCTTATCGATCGTAATATGGAGTCGGAGCTTTACCTCTTCCCCATTTGGCATCTTAAGCGCCGGTTCGAAATCGATGGACTTCACTTTGCCCACTTTTATTCCCATGACCCTAACCGGAGACCCCACTTCGATGCCGCCGGCAAAGTTGTAACCGACATCAAGCTCATAGGCATTGGTGAAGGGGTTTACCATTCCCAACGCGTACGCAAACAGAATCACCGCGACGACGGCTGCGACAAACAATAAACCAACCTTGGTTTCCGCTTTCATAAAACCTTCCTTAATAGAAGTGGGAAAAAACCCA
>JAYSTF010000075.1:0-4088 GCA_043720065.1 Pseudobdellovibrionaceae bacterium | reverse complement strand
CGTCATGATCCCGAAGGGAATCATGACGCAATACTGGACAAAAAGTCGACGGGCACCTTATCGGATTTGGCCGGTGCCGTCGGCGATCCAGCGGAGTGAAGTGAGTTCGTTTAGACCCACGGGACCGCGAACGTGCAGCTTTTGGGTGCTGATGCCGAGCTCTCCGCCTAAACCAAATTCATAGCCATCGGTGAACCGGGTAGAAGCGTTCCAGTAGACAACAGCGGCGTCGACGGAAGTTTGGAATTTTCGTGCGGCGGATTCGCTTGCGGTAACAATGCACTCGGAATGGCGGGAGCCATAAGTTTCGATGTGTTCAATCGCATCATCCAAGGACGCAACGATTTTGCAGTTTAATTTAAAATCCAAATATTCCGTCGCAAAGTTCTCTGAGGTGGCTTCCAGAACGCCCGGGCGCTCCGCGAGAAGTTTCAAAGTCTCTGAACACCCGTACCATTGCACATTTGCCGACTGAAGAGTGTCGTGAATTTTCGGAATGAGCATCTTTTGTTTTTCGTGAACCAAAAGCGTTTCCATCGAGTTGCAAACGCCCGGTCGAGAGGTTTTCGCATTCCGAACGATATCAATACTCATATTCGCGTCAGCGTCCTCATGCAAATAGACATGGCATAGTCCGCGGTCGTTTTTAATGATGGGCATCGTTGCGTTTTGCTTCACATATTCGATTAGACTTTCGCCGCCTCTGGGAACAAGTACATCAATATAACGATCTTGCTTCATCAACGACTGGGTAAGGGCACGGTCCGGGTCCGTAATTCCCCAAAAGCACTCCTTCGGCAGACCAGCTTGCCCAAGCGCCTCATAGACCAAAGAATATATAAGCTTTGATGAGTGGATTGACTCAGATCCGCCGCGCATGATGAGCGCATTTCCGCTCTTAAGAGCGAGCGAAAAGGCTTCAGTGATCACATTGGGCCGCGCTTCGAAAATCATGAGAATTACGCCCAAAGGTCCGCGCACTCGGCGCAGATTTAAGCCATTGGCTAAAGTCCTTTTATCAACGATTTGACCGACGGGATCGGCAAGGGCACGAACCTTATCAAGGCTGTCCGCCATGAGTGCGATGCGCTCTTGAGTAAGAGTGAGTCTATCGCGAAACGAGCTATTTGAAGAAGAATCCAAAGCGTCTAAATCAAGTTTGTTGGCCACTTCAATTGCGGTCGATCGGGCGCGCAGGAGCTTGGCCAATGAAGCAAGGACGGTTTGCCGCGAATCAGTTGAGCTGTTTCGTAATTCCCTAGCCACTCGGCGAATGTTCACTAGCTTGCTGTAAATATCGGGATTCATTTCTTCTTTGTCCCAATTGAAGTGCCGAGGCTTTCGCCACGCGCGATTTTTAACAAACTATCCGGGAGGTCGCCGCGCAAAATCCAAGTCGGAACGCCTTTGGATTGCGCATATGCGGCCGCGCGGATCTTCGAGAACATGCCGCCTCGGCCCATATTAGAGACCGCATGAGAAGTGTCTTTGCCAAGAGATTTTAGAAGGGCCTTTGACACCTTTGGCAACTCAGAAATCAGTTTCGCATCTTTGTGTTTCAAAGGATTTCGATCATAAAGCCCATCCACATTCGTCATAATAACGAGTCGCTCAGCCTTCATAAGGCCTGCCACCTTTGCCGAAAGAAGATCATTATCACCGAATTGAATTTCTTCCGTCGCCACCGCGTCGTTCTCATTTAAAATGGGAATGATATCCCAGCTCATCAACGTTTTTAGGGTGTTTTTCAAATTCGTGCTATGGGCGCGGCGCGCGATATCGTCATAGGTTAGCAACACTTGCGCACCCATCATGCCGATTGACTGAAGCGCAAGGTTGTAAGAGTCCATGAGTATCGGTTGGCCAATAGCGCTTAACGCTTGTTTTTCTGGGAGCTTCTTCCAGTGTCGGTTTGTTCTAGTTCTCGCTGAAGCAATGGCGCCCGAGGTGACCCAAATTGCCTGAATTCCATGCTCCGATTTTAATCGCGACAATTGCTGCATCCAAGCGCGTACCAACAAAGGTCCGCCTTCAACAAAAACAGCACTGCCTACCTTGATCACCCAAGTGCGAGGCTTTGACTTCAATCGTTTGGCCATCTTGAGTTAGAGTCTATCGCCCAGCTTGTAAGAGTTCAATGAGCGCATCGGGCCTTTGAACGTATTCTGCCGGATCAATTTGGATTTGCGCGGTTGTGTGGCCAGGGGCCGTGTTCAGCACGAATAATGGATAGCTTCTTAGAACGAGCGGTCCGTCTTTGCTTTGCATGAGCAGACCCGTCAGCCGATCAAGTTTTCCCACAGCTTGGCGTCCATATGCGTCGACCATCTCGTAAAGTTCTCGGGCATTTTCCAATGTTAGCCGGGTGCAACCCATTGAAGCGCGGCTCCCTAAATGTTTGTATCTTGCCTCGCTGGTGGCATGAATCGCGACCCCATAATTGCGCCAATAAAAGAGGGAGTAAGGCATTGGTTCGCCATACTTAAATGAAACATAATCCCTCTGCATGTATTCAACTCTGTAAAATCCAACCGGCGTGACTCGGCTTGAAACCGCTTTGCCGTCTTTATAGTAGGTAGATTCCAACCCTGTGGAGGTCTTCCAGCTCGCGAAATGCTGGAAATTATTGGTTTTTGAGTTGTGGGTAAAAACAAAGAGAGTTTGGGCCGTTGGTGACGTGCCTTGCGCCGATTTATCAACCAAAACGATCACCCGATACCCCAACCACGGATCGGCGAGTGTCGACTGATACTCTTCCGAGTCGGCTACGACCGGCTCATCCAACCCGAATAAGGTCATGAACTCCGCAAGTTCCTCGCGCAGGACTTCGGGCGGGACATCAGCTTGAGAGATAGGAAGTAATGAGAAGAAGGCCAAGAATAAAGCGGCAATTCGTACCATGACTTACCCCCCCCCAGAAAAGTAAAGGGAGAGTATGTTTTTCGCGGGCGGTTGTCTAGAGGAGCTCTTGCAACACTTAGCAGCCAGATTCCTTATAAGAACCTGGCTACTTAAGCAAAAAAAGACCTAATTAATGACTTTTCTTTTCTGATTTTTCGGCCTTCTCGGCCGCTTTATCTGCGGCTTTTTCAGCCTTGTCGGCTTTCTTCTCGGCCTTCTTTTCCAGGCGCTCAGCGCGACGTTCATCTTTAGCCATCATCTTCTGGTCTTTCACTTTATGTCGCATATCGCGAATGGAATGGCCGATTTCACTTGGTGCAACACCTAGCTCTTTTGCGATTTTCCCCCAACCCATTTTGCTGTCCAGTCGCATCGCGACCACTTCATCAATGGTCTTCCCTGATTTCTGCGCTAACTGAGCGGAAATCGCGATTTGCGGATAGTTGAGACCTCTTGTCTTTAGAGCGGTGATTTGTTCATCCGTCAGTGCGTAGGTGGTCTTTAGATTTTCGTTCCATTCAGGTCGGTCCTTTGTTTTGGTAGCCGCAGTCTCTTCTTTTTCGATAGCGTCTTCGTCAGCCCAAACGGGCACGGCTTGAATGGACAGCGCGCAAAGTGATAGCGCGAGAACGGGCAACATAAACTTTTTCATTTCGATTCTCCTCTGGTTGTAATTAGAACGTAAAACTAGCAAAGCCTAATAAACTTAATTCCGTATAGTCCTCAAATCCGCTCTTCGAGTTTTGGTTATTCAAAAGGAGTGAGCCGGTGAGTTCCACGTCTTTGAACATTTTAACAAGGGAACCTTTGAGTTGTACAAGAGTTTGGGTCTCATTCTCCTCTTGAGTCGAAAATTTGGCGACGCCACGCTTGCGGGAAACTGCCGTGGTTTGAGTGACCGTACGATTCGGGAATGTCGAAAATCTAGTCAAAAAACCAAGTAATATTTTGAGATCTTTGCTAATCTCATTGCGCCAATCGACGCCGAACTCGAAATAGTTCTTGCGATAAAGTGAATCGTTGGAAAGTACGATCGCGAATTCACCAAAAGGAGACAGTGTTTGCCGGCTGTTGATCAGCCAATCCATTTGGGTGTTAAAAAATAGAGTATGATCCCACCGGCCATGAAAACGGGTGAAGCTTTTAAACTGATAACCACCTTCAAAGCTTACTTCGACGTCGCTTTT
>JAYSTF010000074.1:0-77421 GCA_043720065.1 Pseudobdellovibrionaceae bacterium | reverse complement strand
GAGACAGGGAGGCCTATTCATTTGGAATTATTGAAAAAACAGGCAATAATTTGTATATGGTGGGTCGGCAAAGATCGCGGTTTTTAAAATTAAATTTCCAAGAACTGAAACTTAGGCGTCTCTTAGTCCTACTAATTTTATTTGCCTATTGCCTGCCTTTTCAAAATTGCTCGAAATTTGGCTTTGTTAATGAATTTGAAGCCAAGCAAAAGACTGAGGGTGATGTTTATGACGGGAAGCTTACGTTTGTGCACCTTCAACCTGGATTTAATTGCGAACTCAAAATCGCTCCGAAAGTGATCCTGCGACGGGATTTAGATCGCCGATGGACCATGACGGTGAACGAACCAGAACGTTGTGCCGCGATAGACAATCAACCGGTGACGGATGTGATTTATACGGAAACTTCGGCTTTTTTGACTTATCAGGGGCTCAAATTCTACCGCGATCGCGCCGCCCCTGAACAGCCATCGAGTTTAGCCCTTTACCCGATTGGCTTTAGGGCGGACCCGGCGGCAAATCCCAACTTTCCAGATATTGCAATAGGGGATGGCGTTTGCGCCGATAGTACAGGTCGGTGTTCTCTGAAGGCGGCGTTTGACGAAATGAACAGCGACATCAACCGCTCTGCGATGATTTTTGTGCCAGCCGGAAATTATCTTCTAACTTCTCCGCTCATGGCCAATCTTCGCGGAGTCGCTCTGATTCAAGGCGAAGGAGCGGCTTCAACAGTCATAGATGGAGGCGGCACAACTGCATTGCTCGTCTCGGCTGGTTTTGTCACTATGGCAGTATCCACCACAGTGATTAGTCAACTCCAGTTGGCCAATGGCAGGACAACGAACACACTGTATGGATCTGCAGTCACCGTTAACAATTCGGTGCGCTTGGATCGCTGTTTGATTACCGCGAATAAAGATGGCGCACCTGCTGTCAACGGTACGACCCGGGCCCGTAGCGTGTTGATTGAGGATTCGCGATTTATCAATAATGAACAGTCAGCCATAGATGTCGATTTTGCGGATAATTTTGTCATTGACCGGACTGAAATTTCCGGCAGTGGTTGGTATGGAGTAAGGATCAAGGGGGCTCAAACAAATTTAAACATCATTAGAAATTCAACTATCGCAGGCAATCTAATTGGTATTCTATTGCGGGAAGTAACCACAAGCTTTGCCATTGAGAACACGACGATTACGAATAACCTGAATTATGGATTGATGATTAGCAATCCGGGTCCCGGGATTAACCAATGGCAGCCCTACGACTTTTCACTCAGCCATTCGACGGTCTCTAATAATGCCGTGAACAGCGGTGCAAACATCCAGCTCGACATGCCGCTCACTGAATCGAGGATTTTTTCTATTCAAAATTCGATCGTTGCTAGCGCCTTTGGCGGAAGGCCAAACTGCGAGATGACTTCTGCCAACGCGAATTTTTCCATTATCTCTCAAGGTATGATGGCGGACGATAACAGCTGTTTGAGCTCAGTCATTTTGGCGAGTCCATTACTTGGACCCTTAGCCGATAATGGCGGACCCACGCCGACGCGGATGCCTTTAACAGGCAGTCCTGCGATTGATAGCGGTCTAAATGCTATTTGCTTAGCCAGTGACCAGAGGGGACAGGCCCGTCCGATCGGTAAGGTGTTAAGCACACCCACTTGCGATATCGGTGCAGTCGAAGTCCAGTAATCAAGTAATTCGGTATCTTGCTGAACGGCCGGCTGCCAACTGGGTAAGCTTCTTGTTGGCCTTTCCCCAGCTCAAAAATCTCTGCGTCACCGCTTTAGAAAGTCCCAATGCTTCACAAACCTGCTGAGTCGTAAAAAACTTATTGGCGAATTGGGCGTCGAGCTTCTCAAAGTAGGCGTCGTATTTGGATTGTACAAAAGCGAGCCGTGGAACTCGGATAATGTAGGGACCTGAAGCGATCAATCTGAAGGCACCACGTCTAGCATAGATTTTGAGTGGAACATTTTCCCGCTTAAACCAATAGCGCAGCCGAGAAATGGCCTGATCCGCTTTAATAGGTGAAGAAATGGGATTATAAAATTCGTCAGGGTACAATTTGGAAATCAGAGTTCCCTGGGCCACAGGCCGGTAGAAATCTGAGCAAAGTATCGTCAGAAGACGTAAAAGCAGAGGGAACTTGCTCATCATAGCACCTCCCCCAAGTTCACAACCTTTGCGTAAATCAAAGACTCTTGTCCTGGAATGGTCAGTCCCAGTCCCGCTGCCCAAACACCAATCATAACTTGCGGGTAACACTTTGAAGAAGCCAAACGTCTTAATGATCCGCTTCTTGTAACTGGTAAAAGGCGTCCCGAAATAAAGGCGCAAAAAGAGATTTTCATCCCGCAAAATCCACGCTTGGTAAAACTCCAAATCCCTTACGGCCTCCCAGTTGCCGGCTCTTTCGCCCTCCTGCTTAATTTTTTGGAGTCGCTCGATCGAGGATGTCGGTGTTTTATCCGACAGAAGATGGAGAATCGCGCGGCATTTTTTTACGAAAAACTCATAGCGACTTTCTGATCCAGAAAGCAGTTCTTCGGCCTTAGTGATGAGCTCGTTTGCCGTTTCGAGTTGACCTCTTTTTATCGCCATTTGCGCGGCAATCTCAAGGCTGTTGCCATATAATAAAGATTGTTTACCTGTGGAGAGGTCAGTTTCAATTTCAGAAAAAATCTGGGCAAGAACGGATTCCGCGGCTACCCACTTTTCTTCAGAAACCAAGCAGGCCGCAAGATTAATCCTCCCGACTTGCTTTTGATAAGGGGAGATCAGTTCGCTTCTGAGATAGGTCTGAAGTTTCTGAATGGCAGCAAAAAAATTCCACTGAAACATGGAATTGTAGGCTTGAAAGAGAATCACTTCTGGATCTTTCGTTGCCGCTAAACTTTGCAAAAGTTTTTCCGCTTCGTCATAAACTCCCAGCCGCGATAGGCCAGTGGCATAAAACGCGATCTCTTTGGCCGATGCCGGGGGGCGAATTTGAGTCTGTGGTTTAACCACGGGCTTCAATATCAAAAGAACGTATCGAGGAACATTCACTCGCCGCGCAATATCCGCCAAGGGCAGTGCCTGCTCCCTGGAAATCCGTTTTAGATTGATTGCAAAGAGGAGCCGACGGGCCTTACCCTGCTTTCCGGCTCTTATCCAATCATCCATCTCTCTAATCTGCTGGTCCGTGCGATTCACTTCTTTATTCCTACAATCACGCCATGGTCCCGCAGGAGGCGTTGGCGTTTGACCGTAAGAAATCCGGCCTCCCGTAACCATGATTCGTACTCGTTCCAGGTATAGAGCATTCCAGTGCCGGTCGCCAGAGACAAGAAGTATGGTGACCCTACGGCCGCAGACATCGGGCCCGTCTCTGAATCATCTTGCATCATGTTAAAAATAACGATCCTGCCTCCGGCGGGAAGAGAAGCAAAACTTTTCTTGAACAGCTCTAGGTTTTTTTCTTTGCTCCAAATGGTGCAGAAGTGGGCGAACATGAGGCAGTCGGTTCCGGCGGGGAAGGCGTCTTTGAAGCCATCTCCCGGGACTGCATTCAGACGATCGGATAAACCGTTATTCGCTATATTGGACGAAGCCAGTTTACAAACCGTGGGCGAATCAAAAACCGAAGCCTGAAGGTGCGGGAAATGTTTTGCGAGGGCAATAATGTTTGTGGCATTGCCACCACCGACATCCACTAGCCGACGGACTTTAGAGAGATCTAAATGGTTCGCGAGTCCGACATTGGATTGCACGGAGAGTTCTTGCATGGCTTCTTGAAAGGTCCGTTCAAGCTGAGGACTGTGGGCAAGTCTTTGATACAGTGTAGGCTCATTGCCGGGAAATTCCTTTAAACCCACATTGCGATTTTCTCGCACGCTCTCGTGCATCCAGTAAAGCCCTTTGTACATGGCCTGGTGTTGGAGTTCGACATAGGCGGTGATTTTCCGTGGACTGTCTGTATTTAGCAGGAGTTTTGAGAGATATGTGTTCGAATAGTAGGAGCCGCGCTTGCGCAAAAGACCGCTCGTGGTCAATCCTAACAGCACAATTCGCACCGGCTGTTCTTCAAGACCCAGTTTCTCAGCAATTTGTTGCCGAGTCATACGGCCTTCGCGAGCAAGCAAAGTAAATAAATCGAGTTGCACGGCTGTTCGCATGGTTTGAAAGAAAATGTGGCCACCGAAGACGAAGTACAGTTTTTCGAATTGTCGTCGCAACAAAAAAGCTTCGACCAATTGCACGATTGGCAAAGAGATGACCCGTGCAATTATTCGACTGAGTTTCACTTTTAAATTGACGGTGCCCGAAGTTCTTAAAATACCCTCGCTCATAGCCCATTCCCCTTGTGAATATTGTCATTGGATTCTCGGTTTTCAAGTGAAATAAATCTGGTCAGGTAAAGGCGCTTAAGGCGCTGAATCAGGCCACGATTGCCCCATCGTAAAACACCGCGAACATATTTGCCGACGAAAGGATCAAATTGTTGATAATGGGGAGCCGATAAAATTCCGCCACGTCCTAAAAGTGATTTGAGGACTTCAGCGGCCACAACTCCCGAAGCCAAATGACAAGCGAGACTGGACGATGGCCCTCGGCGCCTATTGAAACTAAAGTGCGAGAGATCCATGTAACTTCTTTGGGTTGCAGCTGGCGCCATACCTGTGATGTACGCGGCAAATTTTTCGATTGCGTTTTGCGTGTCAGAAAGATCGAAGTATTTGTCAAACGACATCCCTTGTGGAGAAAAGCTGACCCAGGCTGTGCTAAATCCCACGGGCCCTGCGCCGACGGCAAAAATTCCTTTTTCTCGGGCTTTCGCGAAAATTAGTCGGCGAACATCGATTTCAAAGGCATCGACGGCGTCGACAAACGCATTCGCGCCTTCCAGAAAGGCATCGACGTTTTCGCTGCCAATTGGCGTTTTGAAAATTCGGACTTCGATCTCAGGATTGATTTCTTTTAGAACTTCCGCCATCACTTCAGCTTTGCTTTTTCCATAATTGGAATACATTGCGCCATACTGGCGGTTGGAATTTTCCATTTCAAAATAATCAGGATCGGCAATGGTGAATTTTCCGATTCCGAGCCTAGCCAAAGCGACCAGGTCGATGCCTCCAACTCCGCCAAGTCCGAGTATCGCAACTCGGGCTTGGCGAAGGATCTCTTGTTCCTTGGAACTAATTAGACCTAGATTCCTGGAGAACGCCGAATCATAGGAGTACTTCTTTCCAGTCATATCGGATCCACCGTATATTCGAAAACTTTTGCGAGTTTCTGGGGATTGAAACCAAAAACTAAATAGCCGAGAGCTATGATCGCCCAGTTAAAGCGTGCCGTATGAGTTTCCATATTCAACCTTCCCCGTTTGTACCTAAAATAAGGATACGTTCCCTAAAGGGCAGGAGACACTGATATAAATTGCGGCAAATACACGAAAATATGTGTAATATTAGCTGGTTGTGACGCTGTCTCGGGATAAAACAGCTGGTAATTGTGGCCCAACAAGGGTGTGAGGGTGAGTCGATAATGAAAACGAAAATTTATTCGCTGATTGCTGCCGGTACTACTTGTACCGCGGGCTTTGGACTAAAAATCATCGGGTAGACCACGGTGATCACTCCGAAAACTACGATCATAACCAAAGCGACTCGAACCAGTGTTTTGTGTTTCATAAGCTTTAGCCATTTGCACAACATGGGCCAGCTGAAGATGCGGAAATCTGCCCCGTTATGGGCACTCCGGCAGATTTATCATTTGATCGGGAGCCAGGATTTTTCGTAGCGAAACTATTGTTAAAAGGCGATTGTTCACTTTTCCCACGCCCAAAAAGTAAGCGCGGTCGGCGGACTGAGTGGCCACATTGGGTCGGCGTTCCATCTGTGCCTCATTAATCACCGTGACAGACTGGACTTTATCCACTGTGGCGGCGAGGGGGCCAGAGTCGGTTTCGAAAACTAATTGGCAATCGGCTGTTCCCGATGCTTTTATGTTCAAGCGCTCGCGCAGATCAATTACGCCGATGATTTCACCTCGAATATTGATCACGCCTTTAAAAAACGGCGCCATATGCGGGATGGGCTTGGCTTCATGAAATTCGATAACTTCGCGAACTTCGATCAGCGGGGTGGCAAAATGCTCATCTCCCAATTGAAACAATAAATATTTATCAGTGTCGTCTGCTATACCAGTTTCATCGTTCACGGGAAGTCTCCTTAATTAGGACTAAAATAGCGCCGAGCCATCTCAGGCAAATTTAATATTATACTGGGTTCGCCATCCGAGAGAATCGTTGATCCACTAAAGAAACTAATCGGCGAGAGATGACCGATTAATGGGCGAACGAAAATCTGCTGCTGGCCAACGATGGCCTCGACAGCCAACGCCACGCGCTCGTCATGAAAGTGAATCACGATGCCGGGCTTTGGCTCTCCAGGACGTAAGTTTCTGTTTTCAATCCAAGAGAGTTTCGGATCCTGTGACAGAAACAGACCCATTTCTTCCACCGGTACCACATGACCACGCAAATCAATCGCCTGTTCTGTACCACCGTTGATCGGAGCGATAGTGAATTCCCTAAGATCAATAACTTCATCCAAATCTTGGTTGGGGACCGCATAGAGATTGCCGTTCACTTTTACTACTAACGCGTCGATGATCGACAAATTCGTGGGCAAAGTGATTTTAAGCTTGGTGCCTTTACTTACAATGCTTTCAAGCTCTAGTTGTCCAGCCATACGCTTAACGGTGTCAGCAACGACGTCCATGCCCACGCCGCGTCCGCTAAGCTCGGTTACATTTTCGGCCGTAGAGATCCCGGGTAGGAAAATAAGATTTAACTTTGCGGCCGGTGTTAACTCTTGCTCAGCGAAACTTAAACCTTGAGCGATGGCTTTTTTGTAAACCTTCTCGGCATCGATGCCTCGGCCATCATCTTCAAAGATCAATGTTACGCCTGTGCTGTTATTCTCCGCGGTTAAACGAATGACGCCCTGGGGGAGCTTGCCGGTTGCAACCCTCTGATCAGGAGATTCAATGCCGTGGTCAATCGCATTTCTTGCGATATGTATCAGGGGCTCAAGCATGCCCTCTACAATAAGTTTATCGAGTGCTACGTCGTCACCTTTGCGCTCAACGCGGACTTGTTTGTTTAATTGAGCCGCCGTTTCACGCACCAACCTTTCGATTTTTTGGAAAAGTCCTTCAACGGGTATCATGCGAAGACTTAACGCCGCGTCTTGTAAATCCTGAGTTAGTTTAGATTTCAAGTCGATGACGTTACGAACCTTTGCTGATCCTAAAGTACCTTCTTGGCTTGCACGAGTTAGAATCGCTTGGTGAAGGGACATTTCCCCAACCAGTTGAATAAGGCGGTCGAGTTTTGCTGCCGGTACCCGGAGGCTTTCGTCGGCCTTGCGCGGTTCATTTCGCACGTCGAAAATAGAGGGCGCATGCTTTGGTGTCGTGGCTTTCGGCGCGGTATCTGGCGCTTTGCCTGTTAAGATTGCCTTGAGACGGCTTTCAGCATTTTCCGTGTCCACCTCGACCTGGGGATTGGTTTTAATTTGGGCGATCCAGTTTTTCAAGCAACTCTCAATTTCGAGCAAAGCTGAGCGAAGCTCTTCAGACGCCTTTAAATTTCGGTCGCGAAATTGTACGAGGGTGTCTTCAATCCGGTGCAGGCGAGCGTGTAGAAGAGGAAGTGAAGCCATTCCGGAGCTGCCCTTTAAATTATGCGCGGCTCTTAAAAGTGGATCGTAATTAACGGCTTCGCCGACTTGGAGCATCAGGCACTCGCGTTCCCACTCTTTCAGTACGTCTGCGGCGTCTTCCAGAAAGGCGTCAAGTAAGTCGGAATTTATTGGTGTCGACATGGGAATAAGTTTATCAGGACAAGCTGCGCAGTGCCTACGTCCAACCTTTAAGCCCGCCCAACGGCTGGTGTTTACATGGGCCCCAAAGGTCCCGTATACTACGCGAGCCACTTAGAGGGGAAGTTTGGAATGCCTATAAGTAAGAAAATTGTACTCATCGTCGACGACATGCGAATGATTCGGCTTAAGCTCAAACAAATTTGTACGGATTTAGGAATCAAGCATATTTATGAGGCAGGGGATGGTGTTCAAGCGTTGCAAGTGCTTGAAGGTTTGAATGCGGATCTCGTGCTCTCCGACTGGAACATGCCAAACTTAACCGGCATTCAAATGGTTGAAAAGATGCGCCTTGATCCAAAGCTTGCAGAAGTTCCAGTTATCTTCATTACCTCTGAGTCGGAGCGAAACAATATTCTAAAGTCCTTAATGGAGGGAGTGACAGATTACATCGTCAAGCCTTTCCCAGACGATATTGTGAAACAGAAAATCTGTGCTGCTCTAAAAGTTCCGCACACGCCGTAAGGATCTCATGAGTCGGACGAAAGCTTCCTCTATCACAAGTCAGACCCTCGAGGGGATACATTACGTAAAATGCCCCCTTGCGGTTTCTGAGGTCTTAGTGAGTCAGCTCATTGAAGATTTCAAAAAATGGGCGGAACTTCCGGTGCATTTGCATGTCATCGATTTTGGCAACATGCCGCAGGCTTCGGTGGCATTTCTTAAATCCTTCCAAGATTTTTCCGCACAGGTCCGCGCCAGAGGGGCAGAGCTAATTTCCATTAACATGTCAGAACCCGTGCGAAGGGAAGTTAAAAAGCTCGGCATGGATACGACGTTCAACAGAATTCAGAATTATCCAGGCGATCTGTACCGCAAAAAAATTATCCCTGACATGGAAAAGAAGCGCTTGCTATTCAAGTATTTGGCGCAAGCGGCGTACGTGGCGATCGAAGTGACCTTGAATTCGACTGTTTCTTGCGACGAAAATTATTCCACTAAATTCGAATCGATCCCGGCAGGGGACATCGACCTGGTCACAGTGATTTCAATTAATACCGATTTTATCCAGGCTGAATTTAGACTTTGCTCATCAAAAAAAGTTTTGCGGAAATTTGCGGCCGCGATGCTGGGAAATGCGGTCGCTATAGACGAAGAGCTTGTTGAAAGCATGGCGCTGGAACTTCTTAACATGGTCTATGGCCATGCGAAATCCAACTTGAATGACAAGGAAGGTTTTCATATGCCGCCTGCGATTCCGCGGCTTATTCGCAAACCTGAGTTCCATCGCATCAAAAGATCAGGGTCGCCGCTACTTACGGTGATGCCTATGGTGACGCCAATGGGTTCATTTTATATTGAAGTGGATTTTGCAAAGCCAGATCCCAAATGAGATCTGGCCATGCATCGGACGAATCACTCGGTTAAATCAAGAACCTTAACTTTGCCTTCAGCTTTGCCAACGGCGGATTTAGCGATAACACCAATGCCGCCTCTGCTGCCAGCGACACAAGAGATCACGTCATCCACAGACTCGCGTGTCTTCGGCGCTTTTCCCGAGCCAGTGAGTTCCTTTTTTACCCATTCTTGATTGAACTGGGATTTGCTCACACCAAGTACGCTTGAGAAGAAGGCATCGCCCTCTTTTGCGCTCCAAAGACAAGTCTCCGCAGTCGATCCGCCGAAGCTCGTCTTGCTGCCGAACAAAATAGATTTAAGCTCATTCTTCGATATCGAACTTTGGCTGGCGCCGCTGTTGGCGATGATCGCAAAGTCCTGAGCGAAGGCTGATGTACCGGCGGTTGCCGCGATTAAAACTAATAATTTATAAATCATTTTCATATATTTTTCCCCCACCCGTTACATGCGCCAGTAATACGACAATGAAAACCGTGCTTCGCCGTAACTTTCGTTTTTGCCTAAGATATCTTGTCCATGAAGACTGTAGTCCGTTTTAATTGCGACGGCCGGAACTGGGCGATAAACGACTCCGAGAGTCCATTTATCGATAGAGCCGTCATCATCTTGGCCGGCTTCCTTGTCGCCGCCGTAGGTCTTGCTCGCGATTGTCTCTTTATTCGTATAGCTGTCGTACTGAAGGTACGGCGTGAACTCGCCTAATTCATTTGATGTAAAATTATACCCGAGTCGGCTGTACCAAGCAGTGACGGTGTAGTCGCCGTTAGCATTCAAAGTTCCACCGCAACCAAACCGGTCGATTTGGCTTCGGTTCATGCCTCCTGTTGCGCAAATCAAGGAGGTGGCCGCGGTGTTACGGACCGCATTGTGATCGGCCGTGAAATAGGAACCTTGGAAGGTCCATTTTTCGTCAAGATATTGCACGTAAGCGCCCATAACTTGATATTGATCGCTAGTCATCCAGGGCAAAACGCCACCGGTTGGGGGAGAGGCTTTACCAGTCGTGCTGTTAGAAGCCTCGATCGGAGCAGCATCGCCACCGGTCGTATAAAACGAGGAGCCTACGGTCCACTTGATGTCTTGTAGGTAGCGCACGTCGAGACCGATTGGTAATTGGTCAGTCGCCCGCTCATCATTTCCCGTGGTGAGTGAATAACGAATCACGCCCGGTCCAACTGGTGATGTTCCGTGAAGCATCATATTTGTCGTTCGCGTGAGGAGTAAGTGATCGCCATCGAAAAGTTCCGGTGGTTCGATACCGATATAAGTCGGAACCGCATCCAAGATCTCATTATATAGTTCAAACGGGCGATAGAACTTTCCTAGGCGAAAAGCTAGGGTGTCCCCGTAAAGCTTCGACTCTACCCAAGCATTGCTGACTTCAACGCCTTCGGCGCCGGGAGCTTTTAAATTCAAGAATGTCTTGAATCGATCCGCGACGTTGCTTTGCATTACGAAGTGAATGTCTGGAACGTCATATTCGACTGGTCCAGTAGATTCACCTCGAGTTGCAGGTGTGCCCGATACTCCAGACGCTTTCAAGACCGCATGGTCGGCGGACTTTTCAAAGTAACTATTGATGTAGCCATAAAACGTCGTCTTTTGTTCCTGCGCCTGGACCACCTGCGCTAGACCAAAGCCGAGCAGAAGAATCGTTCGGATCATTTTGCACACTCCTTATGTCGTCGTAAACTTCGACCGAAAATATAGATGTAGGTATCAGCAATGATTTCTTCATTCTTTTCAGGCAAAGACAAGCGCAAAGCGAAGGGGTTCAGATATGTTTAAAAGAAACCACACTATTCAAGGTCGGATATTGCGAGCACTCGGCATCGTGATAGTTGCGGTCGTTATCTTAAGTGGTCTCTCACTTTTCGCGATTTTCAAAGCGGAGGGTAGTTTCCAGGCGACAAACGCCGAGCTAAACAAAAACCGCGTTCACTTTATGGATCTACGCCTCTCCCTTGAGCATACGAGCTCAGCCTTTGAGCTAATTGGAGCCAGCAAGGGCGAATCAGGTCTTCAGCACTTGGAATCGATTCGTAAAGCCAAAGCCACCTTTCTCTCAGTCATTGATGTTATGGCGACGGAGAATGAGGCGAAACCTTGGGCCAAGGAAATTGCTGAAATTAAGGGCAAGTTCGAAGCGGTCGATGTGGTAGGACGCGAAGTCGCCCTCGCCTTTGTTGAAGGCAAGACAGAGATTGCTAACGTAAAGCAGGAAGGTCTGCGTAACGGACTTGGTGAGTTGCGTACGAAACTCGATGAATTGCGCACGACAATTGGCAATTATCATGAAGTCCAGCTGGGAAAGGCGCTTCAGGCGTTGATCCTATTGATTATTCCCGTGGCAGCAGCGACCTTAATTCTGCCAACGGCCTCCATGTGGTTTACGACTCAAAAGGTGGACAAAGAGCTTTCGAATTTTGTTAAAAGCCTTTCTAATTTTTCCGAGCAAAACGACCAAACTTCTGAAGGACTTAGGTCTGCGTCTGAAGCGCTGTCGGCCGCTTCCAGCGAGCAATCCGCCGCCGTGCAAGAGACCGTCGCCTCGATTGCTGAAATTCGCAGCATGTTATCTCAAACCGCCAATCATGTGCGTGAAGTTCAAAGTTTAACCTCCGTCGTGAACGACAAGACTCATGATGGCAGCCAGATCATGACCCGCATGGAAAAGTCGATGCTTGCTATTGAGCAATCCAATGCACAACTGCAGAGCTTCGAGGAAATTATCCAATCGATCCGTGGCAAAACTCAAATGATCAATGACATCGTATTTAAAACTCAACTTTTATCTTTTAACGCTTCGATCGAGGCGGCAAGAGCCGGTCAGTATGGCCGTGGATTTGCCGTGGTGGCCGAAGAAGTGGGAAAGCTCGCGCAAATGAGTGGTAGTGCCTCAAAAGAAATTGACCAGCTTCTTAATGACAGTCAAAAGCGGGTCGTCCAGATCGTTGAAGCGGTTCAAGAGCGAGTTCGCGATGGCAAAGGTGTTACCGCCGACGCCCTAAAGCGCTTTAATGAAATCGCTAAGCAGATCGTCGTAATCTCAGAAAAAGTAAATCAAGTGGGTGAAGCCTCCGTCGAACAAGAGGGCGGGGTTGAGCAAACCGCGAGAGCCATGGACCAGATGGACGAAACTGCGATGGAAAACAAAAAGGCGTCTGAGCAGATTCTTAAGATTTCCGATCGCGTCCGTCATTTGAGTGGGAAGATCCGCGAGGTCACTGAAGGCGTCCGCCGATTTGTAAAGCACGAAACTAGCAATGCGGCGTCTATTGCGCCATCTTCGGCAAATGGCACAACGACTGACGTCGAGAGCAGCGGCAACGAAGCGGTACTTAGTTTAGTTAACCGTTTGTCCCAAAGGCATCAAAGTTCAGCCTCACAAAAATTAGACGCCGCCAACGGAATATCAGCGGACGACGGTTCATTTCGTAAGGTGGACGATCGCGGCTAAAGCCATGCTTTTTTTAAGGGATGCCGATGTTAACTGAGAGTGACAAGCAGATTCTTTTTAAACTCGCGGAGGAGCTGACCGGTTGCGCCCAAAGCGGCGACATGCGCCAAGACTCGCTCATCGGCAACGTCGAGCGTCGCATGTCGCACCTAAAGCTCACTAGTTTGGCGAGTTACCTGCAACATGTCGAAAATCATTCGGATGAATTCGCCCACCTGATTTCCTCTTTAACCATTCATACGACATCCTGGTTTCGCGAAAATCCGCACTTCGTCGTTTTCCAGGAGCTTCTATTAGAAGCATTGGATAAAAACGAGACGTTTAAAGTCTGGTGTTCCGCTTGCTCTACTGGAGAAGAAGTTTATAGCTTCGCTCTAATGTTAGAAGAGTTTCGCCGGGTGCATCCAAAGTTTGATTACCGCATCCTAGGAACAGACATCGACCCCGTATCGATTGCGATAGCCACAAAAGCTGTTTATGCTGAAAAGCAGATCAATTTTCATTTGAACCGATATCGCGCTCATATGCTAATAGGTAGCGGCAAATCGGTGGGCTTCTTTACGATTTGTAAAGAGATTCGTAATCGCTGCATATTCCGAGTACACGATTTACGCACGATGAAGCAGCAGCCGGAAGGGCCGTTTCACGTTTGTATATGCCGTAACGTCTTAATTTATTTTTCCAGTGCTGACGTTGCGCGTGTGGTGAAGAATCTTTTAGCGACGGTGCGCCACGACGGACATTTATTCCTTGGCCATAGTGAAGCGGTGAACGGTGCGGACTTCGGTCTCGTTCAGCGGGGCCATTCCGTATTTTGCAAACAGACTAAGGAGCGGGAACCGTCGGCGCGTAGCTCAACCAAGTATCGAATTTTATCCATTGATGACTCATCGGCGACGCGTAAATTCCTAACCCAATTATTTGCTGAGATGGGTTTTGAATCGGTGACTGTCAAGTCTGCATCCGAAGCCACAAGCTATTTAAACTTTAACGAAGTAGATTTAATTACCCTCGACCTTCACATGCCGGGGATTCGTGGCGATGAATGGTTAATTAGCGAACGAAAGGAGGGTCTGAAAACTCCAATCGTCATTTTGAGTGATACGCATGCTTCCGACGCGGACGCCGTGGTTCGACTCCTCGAACATGGGGCTCAACACTATATGGAAAAAGAGCATCTTCGAACCGATTCAAAAATTTTTAAGGAAGTCATTCTTGAACTGATTCACAGTCATCAGGCGCCAACGCACGGTTCAACTCGGGTCGGAGGTGGTTTTCCCTCCCGCGCGCCTGAACTTGTCCTAATCGGCGCTAGCACGGGCGGCCCGCAAGCCCTGGTAAAACTCCTCGCAAACATGCCTCCGAGCACTCCTCCGATTATGATAACCCAGCACATGGCTCCAAAATTCACGCGGCCGCTGGCGGAACGGCTAGCTAGCCTTGGCCACCTGAGAATCGGCTCAATGGAAGTCGGGTCACCTATGCTGCCCGGCCATATTTATATGGCCTACAGCGATCATCACATTGGGGTCGACCAAAAGGGCGGCAAGCTTTTCGTTACTCATTCGAATTCGCACGCCGTAAACGGGCACCGCCCGAGCGTTGATTTTATGTTCAATTCAGTTATTGGTGTGTCGTGCCCAATGATGGCTATTCTCCTTACAGGAATGGGAAGAGATGGCGCCCTGGGCTTACGTTTTTTAAGAAAAGAAGGCGTTTTCTGCATCGCTCAAAGCGAAGAAGATTGCGTCGTCTATGGCATGCCCCGGGAAGCGATCGAACGTGACGGCGCCGACTTCGTTGGCAATGTGGACGAAATTCGCAAGCTCATGCTCAGTTCCTTTGAGCTGCGAACAAAAAAGGCCAGCGCGTAGCGGTTTACCGGATGACAAGGGTTAGCCCTTGTTGACAGAATTGCTATATGCAGTCGGGATTTATGCGCCGGGATTCAGGCGCTCTTTTTATTCTTCTTTTCGTGATTTACGCGCTGACGGCCCCTCATGCTGTGACCCTCGAGGATTCCGGCGAATTCATCATGACGAGTTATTACTGGGGGGTTTCACATCCTCCTGGATATCCGCTCTATACGCTTCTGGGCAAACTTTTTTCATATCTGCCTTTCAGTACGGTGGCTTACCGGATTCATTTAATTAGCGCGCTATTCGCAAGCCTTAGTTGCGTCATGGTTTACCTTTGTGGCTTAAAAATCCTAAACCATCGCTACGTCGCGGTCGGTGCCGCATTGGTTTACGGCTTTTCACTTACGTTCTGGTCGCAAGCAGTAGTCGCTGAAGTTTACGCACTCAATGCGTTTTTCTTTTTAGCGTTACTTTATCTGGCTTTGGAGCTCTCTGAAGGTGTAAGTAAAAAATTAGTTGCGACTTTTGCTCTTTGCTTTGGACTAAGTCTCGCGAATCATTGGCCGCTTATCCTTCTCAATTTTCCAATGTTATTAGTTCTACTTTGGCCCAATCGGAATCTTTTTTTTCGATTCTGGACGGCCGGCCTTGGTTTTTTCGCCCTTGGACTCGTCCCCTATGTGATCATGGTTTGGCGAGCGTCGCGAGAGGGGGAGATGATTTTCTCTGGCGCAATCGCGAACTTTAGTGAGTTTGTGAATTATGTGATCCGTAAAGAATATATGGGCCTTGAAGCTAGTGGTACGGCAACACTTTGGGATTCCGCACAGTTTTTTGGCCAGTTTCTTTTTCGTGTTTTAAGCGAATTTACATATATCGGAGCCGCGGTTTTACTCGTGGGATTTTATGCCGCGGCCAAATCGTTTCCTGGAAAATTAAAATTTGTTTTTATCTGGGGTATTCTCTCGAGCAGTTTGATTTTAAAATTCTTCGAGGTGAATGATTTTGAGCCATTAAACGTGGAAGCTTATTTAGTGTATCATCTCATTCCGTATGCGTTCCTCGCTCTCGCAATTGGTGCTGGCACCTTAGAAATCAACAAGCGTCTGCCAAAGGTTCCGGCGTGGGTTGTGCCACTCTCACTCGCGGTTTTGGTTCTTTGCTTAAATTTCACTAAGAGCAATCGCCGCTCGGAGGACTTTGCACTTCGTTATGCGGAAGTCGTGCTGAAGAATCTTCCTGAAAACGCTAAACTCTTTGTTTCAGCGGAAACTGATGCGGGCCCGATCGGGTATGCTCACTACGTCGAGAGAATTAGGCCGGATATAAAATTATTTTCGCAGTTTGGGTTACTCTTTAAGAACCGCATGCTTGATCCTGTCAATGATCGGCCTGAGACAAAAGCCAGCAAATCAAAAGGCTTCTTTAAAGCCAATGCTCCAGTTTATTTTTCGTCGCCATTGTTTTTCATCGATGGCAACTCGGTTAATGGACTTACCGCGACGAAGCGTGGCCTTTACACCGTTCTTTCCTCAGCGCCAGCTGAGCCAAACAGCGAAAAGCTTAATAATGCGGTAAAAGAGTTTCTCGATATAGAACTTAAGCGACCCTACGACGGCATCTGGAATTACCACGCAGGCTCGATTTACACCTACCTTTGTTCAACGCTGGCCCAAGCAAAAATACAGCACGAGTTCGCAAAACAAAATTCTTTTTGCCTGCTTCAGTACGCGGCTGAGGAATTTAACTCTTCTGACTTCGCTGGGGCTGATGAAATGCTTCAAAAACTAGTCGTTGGCCTCCCTTTCCTAAATAAACCAGAGCAATCCCAAGTGGCAAACTTGTTTGCTCAAAACCGAATTAACTTAATTAATTCCCAGAATCCGTCGGTGGAGGTCAGGACTCTAAGGTATGCCCAAGTTGGACAGTTCCTGCGTCAAGCCCTGGAGAAATTTCCCAGCTGTGAAAACAGCGTTCTAAAAACGATTGTGACTTTGGACAAGCAAGCGGGCATTCCGGCAGATGATATCTTCATCCAGAAAAGATTCTCAAATTGCCGGCTGTAAATGTTCCTCTGTCGGGTCGGCGCTTCCTAGGTTAGGTTGCCCATATGGCTCATAGACATTGTGTGAGAAGACTTTGGCTCTTCTGTAAGTCACCTTTTGCCTGGTAGATAAAGGCAGAGTTTTGGCGAAGGCCTTTGTGGCAGCCCTTGTCTTCGCGTAACCCTCTGTCGCAAAACGTGAGGGCTTCATCTAGGTTCTTTACTTGAATCATCATGCCACAGATATTGCTTAAGTCCTCGGCTTGAAATAGATATTTTTTATGATCAAGAAGTTTAAATAATTCAATACTTTCTACATAACGTTTATTTAACGCTAGATTGTTGGCGACTTTGAAAGATAAGTCTTTGTCGTCAATGAGATCTGAGCTTTTAAAATGGACAAGAACTTTAGCGAGAGACGCTTCGTCCCCCTTGACGCCATAATAATTTATAAACTGCGAAAAAATAACTTGGCGTCTAAGCTTTAACCAATACTCTGATTTTGCTGACGGGCTTGCGGCAAGGCGCAAAAGATTTTCATCTTCTTCTCTTAAAGATTGAGTTGCCCCGCCACTTCCCACCCTAAATCCATAGGGAAGTGGGTCTACCTTTAAACCAATGTCTTTCGGAGAATCAGAGCAGAGATAGACAACCGCACGGCTTTCGTCCTTCGCAAGCGCTAATTCAAAGCGTTTTCGTGCTTCGAGAGGATCTGGTCTTTGAAATAAAAGCTGATCGCCATAGAGATTCTCTTTCGTGAAAACCGAGAACTGATCATAGAGCTTAAGGTCGGGTCTGATGCCTTCAACGAAGTGCGTGTAATAAACCGCAAACACGTCGGTGCCACAAAGGATTACGGAGGAGTTAGGTTCCATAGATGTCAAAAGCGACTTTGCCCAGTTGGCAACAACGGTATCGTCGCGGTGATTGGCCCTCGCTGTTCCAATGGGGTAGGAAAGACTGACAGCAATAGCTAGAGCAAGCGCAAAGCCCAAAGAATTGGGTGAGAATTTTTTAGCCACGACTAGCTCGATGTTTTTTAGCCCAAGAGTCACAATGAATCCCGCAAGCACGACCGCAGGAACCATGTAAGCTTCAAAAATCGCAAAGTGTCTTTCGTCAGCCTTAAAGCCGAGGATAATAATCAGCAATATCCAACTTGAAAAGAGCGAAGCCGGAATCCATGTTGTGCTCTTATCCCGCGTTTTCGCTAAAACATACAGTCCAAGCAGGAATGCAGGGCCGTAAGCGCCAAAGCCAAAGGTTAAAGTCTTAGCGGTTTCGACCACGAGGTGAAACTTATCCACAAAAGTGCCACCGGCCTGGTCGACGCCGCTATACTGACTCCTTAAGATATGAGTCACGAGCATGTTGAGAGAGGAGAGTTTGCCGAAGTTGTATTCAGGATTTCGAAGGGTCGCGTTTATTACTAAGAGTAAATAAGGCAAAAGACCAAGGGTGCCAAAACCTATGACTTTCAAAAACTGGGTTCGAACTTCTTTTAAGTACCCAGGAGCAAATACAATCAGTGGTGCTCCCGCCAAAATCATCAACGGATAGTGATTCGACAGACCTAAGCCAAAAATAAAGACTGAGGCAAAAAGAAATCGTTTTTCTTTTCGCGCCGTGAATAAACCGACAAACAAAATGAATGAGCAAAACAGAAATGCATTTAAGCTATAAACTTCCGCAATCTCGGCTTCCGCCCAAAATAAAAAGTGCAGCGCCAAGGCAACAGTTGAGCACCCTGCAATAAACGGTTGGCATTTTAGCCAAACTCTTTGGCCTAAATAAAAAGCAACGAGGGCGCCAGACGCAAAAAACGCGCTCATGAAATTGACATTAAAAGCAAAATCACTGAAGGGAATTCTACCAAACAAAGAAGCCAGTAGAACATAAAGCGGATACCCGGGAGGATGAATCGTGCCGGCAAATTTCGCGCCCATTAAAAAATTGCCAGAGTCTTCTGCCGTAAGACCCGGGGCTAAGTGCCAAAGATAAAGGGCGAGCGAGGCGCAGAATAAAATTACACTGTTCTTAAGATCTCGCTTGTCCATAATTTATCGTAGGCCGCCTGTGGGATTTAACAGGTCATGAGTAATTATTTTGCCGCGCTCAACGCCGGGTTGATTAAACGTGTTTATGCCCAATGATTCGCCGAGTCCCGCCACCATAAGCTCCATCATGAACAAGGCTTGCCCTAAATGGAAGGCATCGAGTTTTGGCCAATGCCACTCAAGCAAGCTGACTTTAGCTTCGCTCAAGGCTTGGGCGGTGCCTTCGGCTTGCGCGGCAAATACTTCGCCAAGAGAGCGGCTCTTAAGCCATGGTGTTTCTTGAGTTACGACCTCACGAACCTTCTCACCCGATTTCTCATGAGTATCGACACGCAAAATCCATAGCCAATGAGATTTGTGACCTTCGATAAATTGCTGAAGGAGAGAGTGCTGATCGAGGCTGCCAACACATGGAACGGGAAAGCTCGTGCGCGGGGCAGGTGACCCATCTCGCGTTACGGCTTTACCTAAAGATTCCGCCCAGAGTTGTTGTAGCCAATAAGTGAACGGTCGCAGTTGATCGCAGTAAGTCCAAATCGCCGTGACCCATTCGCCCCGCTGCCAGCTTTTTAAAGTGGCTGCGATAAGCTGAGCGACTTCCGCATTCGTGGCGGTGACAGAGCGGACGCCTTTTTCAATCTCAGCTAAATTTAATCCTGACAAAGCCGCGGGCAGAAGGCCTGCTGCCGTCAAAACGGAAAAACGACCGCTCACGTTGCTTAGAATATCAAGAGTGGGAATATCATTTTCTTTTGCCCAGTTAGCGAGCGCACTTGAGCGCGGTTCGCAAATCACCGTACTTTTCTTCGCGATTTCGATACCTTGATCCTTGCACCATCCAGCGGCTAAATTTAAATTAGTTAGAGTTTCAAGAGTCCCGCCGCTTTTGGATATCCAAATCCAGTGAACGTCTTTTAAATTTCCCAATCGGGTTTTAAAAAATTCCACGCTATCTGGATCCAAGTGATCTAAATAAAAAATGCCTTGATCGTGAGTGAGGCTCGTAAGAGCTTTGGCGCCCAAACTGCTGCCACCCACACCACAAACCACAAAGCGGGAAGCTTGGCCTTTAAGCGTCGCAGCACGATTGCGCACTTTTTCCCACATCTCAGGGCTCAAAGCTTGCGTCCAAAAACCGGCCTCCGGTTGGCGCTGCGCTTGAGTGAGCGAGCCTTTTGCTTTTTCAATATCGACGGGGGTCCAATCCTGGGGGCGGAATTTAAATTTCATATTACGTATAATAGATATTCTGCCGCTGGTTTCAAGTATCGCGTATTTTATTTAAAGCGCTTCAGGACTGATTTGCCCCGAAAAGGCACTTACGGACCGTCGTGATCGTCGCGCTTGATATCGGTCAGCGAACTTTCCATGGCCCGCACCTCAGCTTCATAGGCGTCAAAGACAGCTTTTTCTATCTCAGCTCGCGTTTCCTGATTGAGCGGGTGAGCAATGTCTTTGAACTGTCCGTCTTTGCGTTTCTTAGACGGCATTGCCACAAACAAACCTTCATTGCCACGAATGACTTTCAAATCACGAACAACGAAACAGTCATCGAGCGTTATGGTGATGTAGGCTTTAAGGCGGTCTTCGTTCACAAGGAAGACTTTCACTTCGGTGATCTTCATGGCTACAACTCCTAAGCTGATGCCAAAGGTGCGTTCTAGTGCTGTTATAATCTTTACGGCTACTTACGCCCTAGACTTAAGGCTAAGCGGTCGGGCCCGCACTTATTCTCAGTTTGAAGCGTATTAAAGGGTGAATATGGATGGCATGTGACGCGCGTCCACCCTCTGCGCCGAAAGGGCGAACGCATCTAATAATTAAATAGGTTCAAACGTATAGGGGATATGTCTTGTTTAGCCCTAGGGACGCCCGCGGGCAGGTACAAGCGGGGCAAGGTCCCGCACGTTGTGTTCCGTTGCCGCCAGCTAATGTGCATCTCTCACGGCAGCGAAAAACTCAATTGGTGAACCAAGTCATGATGAAAACCACAAAGCGTCGTTAGATTTTTCACCTCATTGCTGCCCCCTATGCTTACAGGTCGGACATGATGAAGTTCAATCCATCTATCATTAGCACAGCGCTCGCCATTTGCATTTATATGAGTACAACGCCCTTGATCTCGCGCATGGACCTGATGTTTGGTGCGCGCGGGAAGTGGTGCTCGTTTCGAACTTGTTTGAACTCTGAGCGCGCAGAGCTTTTTAGTTTTCGGGCTCTTCGCAAGTGCACGCTCGGCCTTCCTCACTGGATCATGTCGTGTCAAGTAATCGTCCAGAACTTCTGATAAAACGTTGTCCAGACTAAATTGACCCTTCGCCGCTAATAGTGCCTTTACCCGTTCAAGTTTTTCATGGGTGCCTTTGGTGATTCCGCACTCAAGCTGAACAAGATCTTCACCCTTAAACCTAATTTTATCAGAAACGGCAGCGCTTGGCTGAAGGCGCGCCACTTCAATTTCAGTCTGGCGGGTGGTGTGCGTCTGTGCGAATTTAACCAATTCGGGCGCGTTCTCTTTATTGATTGCCGCTACAATCCGACTAGCCTTAGCAACTGTGATTTTTTGTTCAATCACAGCGATCTTTAACTCCGGGATTTCACGACTCTTACGAGCTACAGAAATAAAAGCGTAAGCATTGGCTTCACTTAGTCCCAAGGCGCCAACGGCGTAAGTAAATAGACTTGCATATCCTAATCGTTTAAAAAACTTCTGCTGATCAATTTCGTCTAAGATTAAAATCAGTTCGCCCTCGAGACGGCGATATTCAAAACTTAATTGAATGGCGCGCTCATGTAACTCGAGCTGGTTTTCACTAAGTGGCTGTGACATTAAATTCCTCCTTCACGAATTTAAAAGAATCTACTACATGTTTTAAAAATGAATTTCCCGAGGCCGCCGAGCGTGACACTGCGGAGCTCGCCGTTGAGTTTAAAAGCAAGTATGTCGGGTTCCTTTGCCGTAGAATGGCTTTCAAAAGCAAATTCAAAAATAAACTGAGTAATAACAAGACTAGGGGGCGCGAAAGCCCGTCAACAAAAAATATTTGTGCAGGCCAATTCAGAGGGAGGAGGGGCGAATTACGAGGTGCACATGAAACCTCTTTTTGTACTCTCAATTTTTCTCTTCCAAGGCTCAAAGGCAAGCGAAGCAGCTGAATCGAAATCCGCAGCCGCCACCGCGAAAGCTACAAAAAATTGCCAAGCGAATGCGCTCGATGGTGAAAGACGCAGCACTAGATGATATTATTATATAAATAAATGTTATTTTACAGCGGCTCTCCTGTGCCCTCGAGGATTAGTAAGTCGACCTGTAGGTTCAGTTCCCAGGGAAAAACAAGGCCTATGCCCTAAGCGTTTGAATTTATTTAATAATTAGATGCGTTCGCCCTATCGGCGCCGAGGGTACAATTATGGCGCAGAACTTTCTCCGCGCGGAGAATTTTTCTGCGAGTCACTTCCGCAGCGGCAGCGAAATCGGCAACCTCAATGTTGACCTTGTTCGAAAGCCGCCCGGGTCGGGCCGCTAAATTACCGCGGCTTTAGCTGCAGCAGCACAACTCCGTTGCGCTTTAATACCCGCAAAACGCTGCCGTCTTTTTTAAGAACTTTTAGGAAATCCTTAGCCCGCAAAACGCGAACAAGATTCACATCTAAAATCACATCGCCGGGCTCAAGGCCGCTCATCATAGCAATACTGCCCTGATCCACTTCAAGTACGATCGGGCCCGCTTGGCGTAGTGGTGGGATGCCAAACTCTTGGCCAAGTTGGGGAGTGTAGTCGGCAATGCGGAACCCGAGATTAAACGGCGCTTTTTGGCCTTCATATTGTTTGCGAGGTTGTTCGGAAAGCCGCAATTCGTCAGGTTGGTCGCCGACTTTGATATTCAGCGCAATGGACTTTCCATTGCGCAATACCTTTGCCGAAAGCTCGCGGCCGATGGTGGCGCGCGCAATAATTTTCTGCACTTCGCGCCAAGATTTAATTTTTTGGCCTTCCATTTCGACGATGACATCGTACTCTTTAAAGCCAGCGCGGTCCGCAGGTGAGCCCGGCACGACTTGAATCACAAACGCACCTTCCGTGCTCTTTAATTTTAAGTAAGCCGCGACTTGTTCGTCGAGCTCTCCCATTTGAATTCCGATGAAGCCACGGCGAACGGTGCCTTCTTTTTCAAGCTGGGCCAAAATATTTTTTACGAAATCGATAGGAATCGCAAAGCCAATCCCTTGGGCTCTCGGGTCGATCGCCGTATTGACTCCAATGACGAGTCCTTGAGTGTTCACAAGCGGCCCCCCTGAGTTACCAGGGTTAATGCTCGCGTCGGTCTGCAAAAAGGGATTCAAATTGATCTCATCTATTTCACGATTAATGGCAGAGACAATTCCTTTAGTCATCGTGTGGCCGTGACCGTAAGGGTTGCCGAACGCGGCCACCCATTCGCCGACTTGTAGATCCGCGCTGCTTCCAAGCCTTGCGACCGGCAAAGGCTTTTTCGCTTCAATCTTTAAAAGGGCGATATCCGTTTTAGCGTCGCGCCCGATGACCTTGGCGACCAGCGGTTCTTCTTTTTCGTTAATCTGAACTTTTACCGCATCGGCTTTATCGATTACGTGATTGTTTGTAATGATCAAGCCGTCTTCGCGGATGATAAAGCCAGTTCCAAGAGACTCCGCAGGTTTTTGTTGCATTGGTCCCATTGGACCCATGAATTGTTCGAAAAAGTCTTGGAAAGGATCTTGTTGCCCGCGCCGTCTTGGATCGCGCTTAAGCTGTTGTGGCAAATAACTGGTAGATATATTCACGACCGTTGGATTAATTAATTTATTCAGCTTTACAAATAAATCGTGCGGCAGCGCTTCGCCCTCTTTGAGTTTCGGTAACGTCGCTGTGGCTTGGGCAGTGGCGGCTGGCAAAATATCGCGCTTTGCGAGTTCAACCGCGCTACCAATCGCTAGGCCTAATAATAAAAAGGATGAGATTAACAGTTTCATATTTTCTCCTATAGCCTACGCCCACAGACCTATTTGAGCTGGACGAATTTCATCTGCAAATCACTGATGACCGACTCGAGGAAGTTTTGCTCTTCCGATGCCAAATTGTTTTTGGTCTTCTCCTGAAGGAGAACCAACAAGTCGATATGAAATCTTGCCATATCCAAATCCTTTTCCGCTTTTTCTGTTGTTGGATTTGGCGCTAGGCCCATCGCCATAGCGGCGGACGAACCAATCGATAAAACAAGGGTAGAAAAACTTGGGGTTAAGGGAGCGTTTGCCACATCGCCTCGCTACTGTCGTTAGATCGGATAATGCCCGATCAGATTTTGAATCCGCTCTCGAATTTGCGGATGGGCGTGAAAGTATCGACCCCAACGGTTTGTCGTCAAGGGGTTGACCATAAAGAAATGAGATGTGGCAGGAGAGATAGGAAAAGCCTGAGTCAGTGCATAAGATTGAAGTTTCCACAGCACGCTTGCCAGGGTGCGTCCCTCGCCGAGAAGCCGGGCCGTATCGCGATCCGCTTGCAAATATGCGATCTTGCCAACGGATAAACGAACTAAAACCGCGGCGACCGGGGCCACTAGCCAGGTCGCAATTTGCACTCGCCGCCGCGCGGAATGGTGGCCAGATCCGAGCAGCCAGTTAAATAGCCAATCAATGCCGCCGCCAATACTTAGAACCGCGTCTGCCATTGCGCTTCCAATGGTGAACGACAAAGTAGAGCGATTCTTAATGGTAAATAAATTGTACGCTAAAACCGAATTGAGCTCTTCTGGAGTTAATAATTTAAGCAGTCCAAGCGTCAGAAATATTTTTCCGCTACGTTGCGAGCGGCCAACAGCCAGAGCTTGTGGCGTCTCGCTAGGAATTACAAAAACCCGGGGCATATCGATCCGGGCTTTTTCACTTAAGGCGGCAAGTTTTTTTCTTAGACCCCAGGGATCATGACCTTCAAGCTCCTCAACCTGCAGCAAAGGCACTAGACGAAGATCCCCATACCATAGAAAAATACCTATGATGCTGAGCGCTAACGTGACGGACAAAACAAATGCATCGCGATGCCCAAACTTTTGGCCAAAGCCAATAACAAGAATCACCAGGCATCCGAGCAAAAGGCTAGACCGTAACAACTGTGCTTTCATCGACTTTAAATCTACAGCTCGTCTGGGTGAAGTGACAAGCTCCATCCACTTGAGTGATAATGGGGGACTTCAGATTCTCACCAGGTTTTTCAGCATAGGAGTTTACAACCGTGCAAGTGGATATCTTGGCTTTAAATGAGGCCATCAAAAAAGACAGTCAATTCGTCGAACGGGCTTTTTTAGAAGTAAACAAAGTGGTAGTCGGCCAAAGAGAAATGCTGGAAGGCATTTTAATGGGCATGCTCACGGGTGGTCACGTGTTGATTGAGGGTGTGCCGGGACTGGCGAAGTCGCTAACGATTTCAACAATGGCGAAAGCTATTTCGTTAAACTTCCAGCGCATTCAGTTTACTCCGGACTTACTACCAACGGATTTGATCGGAACTATGATTTTTAATCCGAAAACGGGGGAGTTCGTGCCGCGAAAGGGCCCGATCTTTACGAACATCGTTTTGGCGGACGAGATCAACCGGGCACCGGCGAAAGTGCAGAGCGCGCTCTTAGAGTGCATGGCGGAAAGACAAGTCACTATTGGTGATACGACTTATCCGCTGGATCGCCCGTTCTTGGTGCTGGCGACGCAAAACCCGCTTGAGCAAGAGGGAACTTATCCACTTCCCGAAGCCCAGATGGATCGCTTCATGTTTAAGCTCCTTATCACTTATCCGAAAAAAGACGAAGAGCTTCAAATATTGAACAAGATGTCCTCTGATTCGATTCCTGAAATGCAGACGGTGATTAGTCGCGAGGAATTGATGACAGCAAAAGAGCGCAGCGACCAAGTGTACGTCGACGAGAAAATCAAAGCCTACATTGTTGAAATCGTGATGACGACGAGACAGCCAGAAAAGTACGGCATGGCGAATCTTCAAACATTGATTAAGGTGGGCGGCAGTCCGCGTGCCACGATAAGTCTTACGAGAGCTGCGAAAGCGCATGCGTTTATTCGCTCGCGTGGCTATGTCACGGCAGAGGACGTGAAGGCCGTGGCCTACAACGTTCTTCGCCATCGCTTGATCCTGACCTATGAAGCGGAAGCGGAAAACATTACGGCCGATGAGGTGATCAAGGACATTCTCAATCATATTGAGGTGCCTTAAACGTCATGTCGCTTCCCCCAGAGATTCTCAAAAAAGTAAAACTGCTGGAGATCAGCACTCGGCGCATGGTGAACAACATCTTCGCCGGAGAATATCACTCGGCCTTTAAGGGTCAGGGGATGACTTTTTCTGAATTTCGGGAGTACGTGCCTGGCGACGACGTGCGCTCCATTGCGTGGTCGCTCACCGCAAGAACTGGAAAGACCTACATCAAGAAGTACGACGAGGAGCGGGAAAACACGCTTATGCTTGCCGTTGATGTAAGCGGCTCCGAAGACTTTGGAACGAAGACATATTTTAAAGGTGAAGTGATCACCCATTTGGCAGCACTTCTAAGCTTTTCTGCCGTGAAAAACAAAGATCCGGTCGGGCTTTTGCTTTTCTCGGATCAAGTCGAGCTTTACGTACCGCCAAAAAAAGGGCGCGGGCAAATTCACCGTATTTTGCGCGATCTTTATTATTTCAAACCAAAATCCCGCGGCACGAAGATCGCGTCGGCCATTGAATTCCTTCAAGGCGTTTTAAAAAAGCGCTCAAATGTTTTTATTTTTAGCGACTTCTTGGATAGCGGCTTCGACCACGCCCTTCGCATGGTTGGCAAGAAGCATGAAACTATAGCTGTTGTTGTAGCCGATCCAAGTGAGGTTCGCCTCCCCAATCTCGGTCTTATTGATATCGAGGATCCGGAGACGGGAGAAATCATTTCCCTCGACTCAGGCAGCAGTGCCGTTCGGCGTGAATATGAAAAACTCATGCGCGACCGGAAAGAATTGCGCGACCAGGAGCTACGCCGCGCTCAAGTGGAACGTATTGATATTTTAACCGATGCGGACATCGTTCAACCTCTGGTTCAATTTTTCCACCGGAGAACGCGGCGATGAGTGAACCTATCGCGCCAGCGCCCACCCCGCCACCTGTCGAGTGGGAATGTAAGCTCACCACTGAACAAGGTAGTCCTCCAGCTGAAGCCACGGTCGGCACGAAGCTTCTCTTAAAATGTGCCGGTCCAACGGTTCCTGATTGGAAAGCGTCACCTCAGCTAAAGTTTCCAGTTCCTGAACAAGAATTTAGTCTTGCCATTATTCAAGCGAAAAAAAGCACAGTGAATGACGGCGAGTGGATCGTGGCGGGATACAAGCCCGGGCAACATAAGCCAGAGTGGATTGATATTACTGATGGGACAACTACAGTCAGAGCGCGAAATTTAGAGTGGACGCTCGGCTCCGTGATTGAAAAAAAACAGGGCGAGAAAACGGAGCCTTATCCAGCAATCGGCCCGATTTTTCTATTTTGGCCGATGTGGGTTTGGATCTCGCTTGGTGTGGTGGTTTTGTTGATTGCGACGCTCATTTATCGGCGTGTGAAAAAGCAAAAGGCACGAAAGGCCTTGCTGGCGCGGCTTGCGGCCAAAGGAACAATTCTTACGCCTTACGCGGAGTTTCATAAAACTTTGCGTCAGCTGACACGGCAGCATCCAGATAAGCCGGAAGAATATGTGAAGCAGCTCGACGATTCATTTCGCTATTTTTTAACTAGAGAGTTTGTCGTGCCGGCCGATGAGTGGCCTATCAGCACGGTTTTGAAGGATCTTAAAAAACGGCATAAGTCCCTTTTCAAATCAGTTGGTCCTGATCTGTCTTCGCTGCTTCGCGAATTCAAGCGAGCAACGGCATCGGCAAAAGTTTCTCTTAATGATGCCGAACAGCTCCAAGAGTTAAGCCGTAAAGTCGTTGACCGGATTCATGCTGAAAAAGGAGCGCGACCATGACCGTTTGGTACTCGCTCTGGGCATTCGCATTTATTCTTCCGCTTCTAGGGGCGCTTGCGTGGCGTTGGTGGCGCCGGCGGCAAATGCATCCGGCACTGCAGTATAGCAGTTTAAAAGCGCTGCAAGGTTTGGCACGTGGGATACGCTCAAAACTCGTTTGGTTGCCAACGGCACTAAAAGTCGCAGCGATTATTTTAGCTGTGGTTGCACTGGCGCGCCCGCAAAGAGCTGATACGAAGATTAAGCGCAATGTCGAAGGAATCGACATTATGGTTGTGCTAGATATTTCTGATTCCATGTTGATTGAAGACATGCAGCCGGAGAACCGCATGGAGTCTTCGAAGCTCATCATCAAAGAATTTATCCAAGGCCGATTCTCAGACCGAATTGGGCTCGTGGTATTTGCCGGCGAGTCTTACACGAGAGTGCCGCCCACCTTAGACTATCCTCTTTTATTAAAGAGTTTGGCGGCGACGGAAACCGCGCGCTACATTAAAATGGGGACCGCGATCGGCGTGGCCCTTGCTAATGGGGTGGCGCGCCTAAAAGAATCGACAGCTAAAACCCGAGTCGTCATTCTATTGACCGATGGTGAAAACAACAGTGGAACGATTGATCCTGAAACTGCACTTGAAATCGCGAAGGGTTATGGCATCAAAGTTTATACCATTGGTGCAGGCCAAGATGGCGATGCTCAGTTACCGATTTATCTCGACACGCCAACGGGCGAACGCATTAAGCGCTATCGCCCCATTCACAGCACTGTGAATGATGAGCTTCTAGGCAAGATCGCGAGTGAAACTGGCGGCAAATATTATCGCGCGACAAACACGGGCGCGCTCAAGAAGGTATTCACTGACATCGATAGCTTGGAAAAGACCAAGATAGAGACTAACCAGTACACGCGCTATGCCGAACTTTTTCCTCCTTATTTGCGATGGGCGATTTGGCTTTATATTTTCGCTTTAGTTTTAGGTCAGACATGGTTAAGGAGAGGCCCATGATTGCTGATCGTTTGGAAAATCCCGCAGCTCTGCAAATGCTTTGGTGGATTCCTGTTTTGATCGGGATAGCTTGGTTTTTTACTAAGAATCAACGCCGAAAGCTTTCGTCAGCCGTTAGCGCAAAACTTATGCCTGTGCTTGTCGCCTCTGTTTCGGTTCCGCGCCGCAGGTTTAAACTAGCCCTGCAGTTTGCTGTACTTTTCTTTTTCGTCATTGCCCTTGCTCGTCCGCAAGCTGGTGAATCAAAGCAAAAGGTAAAGTCGGAAGGCGTCGAGATCATGCTCCTCGTCGACGTCTCGCAAAGTATGTTGGCTGAAGATGTGCGTCCAAGCCGCCTTGAGCTGGCGAAAAAAGAACTCGCAAGATTCGTCGACCTGGCTGGCGGCGACAAAATGGGTCTTGTGGCGTTTGCGGGCTCCGCCGTTACGTTGTCACCTCTAACCAATGACAAGGCCGCACTGAAAATGTTCATCGAGTCGCTTTCACCAACGGCCGTTTCGTCGCAAGGCACGGATTTTAAGCGCGCATTAACAGAGGCTAAGAACGCGTTCGCGCGCGGCGGCGTTGATCCGGGCGATGACGGAGTGGTCACACGAGTGGTGCTTATCGCCTCCGATGGAGAGGACAACGAACAAGGCGCCCTTGATGTAGCGCGCGAGCTCGCAGCCGATGGGGTTCGAATTTACACGATGGCCTACGGCACTGAGCGTGGTGGTTCCATTCCCATGCGCGACGATCGCGGCAATCTTGTGGGAACGCTGCGGGATAAATCAGGTGCTGAGGTCATTACAAAAGTGGGCGGCGACGCCTTAAAAAATCTGGCTACAGAGGGCCGTGGGCAGTTTCATCATGTCACCTTCGGGGGCGAGGCAGTAAGAGCGCTGCTTGATGACCTAGGCCGTTTACAAAAATCGCAATTTGATGATGCGGAAATTACTAGCTATGACGAACGCTACCAAACTTATTTGATGATTGCCATTTTGCTCGCGCTCATTGAATTGGTTCTTGGGGAGCGTAAGGGCAAAGGGCGGCTTTGGCGCGGGCGCTTTGAGGTTGCTAAAACATGACGAAGTGGATTTTGTTCTGGTTTCCCATGCTGGTAAACGCAAGCGGTCTTGATGCCATTGGACCAAACAACCGTGGTGTAAAGGCAATTCAGGAGAACAATTCATTTAAAGCCTATCAAAGCCTTGTGGAAGCAGCGGCCGCGGATTCTTTTGATCCAACGATTCGCTTGAATCTTGGCCTCGCCTATTTAAAAAATGAAGAATCAGACAAGGCCATTCAAGAGTTTAGCCTGGCTGATCAATTGGCGGCGGAAAATCCAAAGTTGCAGTTTATAGCACGCTTTAACTTAGGCGTGGCTCTTGCAGCAAAGAAAGACATTCCTGCAGCTCTCAATGCTTATCAAGCGGCGCTTGAGATTAATCCGCAAGCAAAAGAAGTAAAGCACAACATCGAGCTCCTTTGGGATCAGCAAAATGGATCAAAAGGTGGCGGCAAGTCGGATGAAAAGCAAAAGGGCGCCGATAGCGATAAGAGCGAAGGCGAGAAGCCCAATAACGAAAAAAATGATAACCAACAAGCAGGCGGCAACGAAAACAAAGAAGAGCCTAAGCCGCAAAAACGGGAATTTGAGAGCCAGGAGCTGACGCCCGATACGGTTCGAAAAATTTTAGAAGAGCTAAAAGCCCAGGAGCAGAAAGTGCGCGCGGATCATTATTCAAAGGGCGCTAAGGAGAGACCACGTGGCAAAGATTGGTAATCTCTTTTTAAGTTTATTAATTTTCTTGGTGGCGTCGTCCGTTTTCGCCGCAAAGCCCGTTCAAGTCACAAGCTCTGTTGATCGCAGCCAGATGGGCGTTGGCGACACGTTCACGTACACGATCCAAGTAAGCTCCGAGGAAAGTGTTAGCACCGTAGAGCCAAAACTGCCGGAGTTGTCGGGGTTTGAGCTCATTAATAGCTGGACCGGGGTGGAAAGCCGTAGTTCTTTTGCGAACGGCACGTTCGAGGTCGTTCAATCGCGGCAGTTTAATTACATGTTGTCCGTGCAAAAGGCCGGGACATTCACGCTCGGTGCTGCGACTGTTATGGTCGACGGCAAGCCTTTCGCGACCCAGCCCATTCAGATTCAGGTTCTTGAAGGCCGTGCAGTCCCGCCACAAGCTGGCCAAGGACAACAGCCGCCGCCGGACTCCTTCCAAGACATGGATGACATTTTCAATCAGCTCTTAAGACGTCGGGTGGGACAGGGCACTCGCACTCAGCCAACTAACCCGGATGAAGCGTTTTTTATTCAAGTCGAAGTCGATAAAGAAACGGCGTACGTGGGAGAGCAAATCACAGCGACCTGGTATCTTTATACTCGCGGTCAGATTCACGATATTGATACGCTAAAGTACCCTTCTTTAAGTGGGTTTTGGAAAGAGGACATCGAACTCGCGACGAGACTTAATTTTCAACAAGAGGTCGTTAACGGGATTGCTTATCAAAGAGCATTACTTGCGTCATATGCTCTGTTCCCGATAAAAGCGGGAAACGTAATGATAGACGCTTACAAAGCGAAGTGCACGGTGACGGTTCCGACCTCATTTGGTTTTAGTCGACCTTATCTGTTTACCAAGTCAAGTAAACCGATATCGATCCAAGTGATGGATGTCCCGACCGATGGGCGTCCACCGGATTTCACGGGCGCCGTTGGGCAGTTTTCCGCCGTATCAAAGGTCGATCAAACGACCGTCGTGGCGCATCAGCCCCTCTCTTTAAAAGTGAAGTTCGAAGGCCGTGGCAATGCGAAGCTGATCGATCTTCCGGCACTAAACTTCCCCCCAAGTCTCGAAATTTACGACACGAAAAATGAATCGAAATTTTTTAAAGAAGGCACGAGCTTTAAGGAGTTTGAACTTATATTGATACCGCGACAGGCAGGGCCGTTAACGATTCCGCCTATTCAAATCAGTGCGTTTAATCCGGCGACAAAGCAGTTTTATCCGGTCGCAAGTCAGGCTCTTAACTTAACCATACTTCCTGGAACGGCCCCAGCCGGTGCCGTCGGTAATCCAGTCGCTGGAGAGACGCCGCAGGCTCCGAAGCTTGAGCCCGCGTTGCCGCAAATCTCACTTGAGTGGGAAGCGGGAGGGTGGCATTTGCCCTTCCCAAAAACCTTCGCCTGGACATTTGTTTACGCTATCGTCTTGGCAGTGTTGGCTTTTCGGCTCTTGATCGAGGGCGGCTTTATCCGCCGCCGTCGTGATTTAAGAAAATTAGCGCAAAAAAGGTTAGAAAAAATCAAGGGGTTAATTGCCAAAGGCGCTTGGCGCGAAGTGGGAGTCAACGGTACTAATCTTATTTACTTTGTGCTTGGGGAAATCTCAGGTTCTGGCGGCGCTGGCAAGGAGCTCTCTCAGCTTCTTGAGCAGTCTCCCCCAAGTGTTCGGCGTGAGCTTGGCGAGCCGGTGCGCCAGATTTTACAAAAGCTGGAACTTCTAAGCTTTGCTCCCGAAAATCTTGTGGGCGACCTGAAAGAAAAAACAAAATTAAAAAGTTTAGTTCAACAACTCGAAACTACAGTCGACATGGCATTGAAACTCGTGGATCAGAGCAACGAAGCTATCGAAAAGAAAGAAGCCTAATATTCGCCGACACATAAGTCTGGGTTTATGTATTTTTGTTGCCGCAGTTTCCGTTTTTTCCGCGGAGGCAAAGCTTCGCTCAGTGACGGTTTCGACGGACCAAGATTTCATAGCCCCCCGTTGGATGTTTGATTCCAAAGCTCAAATTAAAGGGCCTGGGGTTGTAAAAGAACTTGTCGCTTTAAGAAAACTTTTTTTAGATAAAAAATACTTAAGCTGTGTCGACGATGCGAAGCGCCTGGCGACGCAAGCTTCCGGGATTCGAATATGGCTTGCGGCCACGCAAATGGAATGCGCAATCCTTATAGCTAAGCCTGAAGGCAGCAAAACACTAGCACCTTTAATAGAGGCAATCGTGCACATTGAGCAAAATCCTAAATGGTTGCTCTGGGGCCCGCAAACCGAAAAGTTAAGGCCGCTTTTTGCCGAAGCTCAAGTGCTTAGGCTTGAGCGTCAAGCCAAATCCCAGCGCAAGCAGGCGTGGGATTCATACGATAGCGTCCAAAATATTCGGCGCTGGCTAACGGATGATCAGCGCGCTCGCATGTACCGGGCGGCCGGCGAGCTTGCGTTCATGGAGCAGGATTTGGGGCTTGCCATGGAGATGATGTCACGTAGCCTCGATCAGCGCGACACTTCCGATGTTCGCCGCAGGCTCGAGTCGATCAAAAGTTCGATCGTGTCAAAAAAAGAAGCTGCGCCGACCACTACTGATCCAGTTAAGGTGAGTGATGCGGTCATCGTCGCCGGCGCGAACGCAGAGGAAAAAGAAATCATCGATCGTTTGCAGCGAGCCATGCAGTCCGGAGATTTGCTTTCTGCGGTGGAAGACGGAGTTCGTTTGATCGAAAAATTTCCTGGCGGTACCGCAGCGAAATGGGCCGGGGATAGAATTTTAGAAATTTATTTAAGCCTCGGGGCTAAGGCGGAATCTAATTTCGCCACCCTTAGGGAAAAAGCCGTTGATGTCATGGTGCGAGCAGATGCAGGTCGAATCGCGCGCTGGGCGAATAACGCTCATGCAAAAGGTTTTTACAAAGATGCGGCCCGCTTAGGCGAAGTGGCAATAACCAAATATAATAATCACCCCGATGCCACGAAGATCATGTTGGTCACCGCGCAAGCCAAGTTCTTTAGTGGCGACAACAGCGGGGCTGAGAAGTGGTATGAAAAATTAATTTCCGAGCATAACGGAACCGATGAATCTCGCGCCGCGATCTTTCGTCTTGGGCTCTTGCACTATCGCGCCAAAAAATGGGCTGAGGCCTCGACTTATTTCGAACGCTTGACTCTCGGTGTGAATGGAACTGACTTCGAATATTTAGCACTTCATTGGTTATGGCGAGCACAAGCCAAATTGAATTCAGCAACTGCGCAGCAGGTGGCTGAGCGGTTAATGATCAAGTATCCAGTGACCTATTACGGACTCAGGGCGCGTGCTGAACTTAACAACGGGGAACTCTCGTTTGCCACGGGTCCGACGGTGCCCGTGAAAGCAGACATTTGGCTAACGGAAACTCAGGGCCAAGCTTGGGAGAGATTTCAACTCTTACTTAAAGCTGGCTGGTTTGAAGAGGCACAGGCGGAATTAAACTCTTTGCCTGAGCCATTGACTGTTCAAGACAAACTCGTTCGCGCGCGCTTAACTGCGGTGGCGTTTGATCACCTGACCGCCATTCGAGCTTTCAATGACGCGTGGACAGAAAAACCAGAACTCTTTTCCTGGCCTCTCGCTCGCGCCGCCTTCCCTATAGAGTATGTCGAGTCAGTTGAAAAAGAAGCCAAAGCATCGCAACTGGATCCAAATCTCATTCGCGGGCTAATGCGACAGGAAAGTTCTTTCCGCGCAAAGGCTCAGAGCCCAGCTAACGCACTTGGCCTCATGCAAGTTTTGCCCGCCACAGCAACCGAAGTAGCGACGATGGGAAAGTGGAAAGCCGCTCTCGTTATGCCCGACGATCTTTTCAACCCTGAAATCAATATCCGAATTGGATCGATTTATCTCGCCAGGCTAGTTAAAGCTTATAAGGGAAATGTGCCGCTCGCGCTCGCGTCGTACAACGCCGGGATCGGCCGCATGCGCAAATGGGTCGCGGCACGCCCTGAGCTTAAAGATATCGATACAAAAAAGACATCTTCTCCCGATGAAGAAATTTGGATCGACGAATTGCCATGGGAAGAGACCAGTACATACGTCAAATCCGTCCTCAGAAATCTGCTGATCTACCAACTCTATGGTAAGGGTTCCATGAAGCTGGAAGACCCGGTCTGGCAATCGTCCAAGCCTTGAGGCGAGTAAAAGTCCCTGAGTTAAGTAATTTGCGAGGGCTTAGGGTTGCGGTGAATCGAACCTTTCGTTACAGTTATTGGATGAGAAAAAATTTGATTTCGCGCTATCCGGCCCTTTTAGTCGGTTTGACTTTGCTTCTCTCTGGCTGCGCCAGCATGAGAGGCGGAAAAACCATAACTCAGGATGGCGAATCCACCGAGACTTTGGTCCAGATTCCAGGCAGCGAAGACCCTTCGAAAAAAGTAATGGCCAATATCGCTAAGCCCTACAAGAGTCCTTTGGGCGACATTGCTTTGGATGTTACGTCGCTCACCGAGCAGTGGCTTAAATACTTCCAAGGCAAAGGGCGCCGTTACATGGAAGTTTATCTTGAGCGCTCATCGCGTTATTTACCGATGATGAAAAACACTTTGCGTGAGTACGAGTTGCCCGAAGATCTCGTTTACATCGCGTTAATCGAATCTGGTTTTAGTCCGGTGGCGCATAGTCATGCGAACGCGGTTGGTTACTGGCAGTTTATTCGCGGCACAGGCAAGCGCTATGGCCTAAAGATGGACCCGTTCATCGATGAGCGTCGGGATCCAGTCCTATCAACTCGCGCCGCGGCCGAGTACTTCAAAACGCTTTATAATATGTTCGGCAACTGGCATTTGGCGATGGCGTCATACAACGTTGGCGAGAACCGCGTAAAACGCGCAGTGATGAAGTACTACACGCGCGATTATTGGGAACTTGTGAAACACCGTCGTTCATTGCCGAAAGAAACCAAACACTATGTTCCGAAGTTTATTGCAGCGGCACTCATCGCAAAGGACCCAGAGAAGTACGGCTTTACCAATATTAATTATCAAGCGCCACTTGATTTTGACACAGTTCAACTGACAAATCCGGTCAGCATGCCGAAGCTTGCGCAAGCGATGAACGTTGAAGTTGAAAAACTAAGATTACTGAACCCGAAATTTCGCGGCGATTACGTTCCCCAATATCGCGGGGCTGAGACTATGATCCGGGTTCCGCTCGGAATGAAAGAGATTGCGACGGCTTCTATTGCAGGTGCCATCAGCGAGCAGCCAAAGGTGATCGCTTCCGAGTTTTTCTTCTACCGCATTCGAAGTGGCGATTCTCTTTCCACCATCGCCCGCCGCCATCGCACCTCGGTCGCCACTCTTAAGCGCTTAAATGGTTTAGGAAATCGCACTCTTCTTCGCGTCGGCCAAAAATTAAGAGTTCAAGATCGTGGTGGCTCGGCTGTGAGTTACGAAATGCCGTCGCAAAAATCCGGAGTCGCAGCTGCCTCTGAGCCTGTCGAGCCAGCGACCGAGGGCAGCCAGGTCAACACGCAAATCAAGGAGACTCACGTTGTACGTCGCGGTGAAAACTTAACGACCATCGCCAGAAAGTACGGACTCACAGTGGCGGAACTTCGACGATTGAATAATCTTAATAACCGCGCGGTCCTGCGCGCCGGGCAAACCCTGCGCTTAAAGGAGAATGAGCCCGACTCAAGTGCAAACCGTTCCGATGCAGCTATGAAAGCCAAGCGGTTAAAGGGCTTAAACGAAAAGTTAGTCGCCACCCGAAAACTTGCGAAAAAGTCCAAGGTCGCGATAGCAAAGGCCCTGCCTAAAAAGTTAGTGATTAAGTCGCAAAAGCATCGCGTGCAAAAGGGTGAAACCCTTGCGGCCATCGCCGCCAGGTACCGTGTAACAATAGGCTCAATTGCCAAGCGGAACTCAATGAGAAACAGTTCTCGCCTCTTAGCTGGCGCGGAACTTGTTATTCCCGCCGACGCCAGATAAATAGATTCCTAATTATGGACAACAGCTATCAACTGATCGACTCAGGCGGCTTCCGCAAGTTTGAGCAAGTGGGCCCATTTCGTATTATCCGTCAGGCGCTTTCCGCCGTTTGGGACCCAAAACTTCCGCATGCGGAATGGAACCAAGCCGACGCCGAATTTATTCGCGGGCCAGAGGGCAGCGGCGAGTGGAAGATCAAAAACAAAGAGTTAGAAAAACCGCTACAAATTTCCATCGACGGCATCCAGTTTCAAATCAAGCTCACAAGCTTCGGTCACCTTGGGATTTTCCCTGAGCAGCGACAGCATTGGCAGACACTAGAGACTTGGACCAAAAATCAAAAGGCCAAGGGCCGACCGATTAAGGTCTTAAACTTGTTCGCCTACACGGGTGGAGCCACTCTTTTTGCCGCACGCGCAGGAGCCGAAGTCGCCCACGTGGATGCTTCCAAAGGGACTGTAAAGTGGGCGAGTGAGAATGCGAAAGTCTCAGGCCTCGGTGAGGCCAAAATTCGCTGGCTCATTGATGACGTAAAAGAATTCGTTGCTAAAGATGTCCGTCGCGGCACGAAGTACGATGTCGTGATTCTCGATCCGCCTAGCTACGGTAAAGGTGAAAAGAAGCAGATTTGGAAGATCGAAAAAGACCTGACGACGCTTCTTTGGCAGATCCGGAAAATCTTAAACCTAGAGCAAGAATGTCTCGTTTGCTTGTCAGCGCACACCGAAGGCTACTCGCCAATCTCATTACGCAATCAGCTTTTTACGGTTTTTGGGGCTGGGGAAATTGAGATGGGTGAGATGGTGATTCCGGATCAGTTTGAGCGGCCTCTTCCAAGTGGAGCTGGTGCTATAATTCGTACAGCGCCAAAATAAAAAACCCGCCGTGCATAGCGGCGGGTAAGGCATCGTGCAGTCCTCCTGTTTCAAGGAATTGAACAAAAGAAACACTTATCCGACCTGTTCCACCGCATTATTTCGGCGGTGGGTCTAAGCGTAAGTCCTTTGGTCTTAGCACCACTGTTCCCCCCTATTTCAGTTTACGTCCTTCATTGGAGTACAAGACTAGAATAACGCATTGCGCTAAATACTCCAAGCGGGACTTCAAAACCCTCTCAAAATGAATGGCTATTTGTCTTTGATTGAAACAGCTAGTTCCGTAAAGGCCTTAGCCTCAGGCGATTCCGGGCTGCTCTGAAGCAGTGGAATGCCGGCCTCGCACGTTAAACCCACATGGGGATGAAAGGGGATGCGAGCTAGTTTAGTTAATCCCTTAGCGTCCAAAAACGCGTTCAGCTCGCCCGGTGGAAACAACTGAATTTGTTCAGCCGAATTGTCCTGGCGCAAATAAGCCATGTTTTCAACGACTCCAAGAATCGGAATGTTGATCCGCTCAAACATATCGATCGCCTTTTTTGCATCCGTTAGAGACAAGTTTTGCGGAGTGCAAACAACGATCGCCCCATTCACCGGCACCTTTTGCGCCAATGTCAGAGCGACATCGCCAGTTCCGGGGGGCAAATCAACAATGAGATAATCAAGCTCGCCCCAGGCCACGTCGCGAAAGAACTGGTCCATAGCTTTAAAAAGCATGGGTCCTCGCCATACCACAGCCAGATTTTCGTCCACCATATAACCTATGCTCATAAGCCGTAGGCCGTGACGAACCAGGGGAGCAATCTTTCCAGAGGAATCCATATCAGGCCGCTGCCCAATCGTGCCGGTAAGTCTTGGCAGACTTGGGCCATAAATATCAGCGTCCAGCAGACCCACCTGTAAGCCTTGAGCCTTAAGTGCACTAGCGAGATTCAAAGCCACGGTGCTCTTGCCAACACCGCCCTTGCCTGAACCTACGGCAATGATTTTCTTTACGCCTTCGATGGGGGCTTGGCTCAAAAATGGATTCATAGGAGGGGGATATCACAATAGCCCCGTTTGAGGGACTTGAAAATTCAGCAGGTGAACCCAATAATGGAATCTGGTGGACTTCCTTACCCTTGAAAATTTCCTCTGGGCGCAAGCCGGGCTCGTCATTATTGGCGTGATTTATATATTTAGAAAGAGCAACCAACCTGGAGCCCGACTCCGCTGGAAGCAAAAAACGGGACCACGAGCTCTGCCGGAGGAGATGAAGCGGCCTAGTGAAATCTGGCGTGGGTCCACTACTCCACGCGCTCGCTCGCCTGATTCGCCCGAGGGGCGAAGCCTCAACATTCATTTTATGCACAACGGCCATTCCTGGGATGCTTATGAGGCTTTGGGATTACCGGCGGGAGCGAACATCGACCGCGCGGTAATAGCTCATCGGGACGCCCTAGCGCGAAATGATGATACAGCAAGAGAATTCTACGACCGCGCCCTTGAAGCGATCCGGTTGCACTTAACCCGTTAAAAGCTCAGTGATTGGCGAATAGAAACGCGAGGCGTACGGATGCCCAGCGGCAGTGGGATACGCACCAAACCCGCGCTTATCAGAGGTGAAGCGACTGTACTCGCTTGATGGAACTCCCATGAGTTGAAAAAGCGTTTCGTGGAGGCAATTCACCGGCAAGCGCTTATCGTTTGTTACCGGAAGTGCTAGATAGCGGCCGGCTCTTAAAGCGCCGCCCATCGAACCGATCAGTACGTGCTGTTGATCATTTCGCCAGTGACCACCGCCTGCAGCAGGCTCTACTCCAAGTTCATAAATGATGGCGGTCACCATGTTTTCCAAATAAGTCTTTCCCGTATTTCCTTCAGGAACATCAAGCAAGTTAAAGAAATTATTGGCGAGATGATTGTAGGTAAACCGGTTATAGACGGTGTGATTTGCGTGTTTCAGATCCGTGCCGCGACCACCGTGAATCATGCCATGCAACCCTTCTTTATCGTCGGGTGAGTACAAGCCAGGGAGTTTTGGGCCATCACCTTCCCAGGCGACAATGCCAAATTTCGTGAGGCCGCATTTAAACGCGGCGGCGAGTAGGCTTAAGTAAAGCGGCGCATAGATGAGATAGTCAGATTGTACCCCGGGTACATTAGGTTTCACACATCCAGGTGGCGGCGGTTGGGGTGCCGCAGCGGCGGCAAAGCGTTTCTGGAGGTCAGAAAGGTAGCCCATATGTTGATCGAGCCGGGCCTTGTCGTCGGAGGAGATGCGTCGGCTACCTTTAAACGACTGATAAGACGCAAAAACGCGATTAAGTATATTCGACTTTAAACCATAGGTGTTATCTGGCGTGTTCGAAGTTCCATTAGTGAGGGAGCTAAAGATGTCGTTGTAAAAATCCGTGATGCGGAAGGGGTTTTGATAATCCCGATTATCAGCCCCGTAGGCCTGGAACTGTTGGCTTGTGGAGCCAATCTGGTTCATAAAAATGGAGAGGTCTCCTTGATAATTTATTCGCACCGCTTTGGTGACCGACCCGGAAGTTGTACCGGGATAGAGGGCGGCTGAAGTATCAAAAATCGCATCGAGTGTCGGGGACCTGTTTGGCGAATGACCGAGAGAGTGAAGGCCATGGCCATAAGCGCCGTTGCCTTCCGCATCGAAGCCCCGCGCGATCGTGAGTAAACCTCGTTGGCGCAAATTCTCATAAAGCGGATGTTCGAGAATAGGGCTGATTTCCTGAGCACTCCCAAAACTCCGGACTAGTTTCTCCATCGTGCCAGAGGTCCCGACCGGTGTCGTTGCGACGGCTCTTTGCGGCCACAAGCCTTCGCACTGATTGTGATGCATATACACGACGAGCAGGCGCTTGTCAGGAGCCGTTTGGGCGAGTGCTCTCTCGGAAAACAAACTCGGCAGCAACGGCAAAGCTAAAAGCGTGTTGCCAGCGCCAACTAGGAACTGGCGGCGGGTTTTTTTGCAATAAACTATACTCATTTACAAACTCCCCTTAAAAACCCCATAATTTGAACCTATCCGATAATATATATGCTTTTAAAGCGTCGCGAATGGAGCCTTGATTCCCATTGCTACCGTACATCGCATCTAGTGCCGCATTCATCTGACAGCCGTCGCCGCCCAGAAGCTGACGCCGCCCTTCGAAGCGTTTTATATGGCGGGTGAAACAGATCATTGCCTTGTCGTTGTTCCCGAGTTCGCGCCCCAATGCGACGGCATCCGATACGTTCACCGCCTCAGCCTTTAGTTCCAAAGTGGTAGTGGCGGCATTAATAGGAAGTTCGGCGGCAACGCCATAAGTGCCATTAACGTTTCCAAAAATTTTCTCGGTAGTGCGGAAGCGACCGAGGCTGTCGAAGATCTCAAATGGGTATCCAAGATTATTGATTCGGGTGTGGCAGGCGTTGCAAGCGGTGCCCGGTTGCTGTTGAAGTTTATGGAAGCGCTCGCGAGTCGTTAGGTAAGAGCCATCGGGTTCAGCGGGAACAGCGGTTGGCGCGTTCGCTGGCGGCGGCCCGGTCTCTTCGCATAGGACCTTTTCTAAAATCACTAGCCCGCGTTGAACAGGGGTCGTCGACATCTCCGCACGACGCTGTAGAATTGCTGCACGGTTGATAAAGCCCGCGCGGTGCTCCGGCAGCGTTTGCACCCCTTCACCAACACCGTAAAGTTGCCCGAGCAAGTCATTCCCAATATATGCCTGCCGCGACGTAAACAACGTTTGAAATGTGCCGTTGCCAAGTACCGTGTCGGGGAAAAATCGATCAAGCTCCTCGCGGATTGCGTCACCTATGCGGACATAATAGTAGTCGATGCCGTTAGGGTAGAACCTTTTTTCCTCGAGGCGCTGGCCTGCGAGAAACTGATCTGTCAGGGAATACCACGGGCCGGGAATTAGGTCATAGCCATAAGTTTCTCTAAACAATCTTACGATTACCTCCGGAGCGGATGGCAGGCTCATAAGGCGATCGACTTCAGTAGCTAAAGTGGCGTTGTTCATCAAGGCGCCGGAATCGGCTAGAGCACGCAGGGCCTGGTCCGGGGGCGATCCGGTTAAGAAGTAAGCCATTTTCGTAGCAATCTCATGGGCGGTTAAATTGATGGCGTTAGCCGCAAGTGGCGATGCTGGCCCACGGTCAAAGACCTTGTACATGAAATCGGGAAGCTGGAGCATGCCAGCCACGGTAAGTGTGAGAAGGTCTGCCTTCGAGAGCGAACCGTCCCAAAAAGTTTGCGATAAATCGGTGACTTCAGCTGGTGCTAAGGGCCGTCGGAAAGCGATGGAACCAAATTCCCTTATGAAATCAGAATGACAAGCAGGTGTGATTGTCGCGCCCCCCAAGCAGCCGTTCGTATTTGGAAAAGTGCTTAAGTTCGGCGTGGCCGCGACCAATTCGCCAGCGCGGTAAGCCGCAAGGAAATAAAATTTGGTCATGTGGATTGAAAGCAGGCCCGCTTGTTCGCGCATCACGTGGCGGCCGTCGTAAAGAATATCGGCTGGGATATTGTTAATCGCCATTTCCAGCAAACCGTCGTTTGTCATGCCGGCGCGGATTGTGTTTAAGACCGCTCGTATTGAATTTTTAAATTCGCGGTTTGTAAGTTTATAGGCGGCAGATTCGGGCACTTGGTTTGGATTACAGATATAGCGAGCCCGCGGTCCTGAGTAATCAATGGGATTGCCATTGTCAGCTAGGGCCCCAGAGATTGCGGCAATGTCCAACGAGCTTAGAGTTTTCAATTTGGACATCTGAGTAACTGAATTGATGGCGAGTGTGATTTGCGCGGCAGAGCGCCCGCGGCGCTCAGAGTTGCTAAGTGGGCCATGACATTCGGCACAGTTCAAGGCGTATAAACGTGCGCCTGGCGACGTTGACATTAATGCAAGCTCACGGGCAGTTAGCACTGAACCTGATCTAAAACCAGCGAAGCCGAGGTCGCTCGGACTGCAGTTCTGAAACCAAACTAATCCCGCCGCGCCCACGTATAAAATCGAGTATTTTTTAAAAAGCTGCCACTTTGCCATCTGCCAACCAATCTCAATTTGAGACGAAACAAGTCCTGCCCAATACTATATTGAGCAATGTGCAGGCCTGTTCATCTCTAATGGAATCGGTTAAACCGCCTAATGGCTGAACATGTATAATGATCGAGCAATGGATATTAATCTGGCGGACTCGAAATCTTTAAGGAACCTTAAGGTTCTGAACGAGAAACTCGAAGTAAAATCGCTGAAGCTTTGTCGGATCGCTGTTGGCCATTTCGAGTCGCGTCTCAGGATCAGGTGTAGACAGAGCAATGCTGTATTTATCACCGAAGAAATCAACACCCAGGCCGAATAGATCTTCATCTTTAGCATTTGGGTATCCCATTTGTTCGAAAATAAAAACGCCGTCATCACCCAAAGCTTGCATGAGCATTTTTACGACTGGCGTCGGCGGGAGAACGCCGAGTTCAGATTCTAAAACCGCTACTAAGCTGCCATTGACAGTGTCGAGGAGATTTTGCACAGCAGAGGTGTTTTCAAAATCGATAGCATGAAGGTAAAATGTTTTTTCAACTGCGCCAAGGGTGGGACTCTGCCAAGCCACTGTGAAAATGAGTGGTCGATCACTACCTTCGCGCGACAAAACTTCGGCATTGAATTTAGGGATTTGGTCGAACTGCACAACAGTGTTCATTTCCTCAGCCGTAAAAACATCAAGAAAGCCGCGGTCGGCAACAGTGACTACTGCCGTCGGGTCGATTTTCTCTAATCGGTTTTTAATCTCGCCAATGAGTTCGGCAGGAGTGTCATGCCCATTCATCAAATGGTCGACTAGATGATACTCACCGATAAGTGGAAAATCGTAAAGCGGTCGGTAAATATCCGCTCCCGCACCGAGCGAAATCATGGCGCCACTTGAATATAATTTTAAATGCTTAGCCTCACCGCCCTTAAGAGTGGATCGAGGGGGTTCATCTTTGCTTAAGCGGTAGTTTAAGTTCGCCTTTAAAATTTCGGCTCGGAATAGGTTCGCTGGATCAGATGCGTTTTCTTTTAGGAGAGCAGCGCACGCCGCATCTGCGGCTGTTGGCTTGGTGCCGGTCGCTACGGAATGCACCGCCATGCAGGCGAAAGCGAAAGCTAGTGCGGAAACTGGTCTTAAACGGCTGTGCATTGGTGTTAGTCATGCCCGAAATTAGCCCACCGTGTCAAGGGCCGTGAAACTCATGGAGATAGACAGATCAAGCCCAACAATGATAGCCGATTCTCCTCTAGCGAGGTCCCAAAATGGCAGTCACTGAACTCAACGACCTGAGCACTCTCGTTTCCTTATGCAAGCGACGCGGCTATGTCTTCCAAAGTAGCGAAATTTATGGGGGTTTAAACTCCTGCTGGGATTACGGGCCGCTCGGTGCCAACTTCAAATTCAACGTGAAAATGTCGTGGTGGAAAGCCATGACTCGGCGACAAGACATTGTTGGCCTTGATGCCGCGATTTTAATGCACCCAATGGTTTGGAAAGCATCCGGGCATGTGGACGGATTTTCTGACCCCTTAGTGGACTGCAAAAACTGCAAAAACCGCTTTCGTGAAGATCATGCCAAGGTGGTTGAAGGGAAGAATGTTTGTCCAAAGTGTGAGTCTGGCGACATTACGGCGCCGCGCAATTTTAATCTGATGTTTAAGACGTTCATGGGCCCCGTTGAAGACTCGACATCAATCGTTTATCTGCGGCCCGAAACAGCGCAAGGGATTTTCGTCAATTTTGAAAATGTGCAGGCCTCCATGCGCAAGAAAATTCCTTTTGGTATTGCGCAAATCGGAAAATCTTTCCGCAACGAAATTACGCCTGGCAACTTCACGTTCCGCACCCGTGAATTCGAACAAATGGAAATGCAGTACTTTGTAAAGCCCGGCACTGACATGAAGTGGTTTGAGACGTGGAAGGAAACTCGCTGGGACTATTACAAGACCATCGGCATGAAAGAATCAAAGCTCCGGTACAAGGAGCACGGCCCTAAAGAATTGGCCCATTATGCTCGTGCCGCGTTCGATGTTCAGTATCAGTTCCCTTTTGGCTGGCAGGAATTAGAGGGCGTGCATAACCGTGGCGACTTCGATCTTACCCAGCACGCAAAATTCTCAAATAAAAAAATTGAGTACTTCGATGAAGTAGCAAAAGAAAAATTCGTTCCCTTCGTGATTGAAACAGCAGTTGGCTGCGACCGGTTGGCATTGGCCCTGCTTTGCGATGCTTATCGTGAGGAAACGGTTGATGGCGACGCTGAAGGCGGACCTCGCGTTGTACTTGGTCTTAAACCAGAGCTGGCGCCGATTAAGGCCGCCATCTTGCCGCTCTCCAAGAAAGAGCCTTTGCAGGAGGTAGGACAAAAATTGTTTACCGATCTCGCGCAAGACTGGGATATGGACTACGACGAAACGGCGAGCATCGGAAAACGCTATCGCCGCCAAGATGAAATCGGAACGCCGCTGTGTTTGACCGTCGACTTTCAGACATTGGAAGATCAAGCCGTCACAGTTCGCCATCGCGATACAATGAAGCAAGATCGCGTGGCTCTTTCACAAGTGAAGAGCTACATGGCCGATAAACTCGTGAATTACGGGGATAAGTAATGACGATGGGAGAAGTGGTGAACCCTACTAAGGCCTCTGTGAAAATGCCTGACAAGTTCATGTTTTTCTTCGCAGCCGGTGATACCGAGGGCAATGCGGGAATGAAAAACACGCTTGGCGGTAAGGGCGCAAACCTTGCTGAAATGACGGCAATGGGACTGCCCGTGCCCCCCGGGTTCACCATTTCTACTGAAATCTGCCAAGTGTTTTACGACAACGGCAGCGAACTTCCCGAGGCTCTCAAAGGAAAAGTCGACGAATACATGGGCCGCATCGAAAAACTTGCGGGGAGGAAATTCGGCGATAGCCGGAACCCATTACTAGTAAGTGTGCGCTCCGGTTCGCGGGCCAGCATGCCCGGTATGATGGACACGATTTTAAACCTAGGTTTGAATGATGAGACGGTAAAGGGCTTGGCCGAGCAGTCGGGCAATCAACGTTTTGCTTGGGACTCTTATCGCCGCTTCGTCACCATGTATTCCGATGTGGTAATGGGCATGAACTCGTCACTGCTTGAAGTGACGCTTGAGGATCTAAAGGACATCAAGAAGTACCAAAAGGATTCCGATCTTACGGCTGAAGATTTGAAGTCACTGGTCGACAAATACAAAAAACAAATTCGCGAAAGCACGGGCCAATCTTTCCCAACGGATCCGAAAGAGCAATTGTGGGGCGCGATCGCCGCCGTGTTTAAAAGTTGGAATACACCGCGAGCGATCACTTACCGGGAGCTCAACAGTTATCCGAGTTCGTGGGGCACGGCAGTGAACGTGCAATCGATGGTCTTTGGCAACATGGGTGAGGATTCGGCCACTGGGGTTGCGTTCACGCGCAATCCATCGACTGGCGAAAAAGCCTTCTACGGTGAATTCCTTGTGAACGCTCAAGGCGAAGACGTCGTTGCAGGAATCCGCACCCCGCTGCACATGAGCTCGCTTGAGGACTTGATGCCTCAAGCTTATGGCCAGCTTGTGACTGTTTATAAGCAACTCGAAAAACATTATCGCGACATGCAGGACATTGAATTTACGATTGAGCGTGGGAAACTTTGGATGCTCCAGACGCGAAATGGCAAGCGCACGGCAAAGGCGGCGCTTCGTATCGCTTGCGACATGATCGACGAAAAGATGATTGGTGAAGAAGAAGCATTAATGCGATTGTCGCCGCAAAGTTTAGATCAGCTACTTCATCCGATGCTGGACCCAAAGGCTGAGAAGACGTTGCTCTGTAAGGGCTTGCCCGCATCTCCCGGGGGCGCGACGGGACAAATCGTTTACTCTTCAGAAGACGCCGTAAAGTGGGTTGAGAGCGGCAAACAAGTTATTCTAGTTCGCATTGAAACTTCGCCGGATGACATTGAAGGCATGGTCGCAGCAAAGGGTGTTCTCACCACACGTGGTGGCATGACCTCGCACGCGGCTGTAGTTGCGCGCGGGATGGGAAAGACATGTGTCGCTGGCTGTGGTGACATGGATGTTGATTACCGAAAAGGTGAACTGCGCGTAAAAGGTTTTGTCTTACGCGAGGGCGATCAAATCACTTTAGACGGATCGACGGGCGAAGTTTATTTAGGGGAAGTAAAAACCATTGAACCCACCGTCGATGATTATTTCCGCCGTGTGATGAAACTCGCCGATAAGTATCGTGGGCTTGGGGTTCGTGCCAACGCAGATACACCGCTAGATGCGACAGTCGCGCGCGAGTTTGGTGCCGAAGGCATTGGTCTTTGCCGAACGGAGCATATGTTCTTTGGTGCTGACCGCATCGATGTGGTTCGCCGCATGATCATGGCAGAAAATTACGAAGAGCGGGTAGCCGCGCTCGATCTTTTACTTCCCATGCAAAGGGGAGATTTTTTAGGTTTATTCCAAGCCATGGACGGATTTCCTGTTACCATCCGGTTGCTCGATCCGCCGCTTCATGAGTTCCTGCCCCATAGTGAAGAGGAAATCGCGGATCTTGCGGGCCGTTTGAAGTGGAACGTCGATCGCTTGCGCGCGAAAGTGCGAGCCTTAAAGGAATTTAATCCTATGCTCGGGCACCGCGGTTGCCGGCTGGCAATCACGTACCCCGAGATCTATCGCATGCAAGTGCGCGCAATTGCAGAAGCTGCGGCGGAGATGATTTCTAAGGGCAAAAAACTCATCCCAGAAATCATGATTCCCATTGTAGCGACGGAAGGGGAGCTTTCCCGGTTGAGAACCCTAGTGGATGAAGAAGTCCGCGATGTTCAAACTGAGAAGGGTGTAACGTTCGAGTATTTAGTCGGCACGATGATCGAGTTACCCCGCGCAGCTCTTCTGGCTGATAAGCTTGCGGAGTATGCTCAATTTTTCAGCTTCGGCACCAATGACCTTACGCAAACCACTTTAGGCATCTCCCGGGACGACGCCGGCCGCTTTTTAGCCACTTATGTTTCCGAAGGGCTGCTTGAAGCGGACCCTTTTGCCACCATCGATCAAAAAGGTGTTGGCAAATTAATCGAAACAGCGGTTGAATTAGGTCGTAGGTCCAGACCGGATATTAAATTGGGGATTTGTGGGGAGCACGGGGGAGATCCAGCAAGCATCCGGTATTTTCATTCAGTGGGCTTAAACTATGTGAGTTGTTCTCCCTATCGTGTTCCGATTGCGCGATTAGCGGCCGCCCAGGCCGCGATCCAGCAGCGGAAGGTTGAGCATTGAGGATCAAAAAACTAGAACTTTGTGGTTTCAAGTCTTTTAAAGACCGAACTGTCATCCACTTTGACCAGGGCATAACTGGGATCGTTGGGCCGAATGGTTGCGGTAAGTCCAACATTGTGGACGCGCTTGTGTGGGTGATGGGGGAGATGTCGGCAAAGCATCTTCGTGGAGCTTCCATGGAAGACGTGATCTTTGCTGGCGCGGAAGGCTACGCGCCGATCGGCATGGCCGAAGTGAGTCTGACTTTAGAAAATGACGGTGGTCCTTTTCCGGCTAAATACTCCAAGCATTCCGAAATCATGGTTACCCGTCGATTGCACCGCTCTGGTGACTCTGAATATTTAGTCAATAAAGAGACGGCACGTCTGCGTGATATCCAAGAGATTTTCATGGATACGGGCGCGGGTTCTAAAGGGTTCTCGATCGTGGAACAGGGCGCGATCGGAAAGATTATTACGGCTAAGCCGGAAGATCGTAGAACTTTGATCGAGGAAGCCGCTGGGATTACAAAATTTAAGGTTCGTAAGCGAGAATCGCAGCGAAAATTAGAATCGACAGAGCAAAACTTAATTCGTCTTCAAGACATCATTGGTGAACAAAAGCGTCATTTGGATAGTCTTCAGCGCCAAGCACAGCGGGCCGAGCGCTATCGAAATATTAAGCGCGAGGCTCAAGAAAAAGAGCTTTGGTTATCAGCCCGCACTTATTTGACCATTCGTCAGGACGCAGATCTTGCGTCGAGTGTATTTACCGTCGCTCAAACTGAAGAAGCGGAAGCTACTTCTAAAATGGGAACGGATGAAACTGAACTTCAGACTATTAAGTTGGCGGTTCTGGAAAAGGAAAAGCAGGTTGAGACGGAGCAGATTCGTCATCAAACCGCACTTCAGGCCGTGCAGGTTTTAGAGAAAGAAGTCCGCGAGCTTCAATTTGAAATTGAGCAAGCAAGAAGAACGGAAGAAATCACTGGCGGGATCCGAAGCCAGTACGATGCTAGATCTCAGGCCCTTGTCGGAGAGCGAGAGCGATTTGAAACTCAGTTTCAAGCGGCTGACCGCGACTCGCAAGAATTAAAGGCCAAGTACGAGACTCAAGCTCAGGAGCTTTCCGTCATTCAAAATCGCATTCGTGAAGTGGACCAGGAGCTCACCGCCAAACGGCGTGAGATGCTCACTGTTTCGCAGAGTGAGTCTCATATCGAAGCTAAAACTCATTCCTTATCCGATAAAATCGGTGAAATTGAGACAAGGCTTGAAACTTCTCGGCAAGTTCTGGCGGATCTTCAAGTTCAATCGAGAGAATTTGAGAAGCGGCGAAATCGTTTATTTCAACAGCTAGAGACCGAGCGCCAGATGCAACTCGACATCGTAAAAGACGTTGAGACTTATCAAACTAATTTGCAGGTCTTGAGCCGGCAAGTTGGTGAGCGCCAAACGGAAGTCGAGCAGTTCAAAGATGTGCTTAATCAAGTTTCAAGTCGGTTGTACGGACTTGAAAATCTACAGAATAACTACGAAGGTTTCGAAGACGGCGTAAAGACAGTTATGCTTTGGCAGCGCAGCCGCCAGACTGTCCGTGAAGACGGAAGCGTCGAGACTGAAGGCGACTTCCAACCCGTTGCTGAAGTGATTGAGGTGCCAGCCGAGTATGAATTGGCGATGGAAGCGGCGCTGGGCACTCGGCTGCAATTACTGTTGAGCAAGTCGAGCGCCGCCGCCCTTGGCGCTGTCGATTATTTGAAAGAGCAAAAGCGGGGCAGGTCCAGTTTCAGCGCCTCTGGTTGGGCGGGATCGAATGGACACGTCGATGCAAATATTCAAGAGCGATTGTCTGCCACTTCTGGTTTTAAAGGCTTGCTTGAGCAAGTCGCTTCAATTCCCGAAGGATACCGCGAACAGGTTCGCCCGTTTTTAGCCGGTGTTGCGATTGTTGATTCGATACGAACGGCACTAACCATGCGTCCCGAATTTCCAGCGATGACTTTTGTCACGATGGAAGGGGACACATTAGCAACGGATGGCGTTTTGACTGCCGGCGCGAGCGATCAGGCTGAATCCGGAGTTTTGAAGCGTCGTCGCGAGATTAAAGAATTGTCTCTTGCCCGCGAAGAAGCGGCTGGAAAACTTGCGCTCTCGCAAGCCGCTCTAAAGAAGCTCGACGCTCAGTTTAAGCAAATGACGGAAGAGTTTGAAAACTCTCGTAAACGTCAGAATGAAAAAGAAATTCATGTGGCTATGCTTCGTAAAGATCTAGAGCGCGCCGAAAACGAATTTGCTAATGCGCAAAAGGCTTTCGATAAACAGGGACATGAAGTTTCTCGTGACGAGTCTCTGCGTTTGTCTGTTCAAGCGGATTTCGATCAATTGACCGAGAAGCTCACAGATCTTCGCACGCAAAAGGCGGAACTTGATTCAAGGGTGTCTTCATTGACGGCCGAGTATGACGGCGCTCGCGGCGGAGTAGACGCTTTGGCTCGCGCGGTGTCCGAACTTCACATGCAATCGACCACTAGAACCAAAGAAGCTGAAGGTCTAAAATGGCAGCTTGAAATGGTAGCGAAATCTTTCGCCGAAGTTTCTGAGCAAATCGCCAAGATGAGCGAAGAGTCCTTGAAAAACACGGAGTCTTTAAGCTCAAACCAAGTTTTGATCGAGCACAAAAAAGTCGAATTCGAGCGGCTCGTTCGAGAGAGCGAAGAGGCGACTAAAACTTTGGCTGAGACTCGCGATGCGTATGAAGTGGTTGCTGACCAAGCGCGGGAACTTGACGGCCGAGTTTCCACCAAAATGCATCGCTTAAATGAACTAAAAGCTAAAATGAACGAATCTCAGCTTAAGCTTGAGCAACTAAAGATGAAGGAGCAATACCTCGTCGATCAAATGCATGAGCGCTACATGGTCATACTGGCAGACGTGGCGGAGGCCGCCGCTGCCAAAGAAGGCGACGTTAAGACCATCGAAGCTGAAGTTGCAGATTTAAAAGAAAAGCTAGCTCGCATTGGTGAAGTAAATCTGTCAGCGATACAAGAATATGACGAACTGATTTCCCGTTATGAATTCCTCACTCGCCAATATACTGATCTTACTGATGCGAAGGATCAGCTGCGCAAAGTGATTGATCGTATTAACCGCATTTGCTCCAAGCGCTTCCGCGAAACTTTTGACCAAGTGAACGAACGCTTCCAAAAAGTGTTCCCAGTTTTATTTGGTGGCGGCGAGGCGCGACTAATTTTGGTTGAGGATCCGGAAAAAGACGAACTTGGCATTGATATCGTCTCTCGTCCTCCGGGCAAAAAGCTGCAAAGTGTGAGCTTGTTGTCGGGCGGTGAGAAGGCGCTAACCGCGGTCTCCCTGATCTTCTCAATCTTCCTCGTGAAGCCATCGCCCTTTTGTCTGCTTGACGAGGTTGACGCTCCCTTGGACGACGCCAACGTCATGCGCTTTAACGAGTTGGTCCGCGAGATGGCAAAACGCTCGCAGATCATCGTGGTCACGCACAACAAGCAAACTATGCGCGTGAACAACAAACTCTACGGCGTCACGATGGAAGAAAAAGGCGTGTCGAAAATGGTCAGCGTGTCGCTGACGTAGAGGTTTGTGGCGCGATCTTTTCTCTACGCGTAGAATCGTTTGCCCGATGACCTATTTGTCCGATCACCTGCGATATCAGTTTATTGATAATTATCAGTTAACTGATATCGCCGAAGACGAACTCGTCTAGCCCGAAATGGTTTAAAACATAATTACGCTTTAAAGCATTTTCTTGGCGATGCACCCAGCAAAGCTGCGTCAAAATTATCTGGTGCCAAATACCCAAATTCCTCCTTAAGATTGTCTTTGTACATCAATAATGTTTGGGAGATTTTCCAATGACAGTCGCCGCAAGAATTTTGTTTTTTGCAGTTTTATCGAGTTCGACTTTTGCAGCTGAACCGGCAACGGTAACGCTTCCTCTAGATGAATATTTGCGATTAAAAAAATCGAAAGACGCGGTGGAGTTCACCTCAGTAGAAACAGTCGCCGTTACCGGTGTGTACCGAGAAAGTCTCGAGATTAAAATTACTGGAGGAGCTTCGCTTCCGGCCCGCGAAATCGCGTTCATGCAAAAGAACGCCAATTTCGATCTTGCGGATTGCAAAGGCTCAGCTGTCCTTATGATGAAGGACGAGCAAGTGAGCCTGATCCCGCAAGACAAACGATTTCAGGTGACCTGCAGACTGCAAGTGAAAAACTGGAGTGAAGTTCGGTTGAAATTTTTCAATATTTTATCGCTCACCACAAAAGTTAAGGGCATTGAGCCAATGGAAACGCCGAAAGGTTCGGGTGAGCGCGAAGTTGTTCTGTACCGAGCAGATCGGGAAATCGCAGCTCAGCAAGAGGAAGAGCCTTCAGCTGTTGGCTACTACAAGATCCAGTTGTTGGCCGAGGAAAACCGATTTGATTACCGCATTTCAGTCCACAACCCGAACTCCAAGGTAAAAGCGTTCACTTTCCCTCTGGCAAACGGCGAGATCGTACAAAAGGTGGTGACTGATATTCAGTACAAGGACGAGAAAGGGAAAATTTCTCTTAACCTGCCTCCGGGTGACCAGCAGATTCGCATTATGGGCCGTCTCGGCAAAGATGGATTTCAAGCGCCCATCGGAAAAGGTCTTGAATATGTTCTGCTTGATCAACATCCGTTATTGACGTCGAAAGTGGATACTTCCGCCAAGCGCATTTCGGCCCAAGACACGAAAATGCAGGCGACGTTTCCATCTCCCCGGGGCTATTTGCTGTCAAACAAAGACCAGCTGACGTGGACGAAAGAAACTTTAAAAAGCTTTGCCGCATCGACCTACACAATTCGAAGCGCTGATTATCGTTACTACTGGTCACCCATGGGTAAAAATTTAGTTGAAGCGACTTTCGTTATTAACAACCAAGGTGCTACTGAGATTCCCATGACTTTGAGGGGGACCCCCACCTATTTGGAAATTAACAATCAGCCGCAAGTGCTTTCTAAAAACGATAAAGATCAGCTGGTTTTACGAATTCCGACGGGGGATCATCAGACCGCGACCATTCAATATAAATTGGCCAACGACGCGCCCCGTGGGATTGCATCCATTACGGACTCTTTGCCAAGGCCAGATGCCGTGATGACAAACGTTGCAGTAAACTTATCTGTACCCAAAGGCTTCAAACATTTTTTTGTAAGTAACGGCATCGATCACAACTGGGCGATGAGCTTGTGGAATTTGATGTGGGCGCTACTTGCGGCGCTCTTTGTTTTTAAGTTTTTAATGGAAGCCCAATTGCGCTCGTACGTTCGCTCTGGTGCCGCCGTAGCGGCAGGCCTGATTACGTTCTTTAACGTCAATATGCTAGTCTGGATTTTCGTAGTTATGCTAGTTGCGACAGCATTCAAGTACCGAGCAAGACTCTCCGTTTATAAATTAAATACCTGGCGCGACTACGCCAAAGTGATTTCATTTGGCGTGATCGTGTTGACCGGAATTTATATAGCAAGAAACGTTTCCAGTTACATGGTTCATGACATGCCCATGGCTATGAATGCGATGGAAGTTTCCGCGACCGCAGGCAGCCCACCGCGCACCACCGCGAGCTCCTCGGGGATGCGCAAAAGTATGGTAAAGGCTGGAAGTTTCGGTGGCCCTGAAAAAGCGGACATGATGGAAATGCCGGTAGATCAAGCGATGGGATCGAGCGGAGCGCAGGAGGAGCTGGCAGAAAGTGATTCATATGAAGGGCTTCCGGCAAAGGTGGACATCCCTAACGACGGTTACTCCGTCGGATTTTCAGTGGGACTGCTAGACGTCGGAATGCCGATTGAAATCAAAGCGGTCATTTTTCCGGCAAAACTTCAGATCACGTTGTTTTACCTAGCCTGCTTGTTTTTGGCCTTCGCAATATGGGTTGAGCGGCGCGCACTTTGGCGCCACCTAAACCCTTAAAGTGGATAAAAGAGTACTTTAGATTTCGCAGGTAAATTGACGGGTCTTTCGGCTAATGATACACTGCGTTAATTATGTGGCTGATTTTTGTAATTTTACTGTCATTTCAAGCATTTGGTGATGATCTATGCGGCAGCGCGCTTGGCAATACCAATGGGCTCATCCCGGCCGCAGATTATCGGCGCCAACACACCCGTAACCTTTACAGCTACCGTATTCTTCTCGGACCAGAGTTTCGGGAAGCAATCGACTCTGGCAAACAGCCCTTGGTTTGGATTGATTCGGGCGCCGGATTTGGGATCGCCGGGCTGGAGGCTGCCATCGGTGGCCGCGCAACAGTCTACGCCATCAATGCCCAAAACTTTTGGGAGGCGCTTAAGGATGGCCATATCGAGCATAAAATTGTGCGGGTGATTGGCAGTTCTCTAGGCGTTTCATTGGATGGTATACCCGTCATTCGTAAATCCGATGAGTCGGTGCTCGGGAAAATGTTTTATTTAAGTTGGAGTAAGGTTGAAGAAAAGCACTATGCCATCCTTCGCGCGCGACTCTATAAGATGGCAAAGAGCTCGTTTGCGTCGGGCCGATTTAATTACCTTCCGGGATTTTCCGAAACCGTTTTGCCGCAATTTGAAGGTCAAGCCGACATATTGACGGACCCCTTCGGAGCATTTTTCTATTCCGCAAAGCGAATGAGTCTTTTGGATCTTTACATCGAAAAATTAAAGCCCGGAGGCGTTGGTATAGTCATCTTACGCACGGAGAAGGGCGTCGGCGCAGATGACCGAGTTCTGTTCGGAAAAAATCAAAGTGTCGCCTTGATTCAGGATTTAATTCAGCGTTATCCCCAGGTGTTTTCGCTCTCTTCAGGTAAAGGTTCTGAGAATCTTTTGATCATCAGAAAGCCCAAAGACCTAAAGCCACTCAATCTGGCCAAAATTTATCGCGCAGCATCCGTCCACATGATTCCCTTTGAGGACACCGAATTCCCCCAAGTAGACTGGGCTCGCTAGTCGCCGGGACATGTGACGCAAACTTTTCACCTACGGTGGAGAATTTGGTTACGCGTTGCTTCTCCGGCGCCGGAGAAGCGACGCATTATTCTTTTCCGCGCACCCGTGTGCTAAGTACGGCCGGTGGAAAACGACAATAATCTCCTGCTTTTAATTCTGCTCGGTGTGGTCATTATCGTAGGCGTGGTGGGCTCGATCGCTTACTACTTCGCCCGTTATGGAATTAAGTCGCCTGGGGTGGAAGAGAAGCCGCAGCTCCCGCTGCATGCGCCCAAAGTATCGCAGGCGCCTGACCCGGGATTAGCGCCTAGCGAAACGGTAGTAGACGCGCCAAAACCTCTTACATCCGCACTGTCCAATACGCGTGAAAGCATTTGGGGTCGGCTAAAAAATTTAGTCGGCGCAGGCGGCATGGCGCCCGAACTTCGCGACGAGATTGAAGAAATTCTTTATACGTCTGATCTGGGTGTTCCAACGGTTGAGCGTCTGATGGAAGCGCTAAAAAAATCCTCAAACGGAGTCGCTTCATCGTCAGAAAAAGTGCGAGCTGCCCTCAAACAAGAAATGCTCACAATTTTAGGCGAACGTGTTCACGGACCGTCGGTGCTGCAGGCACTCGAACTTGATAAAGCACAAGCCAAGCCCGTCGTTTGGTTAGTCGTTGGAGTGAACGGTGCAGGAAAAACCACGACTATTGGAAAGCTCGCATTTCTTCTAGCTCAGGCGAACAAAAAAGTAATCGTCGCGGCGGGAGACACATTCCGCGCGGCCGCAGGCGAGCAGCTCAAAATTTGGACCGAGCGCGCGCAAGTTGAAATCTTCGCACCCGAAGGTGTGATGGACCCTGCAGCCGTCGCTTATCAAGCGGTTGAGAAGGCCAAGGCCAACGGCTCTGACATTGTCATTATCGACACTGCGGGTCGACTCCATACGCAGAAAAATCTAATGGAAGAATTAAAAAAGGTAAAACGCGTTCTCGCTAAAGTCGACCCGACAGCTCCTCACCAAACTCTGCTCGTTTTGGATGCTAACTCCGGCCAAAACGCCATCGTGCAAGCCAGGGAATTTAACGGGGCACTCGAACTAACCGGCATAGTTCTCACCAAAATGGACGGCACGGCTAAAGGCGGCGTAGCACTGTCACTTGCAGTCGAACTTAATCTTCCACCGCGCTTGATCGGCGTCGGAGAAAAGGTCACGGACCTCAGGCCCTTCAATGCGGAAGAATTCGTGAACGCGATTCTTTAGCGCGACGAACGTCCAGCTTCTTTGGCGAGGGTTACGGCTAAACCGCATCCGCGCCGATAAATTATCATATTATGCTCGGCACGCACTCAACACTGCTTATCACCCTTTGTGGCATTGCTATTTTTATGTATGGCATGCAGCTCGCTTCTGAGAATCTTCAGAAGCTCGCGGCAAATCGCATTCGGGACATCATCACGACTTTAGCAAAACGTCCGATTTGGGGCGTGTTCCTCGGAGTCATTCTTACGATTATTTTGCAAAGTTCGGGTGCGGTGACGTCGATGCTCGTCGGCCTTGGATCGGCGCGTGTGATTGGACTCGCTCAAGTTATGAGTGTGATTCTTGGCACCGCCATCGGCAGCACGTTTACGGTTCAGGTGATTAGCTTTAATGTCGCGCAATTTGGTTTGCCGATTTTTGTATGTAGTTATTTTATTTACTTCATGGCGAAAAAACGAACTGTGACCACAACGATGGCTGTGGGAATGGGCTTCGGACTTATTTTCTGGGGGATGGAGCTGATCGCAATTGGCACAAGCGAACTTCGTCACGTCGAAGTGTTTAATAGTTTGATCGTCGCGATGAAAGAAAATCCGATTTATGCAGTGATACTCACTTCATTTTTTACGGCACTTATTCATTCAAGTGCGGTCACAATCGGTTTTGCGATGTCGCTTGCTGGATCTGGAATCATCACGCTTGAGGATTCAGTCTATTGGGTTTTTGGCGCCAACGTTGGTACCACAGCGACAGCGCTTATCGCTTCCATTGGTGGCAATTACGTGGGTCGCCAAGTGGCGTGGGCGCACTGCTTTTACAAAGTGACTTCCGTGTTACTATTCCTGCCTTTCGCTGAACAACTGGCGGGACTGCTTGCCAGTAATGTGGTTGAGCGGGACATCGCCAACGTGCACACGGTTTATAATTTGGTGGCGGCCGTTGTTTTTTACCCGCTCATTACAAAGGGCGCGAAACTTGTTGAATTGCTTTTCCCACCAACCGACGCCGAAAAAGAATACACCGTGAAGTATTTAAAAAAAGGCGACTGGGAATCTCCGTCCGTTGCTCTCGCCCACGCTGAGCGTGAACTTATGCGCATGGCCGATATTGTAATGTCGATGGTGGAAGATTCTCTCCGACTTTTCCGTAAAGAAGATCCTGATCTCGTGGAAAGCATTCGCCGCCGTGACGATCGGGTGGACCTGCTTAATCGCGAAATAAATCTTTATCTGGCAAGAAATCTTGAGGAAGCTCCCGCGCCCGTTCAACTAGGTATGATTCGAGTCATGACATTCTCAGCCGATATGGAAAGTGCTGCGGACGTGATCGACAACATGCTCCTCGACCTTGCGAGCAAGAAGCACTCCCTCAAAGTTGATTTTAGTACGGAGGGTTGGAGTGAGCTCACAGAGATTCACGCCTCTGCGATGCAGGTTGCTAGCCTTTCGTTGAGCTGTTTTCAGCGCCAAGACCACGAACTTGCACGCCAAGTGCTTACCCATAAGCGCAATATTCGCCAGCTCGAGAAGCGCTTTAGAGAAAGCCATATTTCACGCCTCGTGAAAGCCCGACCTGAGAGCATTCACACCTCCTCCATCCATATGGACGTTCTAGGCGAGTACCGACGCATAGTTGGCTTACTTTCTAGTCACGTTTACTCACTCGTTAAAGCAGGCGACGACCTCGAGCGAGTCTCTGGCCGAGAGTAATTCTAGAGTTGATGCTCCGTCCCAGGCGCCAGGCGGTTTGACCACCCATGCCACATAAAATAAGAATAGAAGATAGGAAATGACTCTAAGAAGGTATTTGGCCTTTTAAAACCTATTGAAGTGGAGGGCATTAGTGGACGCGAGCAAGCAAACGTATGAAGTCCAGATCGCTGGATTACCGTTAAAGCTTCGTTCTTCCCACGATGCCAAGACCGTCAACGAATTGATCGAATTAGTGAATGAACGCGTGCAAATAGCGTTGGAACAAAACCCCAACATATCTTTTCAAAAAGCTCTCCTGCTGACGGCGTTACATATCGCCGAAGATTTAGTCTTACTCAAGCGCACGACCACTTCCGAACTCGACGATCTCGAAATCAAGGCCAAACGGATTATCTCAGAGCTAGAGTCATCTCCCATAGCTCGGATCCGGTTGGATAATTAACTTATCTTTGCGGGCCTTATTTAGATAAGCGCCGCCGACCAACCAAAATCCAGAGCGTTTGTATAAAGGAGACCTTGATCCATGAACGCGATCGAATCGCGCGGCCTCACTAAGAGTGAGTGGCGGGCGAAATTGAAATCCTATTTGGCCAAATCTCTGACGAGCGGCCTAAAGAATGAGTGGGACAGATCCATTCAAACTTTTGTGCGTGACGTTTTGCCCCCTCAAGGGGGGATTGTTGCATCTTATTTGCCAAAGCCTGACGAGCCCCAAGTTCAAGAAAATTTAAGCAAGCATGATCCCCAGTGGCAGTGGGTTTATCCGCGCATCGAAGATGCCGCTTTGAAATTTTATATGCCGAAGACCCCTGAGGCGTTGCGCCCGGGGAGTTACGGAATTTTAGAACCCGACCCCGCTCAAAGCAAAGAGATATCGCTTTCGCAATGTGCGGTGATCTTGGTTCCCGGAATTGGTTTTGACCGCCGGGGTACGCGGCTTGGCCGTGGCCTTGGTTTTTTTGACCGTAGTCTTAAAGGATTCACTGGCTTAAAAGTGGGTGTCACCTACTCAAGCCAGGTGGTGAACGAGGACCTCGTTCGCGAAAGTCACGACGTTCCAATGGACGTGATCGTGACAGAAAAATTTTTGCTGAGAGTGAAAGGGTAACCCATGTCTTCAAATATGATGCTCACCGCATTTATGAGTCTTATCGCCGGAGCCGGTATCGGCGTCTTAAGCATGATTCTCTATCGCCGAATGTTGGATGAAAAAACACGCAATGCTGCTGAGCGCGAAGCGGAAAAGATTTTGGCCAGATCTAAGGGCCAAGTGACGAAGATCGAGCGCGACGCGGAAAACCGCGCCAAGGATTTTGAGATGCGCGCCCGTAAGAATTTGGAAACTGACATCCGCAAAGAAAAGCAAAAGATTCAGAGCACTGAAGGCATGCTGAAAGACAAAGAGCAGCGCATGGACAAAGACCAAAAGCGCAAAGAAGACCAGCTGACGAACAAGATGCGTGAGTTAGAAGATCAAACTCAGCGGTTAAATATTTCTGAAACCCGTCTGAAAGAGATGGAAGAAAAGGCGAAGCAAGAGATCGAAGATCTTGAACAAAAACTTCAAAGCGTCGCGAACATGACAACGGACCAGGCGAAGAGTGAACTCATCAATGCATTAACAGATGAAGCGCGCAAAGAAGCTGCAGTGAAGTTGCAAAAAATTGAGGAAGAGACTCTCGCCGAAGCCGATCGTCGGGGAAAACGAGCGCTCTCCATCGCGATTTCCCGTTATGCGGCGGAGGTCACGACCGAGCGAACCGTATCGACGATTCCTCTCTCAGGCGATGAGATGAAGGGCAAGATCATTGGTCGTGAAGGCCGAAACATCCGGGCCTTAGAAGCCGCTTGCGGCGTAGACTTGATTATCGATGAAACCCCAGAGACCGTGATCATTTCAAGTTTCGATCCGGTTCGCCGGGAAATCGCAAGAATGTCTCTAGAGCGATTAATGGACGACGGTCGAGTGCACCCAGCACGTATTGAAGAGGTCGTTGATAAAGTAAAGACGGAACTTACTTCTAAAATGAAAGAAGATGGCGAGAAATCGGCATTTGACTTAGGAGTTCACGGACTTCAGCCGGCCATTATTAATTTGCTCGGAGGTTTAAAGTACCGCCAAATTGATGGTCAGAATCTTTTAGCCGCAAGTGTTGAGGTCGCGCATATTTCAGGGCTGATGGCCTCGGAGATTGGTGCGGATGACAAAGCCGCGCGTCGCGCAGGTTTACTCCATGGCCTCGGCCGAGCACTAGATCACTCTTACGAGGGAAGTTCGGCGCAAGTCGGAGCGGAGTTCGCTCGCAAACACGGAGAGCGTGACGATATAGTTCAAGCCATTCGCGCTCACACAGGCGAAGTGCCTTGCCAAGGAGTCATCGCTCATTTGGTTCAAGCTTCGTATAATTTAACGAAGTCTCGTCCGGGGGCCCGTCGCCAGAATTTGGAAACCTATGTGCGAAGGCTTGCTGATCTAGAGTCGGTGGCGAACAGTTTTGATGGCGTGGCGCGAAGTTACGCGATTCAAGCTGGTAAAGAAATTCGCGTCCTCGTCGATAGTGGCAAAGTCACTGATGAGCAGGCGATCATGTTGTCGCGTGATATTGCCCGCAAGATCGAGCGTGAACTTAATTATCCAGGACAAGTGCGCGTGAACGTGGTCCGCGAAACTCGCATCGTTGAGCACGCGAGGTAAGGCGGGATGGCTTATCCGGCTCCAGAGGAGCAGTTAAAGCAGTTGAAGAAAGGGATTGTGGAGCTCGCCTCAGAGGCAGAGCTGCTCGCAAAGCTAACGAAGTCGCATAAAGAAAATAAGCCTTTAAGAATTAAAGCGGGTTTTGATCCTTCTCGCCCTGACCTCCACGTTGGGCACACTGTTTTGCTTAATAAAATGCGCCAGTTCCAACAATTTGGGCACCACTGTATATTCTTGATTGGCGACTTCACGGGAATGATTGGTGATCCATCGGGGCGCAACGAAACCAGGCCAGCGTTGACTGAAGCGGAAGTAAAGTCCAATGCTGAAACTTATGCTCGCCAAGTGAACAAGGTGTTGGATCCTAAAAAGACGGAAGTGGCTTATAATTCTCAATGGATGAATAAGTTTACGCCGCCGGATTTTTTAAAGCTGCTAGGGCAGTACACAGTTGCGCGCATGCTTGAGCGGGAAGACTTTCAAAAACGTTTTAAAGGGCATTTGCCCATTTCGATTCACGAATTTTTGTATCCGCTAGTGCAGGGTTATGACTCTGTCGCTTTGAAAAGTGATGTGGAGTTAGGTGGAACTGATCAGCATTTTAATTTGTTGGTAGGGCGTGAATTGCAAAAAGCTTACGGCCAGCCTCAGCAAGTGGTTATGACCGTGCCCTTGCTTGAGGGCTATGACGGCGTTCAAAAAATGTCGAAGAGCTATGACAATTACATCGCCGTTGAAGATATCCCGCGCGAAATGTTTGGCAAAACCATGCGCGTTTCGGATGAATTAATGTTCCGTTATTACGAGTTACTAACCGACATGACGGTCGATCAAGTCGCGGCATTAAAAACGGAAATGAAGTCAGGCGCCAAGCATCCGCGTGATTTAAAAGTAGGACTGGCCAAAATTTTAGTTGAGCGCTTTCATTCCAAGGCTGCGGCCGAGGAAGCGGAAGCAGAATTTAATCGGATCTTCGTCGATAAAGGTGTGCCGAATGATATGCCTGAAGTCGTTTTTGATTCAGCCGACGGAGTCGGCATTTGCCAGCTGCTTGTTAAAGCGGATTTAGTAAAATCAAACGGCGAGGGAAAGCGTTTGATCGAGGGCATGGCTGTTGAAATCAACGGTGAAAAAGTGAAGGACCCACAATTGAAATTAAATTTGAAAAAGGGCGATGAACTGACTTTGCGAGCGGGAAAAAAACGTTTTGCCAAGGTGATTGTGCAATGAAAGTAAAATTCTTGCCCCAAAACATTGAGCTAGAGATTCGCCCAGATCAATCAGTGATGAATCTCGCTCATGAGAATAAAATTGAAATTAGATCCGTTTGTAACGGCATGCCCTCTTGCGCTGAGTGCCGCGTACGCGTGACGGACGGCGAGTACAATGTCGCACCACCGTCGCGTAAAGAACTAAATCTCATTGGCACCGGATACTTTATCGATCAGCGGCGCTTGTCGTGTCAGCTGCGCTGTTACGGCGACATCATTGTGGATTTGGCAGAGCAAATTGAAATGGCCAAAGACGGCAGCGTGCCCAAAAAATTCCTGGCCCGCGCCAACAAAGAGCGCCCCGAAGACTACAACTCCGTCGGCGGCGTTTTAATCGAGCAAGACGACGCCCTAATCAAACAAGCCGAAGTCGACGCCGCAAAACAACCCGAACGCCGCCCCGAAGGCCAGGGCGGCGGCGGCGGCGGCCAAGGCCGCTCACGCGGTGGTCGCGGGCGCGGCCGTCGCCGGTAAAATTGCTGCTGCTCCAACGGTGCTAAGCAATTGATTCTGCAATTCCCCTCAAGGTCCCCCGGGACGATCCATTCGTCTCAGACACATCCGTGAGCCGTCCTCCCAGCATGAATTGAAATTTGCTCGAAGAACGGTGGTCGCCCGGCCCGGAAGGCCGGGAGAAGTGCCTCTCATGGATGGACAGCCGACGCACTATCACGATTGGCCCATTTCTATTACGGCCAGCGAGACTGCAAGAATTAAGAACGGGCAAAGTTGAGCTAGTTACAGTAACACCGTGAATCCGGGTTTGACTTTGAAATGTCTGCGTTTTATACCTTCGTACACATGTTGAAAAAAATAAAGCAGCAACTAGAGCTTTTGAAGCGCCAACCGAGTGCATTCGGTGGGTCGCTGATGACCACTCGCCGTGGTCGCCAAGGGCGCCGCCCGCTTGCAACCAAATCGACTATGCATATGGTTCTTAGATCTACAAAAGCCGTCGGCGACTGGTCGTTTCGAAAACCCAAGCACGCGGCGAAAATCACGGGAATTATCAATAAATTTGCCGCTAAATATGGTGTGAAGGTTCTTTCGCTCGCCAATGTGGGCAACCACCTGCATCTTCATCTCAAACTAAGTAAACGGCAGACGTATAAACCATTTGTGAGGGCTATAACGGCCGCTATTGCGATGGCTGTGACTGGTGCGAGCCGCTGGCAAAAGGCGAAGGCCAAGTTTTGGGATTACCGGCCGTACACACGGATCGTTGAAGGCCTAAAAGCTTTTCTTACACTCAAAGATTACATTGAAATCAATCAGTGGGAGGGGCAAGGGTACTCCAGAGAGCGCGCGAGACTTTTCATTGTAGAGAAGGAATTTCGGCGCAAAGGATTTTGGAGCACGGCATAGATGAAGCGGCGACCGAGCTCGAATAAAAACAGGCGACCAAAACAAGGCGCTACAGATAAAAAAGTAAAGCGATCGGCAGTTGCGAATACTTCCGCCACCTCAGAATCTTCGGCGAAAGACAGTGGTCGCTTTAGGTTACGTAAGCCCGTCAAATTACGTAAGCCAGGTGCAGCCGCCGCCTCAAAACCTGCTGCAAAAGACAATTTTCGAGTCAAATCACCGAAGCCTAGTGCAACCACCACCAAGAGCGCCAAAATCAAATTCGCAAAACCCTCCGACTGCGCGGACATCCTTAAATTCATCCGCGCCCTGGCGAAATACGAAAAACTTGAACAGGAAGTCACAGCGACCGAACAAAAACTTAAAAATACGCTCTTTGGTCCGAAGCCCGCAGCGGAAGTGATCTTTCTTGAAGAAAGTGACGGCACCAAGGCTGCATTTGCCCTGTTCTTCCACAATTATTCGACGTTCCTCGCAAAGCCAGGTGTTTACCTTGAGGATCTTTTTGTTATCCCTAAAAAAAGAGGAAAAGGTTATGGCAAACGCTTGTTGAGCTTTTTGGCTAAACTTAGCGTAGAACGTGGCTGTGGTCGCTTGGAGTGGTGGGTCTTAAATTGGAACAAGCCGGCGCTGGACTTCTACAAAATGCTCGGTGCCGAGTCGATGCCAGAGTGGACAGTTCAACGAGTGACGGGTGCCAAGTTAACCGCACTGGCAGAGAAATCAGAAGACTAAGCGATTCAGCGGCCGCAGGCCCATAGAAGAACAAGAATGAAATCAACAAGGGAATTGCCGATGAAAAAACTTAAAATAAAAAACTTCGACCCTGATGAAACCATCGGTTTTAAAGACAAAGAAGAATGCGAAGAGGTCAGCAAAAAACTCCTCAAAGAACTCTACGAACTTCTCTACCTGCTTTTCGCCAACAACAAACACTCGCTGCTGGTCGTGCTTCATGGCATTGATGCTAGCGGTAAAGATGGTGTGATAAACCACATTTTTTCAGGAGCAAATCCACAGGGCATGGAAGTTCGTGCCTTTAAGAAACCTTCGGACGAAGAGTTAAAACACGATTTTCTTTGGCGCTGTCATAGGCATGTGGCGGAGGCCGGGCGCTCAGTGATCTTCAACCGCTCCTATTATGAAGAAGTGACGACGGTAAAAATTCATCCTGAAATGCTCGAGCTCCAGCATCTTCCCGATGAAACTAGAAAAGATCCAAATCTCTTTAAGACTCGCTATCGCCAGATCAATGATTTTGAACGCATGCTCAGCGAAACCGGAACAACCATAGTAAAAATTCTTTTGAACATATCGAAAGACGAGCAGCGCGATCGTCTTAAAGATCGGCTTCAGGATAAGACCAAACATTGGAAATTCTCAGTGAACGACATTAAGGAGCGGAAATTTTGGAACGACTATATGGACGTTTTCCAAAAAATGTTGGATCACACGAGCACCAAATGGGCGCCCTGGCATGTGATTCCGGCGAACCACAAGTGGTACCGCAACTACCTCGTTTCAGAAGTTTTGGTTAAGGCGCTAAGGAAGCTCGATATGAAATACCCGAAGATGGAAGAGACCGTAAGCCTTAAGGATCTCAAATAGTCGCAAGTCGGGCCAGACTCTCGTCTCGGTCTGACTCAAGGCGCCTAATTCTGCTCGTTAAACCTATGAAGGTGGCTCTATACTTAAAGTTCAGGGGACAACACAAAAAGTGGATCGTATTCGGGTGGGCCAGTTAGAGTTTAAATGCGCTATTCATGGCGCCGAGGGCCCCCTGGTCGTTATGCTTCATGGCTTTGGCGGCGGTCCATTGGATTGGCATAACGCAATTCCAACGCTAGCTAAACATCATCAGCTTGTGATTCCAAACCTTACCCCACTCTTCTCGTCCAATGCCCCATTGGCTTTTTCCAAGCAGGTCGAAGTTCTCTCTGGCCTCATTAATCAAGTTAATCGAGCGCGTGAAGAATTTGTCCTCGTTGGCGCAAGCTATGGCGCTACATTAAGCTGGGGAGTGCGAGCGCATTTTCAGAGTCATATCTCGGGACACATTCTGATCAATCCAATGCCGCTTGATCCGTTGTCGGCGCTAAAGAGTGCGCAGCTGCGCATGCTATTTGGCTTAAACATGGTTCCAGGAGCATTGCCTCTTTTTCTGAAAACCAAAATGGGTCGTGATCTGATACACGAGCTCGGCGGCGTATTTGGTTTCGGAGGCGAGGGCCGCAAGGGTCTGCGCGGACTCTCTGAAAAGAAGATCGCATTGATTAGCAAGGCTGTTCAACGCTTTGCGTGGATCTCACAGCATGAAGATTGGGCTTATTGGTCTAATCAACTCCGCGATCACGTTATTCCCTCGCTCATCGTGACGGGCAGCCAAGATCCACTCTTCACGGAAAAAGATTTCCGCTCCTATCAAATGATTTTACCCTTGAGTGAACATTTCCCAATTGCAAGTGCAGAGCATATGATGTCGCGAACGCACGGCCCGCTGGTTGGTGAAATCATCGCCAAATTTATTTCGAGCTTAAGCGACGAAAGCGAGCTTGATCTTTCTACTCTTCGCCACGCGATTTAGCGTAAGCACTTCTAAGCGTCGCTTCATCAATATCAGCTCTGTCTTTGACCCAATTCATGGCTGCGCGTAATTCCATTTCTGACATTTGCATGTGTTCGCTGCCGAAGGCGCCGGCCTTTGCGGCCTGGCTAATGGACTTGAGAAATCTGGTGAATTTTTGTTTCGTATTGAGCGCGGCTGCGAGGCCGACGGGGTATGTCTGAGACTGATCGTGAAGAACGTCAAAGTAGACGACTTCAATTGCGCTTCGAAGCTTAATAAGCGGATGCACTTGGTACTGGTAAATTCTCGCCTGGAGGAGTAAATTCGTCACTGCCTTTAATTTCACGCGAGCCGCATGGGTTTTAGCGCCAAACTCGTCGAATAAAAGCTGATCAAAATACTTTTGGACATAGGCGTGACGTCGGTCGTGTCGAGCGAAGACCGTTGCGTCGCCATGCTGACCGTCATAAGCTGTAATATCAGAAAAGCTGACTCCAATAAAAACTCGTCCGGTTTCTCGGTTTTTGATGAAGTCGAGCAAAGGTAAGGTCCCTCGCCGGTAAACATACTGATACTGGAACTTCACTTTGAAGTAATCGGGAATTTTATGGTCCCCGGCACTCAAATAGCGGAAACCACTTGTGTGGTTCTCGTTAGGAATTTTCGGAATGCTTTCTAATAGCTGAGTTAAAATTGGTTTGGGCGACTTATACATTGTTAAAAAGCTGGCTAGGCGCTTCTGAAGTTTAAATTCGTCGAACCCATTTATGTAGACTATCGCACGGCTCGGTAGCCCCCGAGATATTAACCTGTAAACAAAGAAGGAATAGGGCGAGGTATTTCATTGTAGCTTGATTAAACCCCGAACGAAGTGCCGCAGCCGCAGGTTTTGGTCGCATTGGGATTTGTGAAAACAAAACCCTTACCATTTAGGCCGCCCTCGTAATCCAATGTCATGCCTAAAAGATAAAGTAGGCTTTGGCCGTCGACGACGACCTTTTGGCCATGGGCTTCGAAAATCTGGTCGGTCTCTTTTACTTCGCGATCAAACTGCATTTTATAGGAAAAGCCAGAGCAGCCACCACGTTTAACGTAAACACGTAAAGCGGCATCCGCAGTGGCCTTTTCTTCGGCGCGGAGTTGGATGATTCTTTGAGCGGCTGTTTCAGAAAGATTAATCATAGACATACACTATAACATAGAACGCTAGGTTGGCGAAAGGTCTTGGTTTTTCTTAAGGCTTTCAAGGATTTTGGTGAGGGCGGCGTCAACTTCGGTGGCCGTCGTGAAGCGGCCAAGGCCCAATCTTAAGGTGCCCCGAGCAGCCTCTGGGCTCAAGCCCAATGCCTTTAAAACATGACTTGGGTGCCCCGACGCCGACGTACAAGCTGAGCCAGAGCTACAAGCCAGGCCGCCAAGCCCAAGGCTGAACAAGTCACTTTTTAAGCCAGTAAATGAAAGGCTAATATTCCCCGCCAAACGTTGATCCGGATGACCGTTCAGCTGACAGCCCGCCACTTCCTTTAACAAAGTGCTCACAAGGCGATCACGCAAAACTTTAATCTTCAAACATTCAGCTTCGCCCTCAAGTCTTGCGATCTCACAAGCTACGCCCAGTCCTACAATCCCTGGAACATTTAAGGTGCCAGGCCGAATTCCCCATTCTTGCGAGCCACCAAAAAACAGCGGCTTAATTGGCACTTTTCCACGCCTTAGGAAAAGAGCGCCCACGCCTTTAGGTCCATAAATTTTGTGGCCTGAGAGAGAAAGTAAATCAATCGCCATCGACTCTACATTAATTGGCATTCGACCCGCGGCCTGAGCCCCGTCGGTGTGAAACCAAATATTTTTTGAACGAGCAAGTGGGCCGATTTCACCTATGGGATTTAAGGTTCCAATCTCATTGTTCGCGGCCATGATGGAAATTAATTTTGTGTTTGGCTCAATGGCGGCGGCAACCGATTCAACTGTGACCTGCCCGTACTTATTCACCGGCAAAACAGTGACTTTTACGCCATGCTTCTCAGCTTCTTCCGCCACCTCAAGGACCGCTTTGTGCTCGATTGCCGATGTAATCATGTGAGCGGGGTTTCCAAGTGCGTTTAACACACCGAAAATCGCGAGATTGTTAGATTCGGTCGCTCCAGAGGTGAAAATAATTTGATCAGCCGTCGCGCCGATGAGCGCAGCCACTTGTGCCCGCGCGGTATCAACCGCCATTTCAGCCTGCCAGCCAAACGCGTGCGTGCGACTTGCGGGATTGCCGAAAGCGTCTTCCATAAAAGGAAGCATCGCGGTTCTAACTCGCGGATCGACCTGGGTCGTGGCATGATTATCGAGATAAATCGCAGAGATCTTCATCTGTAACTCCGAAGCTTCGAAGAGTAGCAGGTGGCCTTCAGAGGTGGTAGCATTTACGCCATGCCGAAGTCGACTTATGCACTCAAATTCAATGCCTTCTTTCTTCAGGCCAACGCTGATCTTTTTGCGTCCGTAAAATGGACTCGGCGGAGGAGTAAAATCCTTGATATCCATGGCAATGCCGTCTTTGACCAAGCGGGGGTAGAGGCGCCTGAAGGCTGGAGCGACCTCGCCGTCAATATCGCGGCTAGTAAGTATTTTCGTAAACGGGGTGTGCCTAAAAAACTGGAGCCGTCGGGTGGGGAAACAAGCGTTAAAAATCTCATTGCCAGAGTCGTTGGCACAATCGCCAGTGAGGGCTTAAAAAACGGCTACTTTTCAAGTCGTGAGGCAGCGGCGACTTTTGCTCGAGAGCTAGGGTTTTTATGTGTCCAACAGATGGCGGCTTTTAATTCGCCGGTGTGGTTCAACTGCGGTTTGTTTCATAAATATAAGATAAAAGGGAACACACGGCTGTGGCGGTTTTCGCATAAGAAAAAGCGCGCTGTACGGTCAGTGACTGCATACGAAAATCCACAGTCTTCCGCGTGTTTTATTCTTTCGATCAAAGATGATTTGAGCAGCATTTTTAACCTAGCGCAGACGGAAGCGCTAATTTTCAAATTTGGTTCTGGGTCAGGTACTAACTTTTCAAAGTTAAGAGGAAAAAACGAGCCGCTTGAAAGTGGCGGCGAAAGTTCCGGTTTGCTCGCCTTCCTGGAGGTTCTTGACCGCGGGGCCGGAGCCACGAAATCCGGCGGCACTACACGGCGCGCAGCCAAAATGGTAACTCTCGATGTCGATCATCCGGAAATTTTAGAGTTCATTCGGTGGAAGTCCCACGAGGAGAAAAAAGCAAAAGCGCTCGTGAAAGCCGGCTACTCTGGCGGCATGGACGGCGAGGCTTATCGAACCGTATCAGGTCAAAACTCTAATAATTCAGTAAGAGTGACGGATCGGTTTTTAAAAGCTGTTGCGGCCGACCAAGAGTGGTGGACCACCAAAAGAACCACCGGCGGGAAAGAAAAGAAATATAGTGCTAGAGAAATTTGGCGGGAAATCGCGGTTGCCGCATGGGAATGCGCCGACCCCGGAGTGCAATATCACGACAACATCAATCGCTGGCACACATGTCCAGAGTCCGGCGCAATCGAAGCAAGTAATCCATGTTCGGAGTACATGTTTTTAAACGACTCTGCCTGTAATTTGGCCTCGCTTAACTTGGTCAAATTTTTAAAGGAAGATGGTCACTGGGATGTCGAGGCTTTTCAGAAAGCTGTGCGTTTGGTTTTTGTTGCCCAGGAAATTTTAGTTGAATCTTCCGCATATCCAACTCCAGAGGTTGCCGAAAACTCGTATAAGTTTCGGCCGCTGGGCCTTGGCTTCGCAAATCTTGGAGGCCTTCTCATGCGCCTTGGAATTCCTTATGACAGCGAAGAAGGTCGCGCCTTTGCAGCGGCAATCGCAGCTTTGATGACTGGGGTAGCGTTCTCTCCGCGTGGCGCCTTGGACTTAAAGCGGTATCCGTTTATCGCGATGGTGCGAAGGAGACGCAGCCCCTTAATTACGCTGCCCCGGGCGATGCACCTCCGTGCAGTGCCTGCGGATTTGCGACAGTGCGCTCTGGCAACTGTTTTAAATGTTTGAATTGTGGTCATTCTGAAAGCTGCGGTTGACCGATTTCCCTATCAAATCTAGGATTGCGGGCATGGATTTATTCAACCCGACTGAAGAGCACGCCATGCTTCGTCAAATGGTTCGCCAGTTCGCGGAAGCTGAACTCGAGCCCCAGGCGCTAGAGCATGATCGTAAAGAGATCTTTAACTTAAGACTTTTCAAAAAATGTGGCGAGCTTGGGCTACTTGGCCTGACTGTGCCCGAAGAATACGGCGGAGCCGGACAAGAAGCGGTAGCTGCAGTGATTGTTCACGAAGAACTCTCTGCCGTAGATCCCGGCTTTGCGTTGGCTTATCTCGCGCACTCAATGCTTTGCGTAAACAATCTTGCGCGTAACGGAAGTGAAGAACAGAAGAAAAAATGGCTTCCAAAACTTTGCACAGGCGAATGGGTTGGCGCGATGGCGATCTCGGAACCTCACGTCGGCACGGACGTCATGGGGATGAAGACAACGGCGGTCAAAAAAGGCGATAAGTTTATACTCGATGGCCGTAAAATGTGGATCACAAACGGCGCTGTTGATGACAACCGCACACCGGCCGACTTCGTTTGGGTCTACGCAAAAACGGGGGAAGCTAAGGGCCGGCCCCAAATTTCAACTTTCGCAGTTGAAAAGGGAATGAAGGGCTATAGCGTTGGCCAAAAGATCAAAGACAAAACGGGAATGCGCGCCTCCAATACGGCGGAACTGGTTTTCGAGGCTTGTGAAGTTCCTCTTGGCAATTTGATTGGCCACGAAGGTGATTCAGCAATTCACATGATGCGTAATCTAGAACTTGAACGCCTGACTTTGGCTGCAATGAGTTTAGGAATTGCGCGGCGATCCATTTACATCATGGCAAAATATGCGAGTGAGCGCGAAGCCTTTGGCCAGCCGCTAGCGCAGTTTGGTCAAATTCAAAGGTACTTGGCCGAAAGCTATGCCGAGTATATGGCCTCACGCACTTATGTTTACAATACCGCTCGCTTAATGAAGTTAGACAGTGCAGGACAAAGAATTGATTCCGACGGAGTAAAGCTCGTTGCCGCGACCATGGGAAAAAACGTTGCCGATCGGGCAATGCAAGTTCTTGGCGGTTATGGTTATGTGGGCGAATACGTGGTTGAGCGCCTTTGGAGAGACGCGAAGCTTCTAGAGATCGGCGGCGGCACGATCGAAGCCCATCAGAAAAACATCACTCGCGATCTAGTAAAAAATCCTCAGTTGCTCCTCTAGGCACGGCTGGCCAGACGAATGTCGGCACACGTCGAGTGATTGTTGAAACAAACTAGTTTTTTTTGAATTTCTCGAGCTTTTCTAGGACGAGGCCGCGAAAGTCCGCTTTGCACCCCAAGGCCGATAATACTGTAAATGTACCGCCAAGCTTGCGGTCCAAAAATACAGTCTCCTGAGGCGGTGCTCGGATGTGAAAGCGCTTGATCACTTCGCCTCCTTTTTGTGCCACTCGCCGCGGCAGATCTGATGCCGCCCAGTCGTAGACGCCGCCGGCAAATGGTTCGGTAATCAGAAAACAGAGTTCGACGTACAAATACTTAAGCTCTTCAGGATCGTCATCAAAAATAATTTTTAATTTCGTTCCACCTTCAATGATCAATTCTCGATTTTTAAGCAGGCCACCTTCCATCACTTTTGCGAAAGAATATAGATAAGCATCGGGAACATCACGAGTCGCGCCAAAATCAAAAAGAATCAGGCGGTCCCCATTGTTATCATCCAAATCCAGGCGATAGTTGCCGAAGTGTGGGTCCGTCTGCACCATACGGAACTGAAAAAGTTCTTTTAAATAGAGTTCGAGGAAATAGCCGCCAAGAATATTTCGTCTCTCAAGGGAAAGCTGCTTAACCGCGGGATCATCGATCGGAGTACCGGGCATGAATTCAGTCGCGAGTAGTCGTTTCGTGCAATACTCGGGGAATGTCTCAGGAATTAAAAAGCGTTTATCGTCTTTCAGTAAGCTTGCCATCTTACGCGTGATCTCAAGCTCGATGAAGTAATCGACTTCCCGGTAAAGCATGGTGCGAACTTCGTTAAAGATCGCGTCGAAACGAGGACCCTTTGGTAAAAGAGAACCCATCGACAAAATGGTTTTTAGAAATCTCAAATCCGTTTCAATTGCAGCTTCAACACCAGGATATTGAATTTTTAGAGCTAGTTCACGCCCGTCGCTAATTCGTCTAGCGCGGTGAACTTGACCGATGGAGGCCGAGGCGTAAGGTTCTTTGTCGATTTCTAATTCGGCAAGGGTTTCGGCGGTCAACTCTTGCTTAATAACCTTTTCAATAGCGGGCCAGGCGAGGCTCGGAGATTTTGATTGCAAGGACTTTAGCCAATCATTTGCTTCTGGAGGTAAGAAATGTTCCCCGTAGGTGGAAATTAGCTGGCCCACTTTCATGGCCGAACCTTTAAGTTGTCCCAACTCGCTAGAGAGAAGCTCAGCTTGTTTAACGAGGTACTTGGACCAGCTCGCGTCTTTTCCCGCCTGGTCGCTTAATGCCGACTTTACGGCCTGGCCGGCCGCCATCTGGGCTGCCTTCAGTCCTGTGCGAGCCAATGAAAAACCGCGGGCGAATAATTGGGTTTTAAGACCTTTGAGTTCCTTTTTTTTAGCCATGAATCACTATCATTGCCATACTTTCCAAGGAGAAGCGACTCTTCGCCGGGAAAACATTTGGCCTCTAGCCTTTAAGTTTGCAATACTCCGCCCCGTTGGAGGAGCACGATGTCCAAGCAAGCGGCTATTCTTTGTATCGGAACGGAAATCACTTCAGGTGAAATAGTTAACACCAATGGGGCTTGGCTTGGTGAAAGGCTTGAAGAGCTTGGCTTCGAAATCACGAGTCAGGTCGTTGTGCCTGATGATAAGGATCTTATCCTCGACGCCATTGATTGGATTAAATTGCAGGCTGACCTTTTAGTTGTAAGCGGTGGACTCGGTCCAACGACCGACGACATCACCCGCGAAGTGATCGCTGAGTGGGCCGGGCAACAATTAGTTTTTTCGGAAGCTGAATGGCAGAAGATGATTGCGACGTATGCGGAGCGCGGCCAACCGATTCGTGAAGCACATAGGCAGCAATGCCATTTTCCAAACGATTCTCGTTCCATTCCAAATCCAGTTGGCACTGCGCTAGGATTTTCTCTCGACGCTAAAAATCTAAGACTTGTAGTACTACCTGGGCCGCCGCGCGAGCTTCACGGCATGTGGAGCGAGCACGTCCTCCCCTATTTAAAGGAACTTTCACCTAAGAAAGCGACCGAGCTGCTCATCTGGACTTGCCTGGGAGTACCAGAGTCAGAGGCAGCTGAAGTGGCGGAGCAAGCAATTAAGGGTAGCGGATTAACTATCGGCTATCGCGCAACAGTGCCTTACGTAAAAGTAAAACTCTGGGTGCCGTTTAAAATGACGGATCGTGAACAATGGATTGGCCGTTTGAACAAAGCGCTTGGACCTTGGGTTGTGGGGCGGGGACAAGAGGACCTTTTGCAAGACCTGCTCCGAGCGACGGATTCATTCCCCGCGGTAACCGTGCGAGATGGACTTTCCCAAGGTCGCTTGGCATCTCGGCTACTGACTCTGCGGGAAAAGCAAATCCCGTGGCCGAAAAATCTGTCCATCGAAACCGGAAGAGGTCTTAGCGGCGTAACTCACGCACTAGCTAACGATCATGTTTTGATGAGTCTACGCGAGGGTAAAAGTGCGAATTCGTTTCTCTGTGATATTCAAATAGGCCGGAAATTTGAAAAATCCGAAATCGAGCTGCCTTATAAAATTCAGGCTAGTTCCGCGAGAGGGGCAAATCATGCCACGGAGCTGGCCTTTCAATGGTGGCTAAAAGTTTTGCCAGGAATTCGAAGTTGACAGGTTTTGGCGGCGCGAGTGCTATGGAACAAAAGGTGAAGAAAATTGTTATTTGAAGGCTCAGAAAAGAAGTTAGAATTAGTTGTAAGCTCCGTGGTGGGGGATTTACGCCAGCGAGGCGACGGATTTTGGGACAAGATTGTCCGAAGCGTAGGCGCTCGGATTCTTTCCAAGCTTACAAGAGCGGAGTGTGATGCCTATTTACTTTCTGAATCCAGCCTTTTCGTCTGGGACAACAAATTCACGATGATCACTTGTGGGCGCACAACTCTTACAAGTGCGCTTCAGGAATTTCTAAAAGAAGTTTCCATAGACGACGTGGATGCCTTGGTTTTCGAACGCAAAAACGAATATTTCCCTAGGCTTCAGCGCACCGATTTCTTTTCTGACTTAGAGATTCTGCAAACCATTGCGCCTGGATATGCTTATCGCTTTGGTCACGCAGGGGAACATCACATTCATCTTTATCAGCTCGACAGAGCTTTTAAGCCCGCGCGCAATGATGTGACGACGGAATTGCTGATGTATCATATTGGTGGCGCCGCAAGTGAGGTCTTTGGCTGCACCAACCAGGACCCAAAAACCATTCGTGCTTACCTGCAGCTTGAGGCCTTGTTTCCCGGATTTGCTTGGGACGATCACGTGTTCCAACCTTGCGGTTACTCAATCAACGGTATTAAAGCCAAACGCTACGTCACAATCCACGTCACTCCCCAGGACGGCGGCTCCTATGTGAGCTTTGAAACAAATGTCGATTTCGGCGAAAGGCTCACGGAAAATCTGTCTCAAGTGGTTAACCGGTTTCAACCTCAGTGTTTTGACGTTATGACTTTCCGGCCTGACGATAAGAATGTGCAAGTCGAGGCGCCTGATTATTGGCGAGTGAACCGAGTCGAAGAAAAACTTCAGTGCGGCTTCAGGGTTTCCTACACATCCCATTATTTGACGAACCCTTCTGTCCAACGCGCCCAGAACTTAGAGGTGTAAGATGAGCCAAGATTTCATCGATGAAACATTTAAAGAGGGCGTGACTTTGCGCTTTGGCGTAAAGAAGCGGTTATTCTTAAAGCAGAGCAAGTTTCAAAAAGTCGAGATCGTTGAATCGACGCATCACGGGCGAATGCTGTTTAATGACGATTGCGCAATGCTAAGCGAACGCGATGAAATGATTTATCATGAGATGATGGCCCACGTGCCCTTGTTCCTTCATCCAAATCCCAGTCGGGTATTGATTATTGGGGGCGGCGATGGTGGGACCGCGCGAGAAGTCTTGCGGCATGATTCGGTCAAAGAGTGTGTCATGGTGGAAATTGACGAGTCCGTGGTGAGCGGCTGCGCTGAATTTATTCCGCAAACCGCGGCAGTCTTTTCGAATCCCCGGTTGAATGTGCAAATCGCTGACGGCGTCGATTACGTAAAAAAGAGCAAAACAGAATTTGACGTTGTGTTAGTGGATTCGACCGATCCAGTAGGTCCAGCACAACCTTTGTTTGGTCTTAAGTTTTACCAAAATATCAGAAAGCTCTTAAGTCCAAATGGAATTGTTGTGGCCCAAGGGGAGACACCTTTTTACGAGGCGAAGGCACAGTCATCGCTTTTGGGGGTCTTGAGCCAGTGCTTTCCAATCGCCATGCCTTATAATTTCACGAACATGACTTATCCAGGGGGTCTTTGGTCATTCTTGTTTGCGAGCCGTGCCATTCATCCGCTTAGAGAGCTCAATGAGGCACGTTTAACAGGCAAGATATCTGAGTTTTTTTACTACAACGCTCAAGTTCATAAGGCGGCATTCGCGCTACCGAACTTCCAGCGCAAAAATCTATCTGGACTAATTAAAGAGGGTTGATGACACTTTGGCCCGCGGAGCTTGAAGAATTTTCCCGCTCCAAACTTTTTAGGAATAGTCCATTCAAACTCGGTGCTGGCCAATTTGCGAGTCGGGAAGTGATTGATCGTATCCGTCCGCAGCTGACTGATGATCGCATTCAGCGATTGGATGAGGTCGTAGCACAACGAACATTTAACGTCGTCCCGGTTCTAGAAAATCTCTATGACTTGGGAAACATTAGCGCTGTTTTTCGAAGTGCCGAAGCTTTTGGATTTTTAGAGGTTGATCTGGTTGTCCCCGCAGGCGCCAGATTTAAAAGCGGCAACCGTGTCGCACGTGGTGCGGATAAGTGGCTGGATCTAAAGATTTTCCGCACTCCTGGTGAGTGCGTGAAAGATTTAAAATCCCGCGGGTTTAAAATTTACGCTACCGCGCTAGAGAATTCCCAGCCGATCGAGAAGTTCGATTTTTCTGGCCCCACCGCCGTGGTCCTCGGCAACGAAAAGGAGGGCGTCTCGCCCGAGATGCTCAAACTGGTCGATGGCGCCATGCGAATCCCAATGATGGGCTTCACGCAAAGCTTTAATATCTCTGTCGCCGCGGCCTTAAGCTTTTACCACATCTGGCGTGACCGAGAGACTCGCCTTGGACGCAGCGGCGATTTGTCGGCGGAGCAGCAAGAGATTCTGCTCGCCAATTATTATTTACGCTGCTTAGACAATCCGGACGCCATATTGAATAGGTAAGAATTGGGCATGGCAAAACTGAGTGTGCGCCAATTTTCTCCGCGCGGAGAAAAGTTTGCGTCATAATTTAAAGACCCTCGGCTCGGCCTTGCACGTTTCAAACGCAAAGTGATATTTTCGCGCCTATATGAAAATCGAGTTACCGGTAAGTTTGAGAATTAATCGGCCTTCAGAAGCTGTTTTCGACGCATTTGTTAATCCTGAAAAAATAAATAAATTTTTCTGCAGCGACGCAAAGGGCACATGGGCGCCCAACGAGGACGTGGTTTGGCGCTTCGGCGACGAAGACATTCGCGTCAAGGTTATAGAAGTTTCAGCACCCAGCCGATTAAAATTCAAATGGACCGCCCATTTCGTTGATTACCAAACCCTAGTAACCATTGATTTTGAACCCATTACGGCGACGACCACGGCAGTTCGTTTGTACGAGTCAGGTTGGGAGAGCGATCAAGAGGCATTAAAGAGCGCCCTCGATCACGCCTGCGGCTGGGAAAACTTCCTATGCTCTCTTAAAGCATGGATCGAGCATGGCGTGGACTTACGGAACTAAGCCCGGGTCCATTACCCGGCAACCCATGAGTTTAGCGAGCAGCAGCCGCATTGAAAGCTAGTGTTCAAATAAAGTCATAACCTCTCGTTCTTAAGTCGAGTGTTTTCTTAAGGACTTCTTCAATATCAAGCCGAAATTGGTTAACTCTATTATTATAGTCGATAGGGTATCCCGGATGGAACGCCGATCCCCGACGATATCCATGCGATAGTTCTGTCGTCGCTCTCTCAATAAGATCAGCGATTAATGAAATATAGCCTTGTGCGGCCCGGATATCCTGACGAGGCATATATGGTGTTTCTGTAATTTTAAAGAGTTCTCTTAGCAACGCCTTTGTGTCTCGCCACGGCTTCGTTTTAGCCAATCGGAAAAATCCGCGCATATGGTCGGTAAGGTCGTGTCGGCGGCTCACATAGACTATCCCGTTAGACAATCCTTTGTGATAGATGTACGAGTTCACATTGGAAAAACCTAGGTAGCCGTCCTTGCTAGGATTGACGAAAATGAGTGATTCACGGGCGGAAAGACCAAATTTTTTATTTATCTCGTCGACAGGTACCTTGATGCGCTCTCGAAAACTGTGAATTTCTAGTGAATAGATAATGTCGGAAAATTCCGCCATTTCATCTTTGGGGTGAGGTTGTACGAGGTCATCGCAACTTTGAGAAAACGCGTCTGGTGCGCAAAAGAGGCACATCGACCAAAACATAGCCGAAATGAACCTCCTAAAATTTGATGGCTTCGCTTTAGATACCATACGAAAGAGCTTTCCAAAAGCTATGCCAAAGACAGCGACTTCGAATTGAATCATATTAAATGCGACCGACGGGGGTAGTTGAATCATGATGGGCGCACTGTAGCTCCCGTTGAATCATGGTCCCACCGCACCTAGGATT
>JAYSTF010000073.1:0-32567 GCA_043720065.1 Pseudobdellovibrionaceae bacterium | reverse complement strand
CATTTTCTTCGCTGCTCGCTTAGCGGGTTTCGGGCGCGCAACTTTGCGCTTCCGACCGCCAGACGCGGGTTGGATTTGAGCCATGCAAAAACCTTCTCAGATAAATAGTTAGATCGTTATTAGCAAAATAGGCCTACCGAAGCAGGCCTATTTTGTCAAAAATCTATTAAAATCAAAGCACTTAAAGGAGCCTAATTTGTCTCTGCCGCAGTCTTAGGCTCGCCCACCGTTGTTGGCGCTACCGCCTTCTTCGGATCCTTTGCCAAAAGCATCTGGTTGCCGCCAAGCTCTAAAGCTAGGTCGAAAGCCACATTCACTGCTTCTTGAATGTCCGCGCGCTCTAAGTACTTCTTCTTGCGCTCTTCGCGCGTCAGGTTTCCAGTGTTCTCGGCATCGTCAGCTAGCACGTCCTCTGGAGTCTCTCCGGGCTTCTCAGTACCATCTTTCTTCTTGTCTTTGTCCTTGCTCTTATCCTTAGTCAACTCGCCTACGACGAGCTCTGAGCCACGCTTTTTGATCTTACCAATATCGTCGCGCACTTTTTTGAACTCAGGGCTAACTGCTGCACGAGCCACGGAGCGTTCTTTAAGCTTTGCAATCGTAGGTTCGTTGATCTGCTTCCACGTTCCCTTGCCATCGCTCACGTAGGCCGTGGGGGAAGTGAATTCTTTGATCTTCTTTGGTGGAAGAGAATAATCCAAAGTCTTTTCACCGATATCGTCGGTCGAGTACACGCTCGGCCAAACGATGCTGGCATTGACACCTTTGTGCTGAGTGGAATTTCCACCCGGAACAAAGAACATCCCAACCGTTGTTTTTATCGCCCCAAGACCCGGTGGCAGATATTCCACCGACTGAACTGTTCCCTTACCGAAAGTATGATCGCCACCAACCACAACAGCGCGGCGGTAATCTTGAAGAGTTCCGGAAACAATCTCAGATGCCGAGGCGCTAACCCGCGAAGTAAGAACCACAAGCGGTCCCGACCAGTCGACTGTAGAGTCCGTGTCTTTTAAAACCTCATACTCGAACTGATCAGGAGATGAGGTGCGTTGCGACTGCTTCACAACACTGCCCGTTGCAAAGAAAAGTCCCGCGATATCTACCGCGTCCTTCAACGAACCGCCACCGTTAGTTGAAAGATCAAGCACCATTGAGTCCGCATTGTTCTTGGCTACGTCAGCTAAAATCTTTTTCAAATCCCTAGCAGCAGAAGGACCATCTTTGCGATTGTCCGCGTAGAATGAGGGCAGGTTTACTAATGCCACTTTCTTCTTCACGCCACCGAGCTCTTTGTCGATGTAGGTGACTGCAGCTGCTTCGTCTTCAAGCTTGATCTGGTCGCGAACAAGGGCGATTTCAAACCGCTCAGCTTCCTTCGTACCTTTGCGCAAAATCTTAAGCTTAACTTTTGAACCTTTTGGACCACGGATAAGGCGAACTACATCACGCAGTTCCATTTCAATTACGTTTTGGAATTCTGCTTCATCCTGCGCAACCGCAATGATTTTATCTTTCGGCTTTAGCTTTCCAGAATTAGAAGCAGCACCGCCGGCAATCAACTGCTCAATCACAGTGAATCCGTCCTGAGAACTAAGAGTGGCGCCAATGCCTTCGAGCGAAAGACGCATTTGAATCTCGAAATCCTCGAGTTGATCGGCAGATAAATAGCTGGAATGCGGATCGAGCGAGCGCGAGAATGAGTCGAGATAATTCGACCAAACGTCTTGCTTGTCCATTTCCTTCACGCGGCGGCTCAAGCGCTCATAATTACGAATGGCCTGGCTCTTCGCCTCATCCAGCTTCATGTCTGTCGCCAGATAAGTCGTCACTTGATACTGCATGTAGTTGTCATGGTACTTATTCACTTCGCCTAAACTCTTTGCGCGCTGGCGATGATCAGGATCCAAAATGATTTTTGCTTTCACATTGTAAACAAACTTCGGGCCCAAAAATTTCTTCGCGTAAGCAACTCGCTCATCAACTCGAGTTTCAAAAAGCTTTTGCACCTGCTCGATGGGTCCGCAATCTTTGGTTTGGATCTTTTTAAAGATCCCCGTCATCAACTTGCGAACTTGGGCTACGTCTTTTTCCATCATGTACAGCTTTTGTGGATCTAAACGCTTAATGTACTGATCAACCGTTCGAGCTTCCAAGTTGGCGGAGAGGCCGCTGAAGTTCACATGCTTTTCCAAGTACTTCATTTGAATTGGATAAAGATGGACGCAGCTTAGTTCTAACGCTTGTCCCTTGAACTGTGCGTTCGCACTAAGACCGAAGAATGCGAGGGCACCAATGGCGACGATGGATCGAGCTGTCATGATGAAATCTCCCTTAACCCTATATCGGCCTATTATAGTGTAAATATTTAGATTTTTCACATAGGAACAAAGCGTTATTTCTCAAACAAGGACAGCTGCTCGCCGACCGGCAACAAAACCTGGTCAACGGTGTACTTGGGGAAAACTTCACGCTTGGTGAATTGACCGCGGTGAGTCTCAATCACAAAGAAAGAGTTTGCGGGGTATTCCGCCTTAAGACGAACCATTTCCTCGACGATCAGCCGTACGTTTTCGGGGTCATCGTCAGACATCCCAAAGCGGTGATGCGGACTAAAGCCATAAGTGTGAAACGCTTCAGCCACCGACGCTCGGATAGCCGCCTGCTTTAACTGAGCAATAGGGGTGTTTACCGGCAATCCAAGATTGGTTTTCACTCTTGGATGTGAGACCGGGAACAAGCTTAAGTAATTTGGTTCATGGGGAAGATGTCCTTGATCCACCATCAGACGAATTCCCTCTTTGAGAGTTTCCGGATGGTGCCCACGCGCCGTAATGAGCGAAATGGGTCGGCGATTAAAGACCGCATGCTTGAAACAAGACCAACTTGGCCCCTGCCAATGAAACTCCTCGAACCCAAGTGCATGGGCAAGGTCCTGGACGAAAGTCTGCTTGCCGCCAAACCATCGCCTTAGCTTTCCTAAATCTTTATCCCTGAAACAGCGAAACGTTCCAGTGCGATCATCGTAATCTATCGTGAAGTCCTTGTAGGGCCCGCGTTTGCCAATGTGCGCACTATGTTCAGCAAACTCACGGCTCGACATCTTTATTTCTGCATGCGTGTCTTTATGATAAATAAAAATCGAAGTTGAGAGATTCGCGACATTGTCGTCGAAATCAAAGAAGTAAAAGCTGCGCCCGCCCTTAGCCGAATTGCGATCAGGTTCCACCTCGCGGTGAATCCCTAATTCCAACTGCTTAGCTTTATCGATTCTTTTTACTGGCATTCCGTGGGCCCCTGTAATGCGCGGCGGTATGCACTAATGTGTAGCAAAAAGGGCTCAGATTTGCAAATTGGCTGGGCAAACAGGTTCAGGGCCGGCCTGTTTGCCGGCATGCCTGATTACCTGAATTGGTGACTATTTTTTGTGAGTCTCAAGAATAAGTTGGTTCTCAATCTCATCGATCATTCTGTTGAGCTTCTTTTTTTCGAGGCCCAGCAATCGACGAACGGGAGCGTAAAGCATGGAAGTCGCAAAGGCTGCTAGGGTTAAAAAGATCGTGAAAACGCAGGCAGATAAAATCATATCCGTAAACGTGATTTCTGGTTTAACTACCCCGTAGAAGGCGCGGCCAAAACTTTTGCCAAATGCGAAGTTGGATGCCGCGCGGTCGCGCGCGAAGTACTCGCTCAATTGTTGAATAAGTCCAACAAGCGACAAGTCCCCTTTGCCAAAGATTAGCCAACCAAGAAACACCGTGCTCATCGACGTCGCGAAGTTTGCGATGACGTCGCGACCAAGCGCATACTTCTTTAGCTCTCTCTCTACGGTTGCCGACTTGTTTTGATCGAGCTCGAAAACTTCCTCTTCGATTATTTTCTCGATGTGATGTTGCACTGAAACTTTAAAGCCCGACGGGACGTAATTGAGTGACTCAATCCACTGGGGCCATCCCATTTTGTCGAGAGACTCAGCCGCTTTTTTTAAGCTCATATAGGGAATCGCCCATAAACAATTTAATGGTAAACGCCAAATATCGTGTTTAAGGCTTTGCTTTTGGACATGCCAAACATTCGCAATTTGCCAGTGGGCATCAATTGCTTTATCCACGCGCGCGCGACACCCTTCGCAGTACGCACTGATCTCCGAATTCCTTGATTGCTTTTTGGCGGCGGTACCCATTACTTTTCCTATCGGAACTTAGTAATGCCGCGCCAATAATTGCGGAGATAATTCTCTCCTTGAGACAAGTTTTCTATCGAGTCAGATACATTATCTGGCACGCCGGATTTGGTTACGCGTTGCTTCTCCGGCGCCGGAGAAGCAACGCGTAACCAAAACGGAAGCCTGATTAGTTGCCTGCTCGGTGACCCGATTACCTAATCGCCTTTTGCGTATAATCTAGCTGGAGCCACGATGATTTTCGCGGCCCAGCTTTTATCAATTAGGGACTGACGATGGAGACGTTGCGCTGCCCATCCCGCACCAGCGAAAAACTTAAAACCGCATCTCTATTTGGCGCAATCCAGCTATCCGCTCGCACATAAATAGTCGCGACATTGCGCGTGGAATCCAATGGCAAATAAATCTGATCCACTGAATCCGCCAGCACGAGTTCGCCCTTCGCATTGAAATGCGAATCTCTCAGCGACCGCGCGCGAGCAACTAAGTCGCTTCGTGTCCCATCCGCATAAGTAACAATGACGGCACTTAAACGGGCTAATCCCGACTTCCCTTCGTCATTCACGTTATTCAGCGAACCGATTACCAAAGTATCCGCTTGCACGAATCCATTGGTCTGGCGCAAATCCCAAACGACTTCGCGATGCGGCTTAGGCCATGGGAAGTTGTAGCTTTCGCAGGTTACGATTTGGTCACCAGATTGCGCTCGGAAACCTCTTTCTGGTTGAATCAAAGAGGTCTCGCGACGCTCTTCAATCTGCACCGTAAAGGGACTGTCCGCGAAATCCAGTCGATATTGCCAGAGCAACTCGTCTACGTAGTATCGAATCTGCGTGAAGTTGTCGCGGGCATAGGGACTCAAAGGTCCACACAGAACTCTTGCCGCTGCCACGTTCAAAGCATCATCGAGGTTAAACAATTCATAGAGTGTGTCGCTATAAACATTCGGGCTCCGCGCGACTGCATCGAAATAAATCCTCGCGGCCGTCACAACATCGTACATCGCTGAGAGAGTTTCGCGATTCCATTGTGTAGGGTCCGCTAACTCTGACTGCAGAATCAAGTACACCCGGTAGGTGAGGGTTTCCACTAGGGCTGCGATGTTGTAGACGTCGTACATATCCCAGTAATTACCCCGATCCGGATATGGCAATGGCTCTTCGATGACCCATCGGGAATCAGGCGGTGGCAACGGTCTGTGGTGCCCCCGTCTCCAACGATCTTCACGGTCGCGCCAATGATCGCGGTCGCGCCAATCGGGTCGGCGCCCACCGGGAATTGGTCGACGGTCGCGATCGAAGTCACGGTGCCAATCACGTCGATGATCACCAATGCGCCGGCGATCATCTTCACGGTTACGCCAATCACCATCTCTTCGGCGTCGCTCTTCACGATCACGGAAATCATTTTCGCGTTCACGGCGACTCTCTTCGCGATGTTCGCGGCGAATGCGATCTAATTCACGTTGATCACGAGCGCGTCGCTCGCGATCGATTTCCTCTTGTCGACGACCGCGCTCAGCATCGCGGCGCTCGCGCTCCCAATCACGCCCGGGTCGCTCTTGCGGCGGCAACGGTGGCCGACGCTCTGGCGGAGGCTCGTGTCTCGGTGGAGGCTCATGCCGCGGCGGTGGTTCGCGTCTCGGTGGAGGCTCATGTCTCGGTGGAGGCTCCGGCTCATGCCGTGGCGGTGGTTCGCGTCTCGGTGGAGGCTCATGTCTCGGCGGTGGAGGCTCGTGTCTCGGTGGAGGAGGTTCATGGCGCGGTGGTGGCTCAGGCGATGGCGGTGCCTCGCGTGGCGGTCGCTCACCTCGTCCCGGTCCTTCTCGCGGCGGAAGCGGCGGCTCTCGTCGCGGCGGTGGCTCTTCAGCACGCGGCGGTGGCTCTTCGGCACGCGGCGGTCGCTCCTCTCTTCTCGGGGGCGGATCATTTTGCGCTGGCGGCTCTGGTGTCGGTGCCGGGTCAGGAGATGGCTCCCGCGGCTCTCGTGGCTCCCCGCGCCCAGGTCCCTGCCTTGGTGGCGGTAAATCGCCATAGGCCTGGGGGACAAATGAGATCATTTGCACACTCAGCAAAACGCGAACTAATTTGGAAAACACAGCCATGATTCCTCCCTTAAGAAGGGAGGCTGCACTTCCTCTTACAATCTTTGCAAAATAAAAATTGAGACAAGAATTTTTTGCCATTCAGCGGCTTCGGAAAGAGATACGAATGCGCCGAAATCTTTACTCTTGAGCACCACTAGATTGGCAATTGACGAACTCTATGCCCGGTTCGTCGAATTCGGATTCGCCTTTTTGATTATGACTTTGCCTTTTGCGGGTGGTTTGGCTACGGCGGCTGCGGCCGCCGTGGCGGCTCCCACTGCCGGCGACTTCGTGATCTTAGAAGCCTTAGCTACTTTTGGCGCCTTCTTCGCGCCTCCAACGGCTTTTGCTTTCCCGCCTTTGCCACCTTTAGCAGCCTTCACGTCGGCTTTCTCTGCAATTAATTTCAAAGCCTGCTCTGGCGTAATTTCTTCGGGCTTAATGTCATCGGGCAGTGAAATATTGTTTTTTCCCACTTTGATGTAGGGACCATATTTCCCTGAAAATATCTGAATCTCCTCTTGAGATTCTGGATGTTTTCCAAGTTCACGAATCGGAGCTGACCGACCGCGCATCTTCTTCGGCTGCGCCAACAACTCAAGCGCGCGCTGCAAGTTCACCAAAAATATATCGTCTGTCTTTGGAATCGAGCGGAAATCTCCGTCATGCACAATGTAGGGACCGAATCGGCCGAGCCCCTTTTTAATATCCTTTTGCGATTCAGGGTGAACCCCTAAGGTCTTAGGTAATTCAAGCAGAGACAGTGCTTGTTCCAACTTTAAAGTCGACGGCTCCATCGCCGGAGGAATCGCCATTCGCTTTGGCTTTCCACCCGGAACTGTATCGACTTCACCAAGCTGAACGTACGGTCCATATCGGCCTGACAAAACATAAACCGGCAACCCACTAACTGGATCCTGACCAAGAGCATCTGCGCCACTCACTTTTTGATCGATAAGCTTGTTCGCGATTTCTGAAGTCATGTCGCCAGGAAACTGATTATCTGGCAACGACGCGCAAATCTCGTCAGCACCATCAGGCCTGCAAACATATGCGCCGTAGCGGCCAATGCGGAAACTTAATCCCGTTAGGCCTTCAAGATTAATCGAGCGCGACTCTTCACCGTCTATCGCTTTTTCCTGCTTCTCGACCTGGGTTTTCAAACCCTGGTCACCGAAATAAATTGTTCCTAAATACTTTATCGAATTCAGATCGCCATTTGCGACGTCATCGAGACGATCTTCCATTTCTGACGTAAACTTAAGATCCACATAGTTCGGCAAATACTTGCTCAACAATTTCGACACGACCAATGCGGTAAATGTCGGAATCAAAGCATTGCCGACTTTCTTAACGTAACCGCGGTCTTGAATCGTACTAATGATAGTGGCGTAGGTTGACGGTCGCCCGATGCCCTCTTTTTCCAATGTCTGAACAAGCGACGCTTCCGTGTATCTTGCCGGCGGCTTCGTCTCATGATCCGTAATGTTCAAGGCCAAGCAATCGACTTTGTCGTTCACTTTTAACTGCGGCAGACGAATTTCTTTATTCTCTTCTTTGCCGCTCGCATCTTCCTCTTCCTCTTCGGTGTATACCTTTAGGAAGCCGGCAAACTCGACAGTCATACCCGATGCCGCAAAAATCGCATCGCCCACTTTAAACTTAACGCTCACTTGCTTCTGCTGCGCATTTACCATTTGAGAAGCAATTGTTCGCTTCCAAATCAATTCATAGATCTTGAGCATTCCGCCAGAGAGCCCAGCGTCTTCAGGCTTAATAAAGCTTGTTCCTGCTGGACGAATCGCTTCGTGAGCTTCTTGCGCCCCTTTGGACTTCTTTGCAGAGTATTCGCGGAATTCCGCCGGTAAATAGTTCGCGCCGTACAACGACTTAATGGCGTCCCGGGCGGCGGCCACGGCTTGAGTTGAAAGAAACGGAGAATCTGTTCTCATGTAAGTTATAAATCCACGTTCGTACAACTTTTGCGCCATTTCCATCGTTTCCCGTGAACTCATCCCAAGTTTACGGTTGGCCTCTTGCTGAAGAGTCGAAGTGATGAACGGAGGGTAGGGCTTTCTTGAAACTGGTTTCTCCTCAACCTCGTCTACAATCCACGGCTTTCCCTTTAATTCTGTCGTGATTAATTTCGCATCCGCTTCGAACAAATGCGTGGTCGTGGACTTTTTATCTGCAAGAAGTTTTCCCGTTAGACCATCGAAATCGCGGCCCGTGGCAATTCGCATGCCCTTGTAAATATGCAAACGGCTTTCAAAGTCATTGCCGTCTTTTTTGTTCTTACCGCCAACCGCCCAATATTGGCTTTTCTTAAACCGGATGCGCTCATGCTCCCGCTCAGAGATCAACCGAACAGCCACGGACTGAACTCGTCCCGCTGAAAGACCGTAAGCTACTTTTTTCCATAACAAAGGCGATAAAGTGTAACCCACCAGGCGATCCAAAATACGGCGAGCCTCTTGCGCCCGAACTAAATTTTCATCGATTTCACGAAACTTATCCAAGGCGCCGTGAATGGCTTCCTTCGTGATTTCATGAAACACCATGCGCTTAATCGGCACCTTTGGGCGAAGCACTTCAACCAAGTGCCAGGAAATGCTCTCTCCCTCGCGATCTTCGTCCGTCGCTAGGATAAGTTCATCAACTTCGGCCAGCTTCTCTTTAAGCATCTTTACGATGCGGGTCTTCGTGCGCGGCACGCAGTAGACCGGGTCGAAGTCGTTATCAACGTTCACACCTAAATTGGCCCACTTCTCTTTTTTAAACTTCTCGGGAATGTCCTTGGCCGATTGCGGAAGATCGCGAATATGGCCCATGCAGGACTCTACGATGTACTCTTTGCCGAGGAATTTTCGAATCGTTTTCGCCTTCGTTGGCGACTCGACGACCACCAGCTTCTTGCCTTCTTTTGCCATTAATCCACTGATCCTTAATATGTTTTGATGTCTTATTACCTTAAACGGCTATCATTATTATTTCCAGTTCCGTTCTCGATGGTATAGAAAAGAAGTCGAGGTCCAACTTCGACTCAATGCGACTAGAGGGTTACTTAATGCGCCCGATCTCCGAGTTCAAAGCCCACGGAATTAAAGTTTTGTTCACTGATATCGATGGGACGCTCACCGACAAAGGCCGTCTCCCTGACACAAGTTATTCTAGCCTTTGGCAGTTGCACCGGGCCGGAGTCCAGGTGGTACCGGTCACTGGACGACCAGCCGGGTGGTGCGACCTGATCGCCCGCCTTTGGCCCGTTCACGGCGTGATCGGCGAAAACGGCGGCCTAATTTATCGTTATGACGGCAAGCGCATGCATCGGCTTGATCAGATTTCAAAGGCAGAGCGCAAAGCCGCTCGTGGGAAATTAAAGAAGATCGCAGCTGAAGTGCGCGAGAAAGTCCCCGGTAGTCGTATCGCAGCCGATCAGTTTTCCCGGCGCTTCGATCTTGCGATCGATTTCGCGGAAGATGTTTCGCCCCTTCCTGATGCGGCGATTCAGTTAATCAAAAAAATATTCGAGCGCCACGGCGCCCACGCCAAAATCAGCAATATTCACGTCAACGGCTGGTTCGGCGACTTCGACAAACTTTCGACCTGCAAGATTTATTGCAAAAAATGGCTCGGCTTTGATTTAAGCAAAAATCTCGATACCGTCGCCTTCATCGGCGACTCCCCGAACGATGAACCGATGTTTAAGTTTTTCAAACACTCGTTCGCGGTCGCTAATGTTAGGGATTTTTTGCCACAAATGAAATCTCACCCGGCTTACGTTACTGCTCTGGCGGAAGCGGATGGGTTTGCTGAGCTCGCGGGGAAGTTGTTAAGGCGTTGAAGTTCCCGCGGGTTGAAAATTTAAAAAGCCGAGGCCATTCCCTCGTTGACTGCCAACCTCAAAATCCTCACGCTTAGATATGAAAAAAACAATCTTACTACTTTTATTGTCACTCGGCACGGCCTTCGCCGAAGACCTTTCAAAATGTAATATTGATGTACAAGGTGATCCAGACAATAAGCCTGAATGTTATAAACAATTTCCTACGAAACTAACGGCTGGTATGAAGCTCCGTGGTTGGCCAACAAATACGATTCTAAGAAAGTCACCCGATGATTCAGCGGCTAAAATTGCAGCGCTAGGTCCTAGTGGACACTGGACTGACGAAGAAATTGAACTAACCGGAAAGTTGGAAGGTGAGTGGGCGGAAGTGATCCTGAGAAAATTTGAAAAGAAAATGGAATCTTGTGACGACTCACAAAAAGAAAAGTGGAATAAAAGAGGTTGGATTAGGTCTATAGACAGAACAGGTAAACCCATTATTTGGCTATGGCTTTATACCGGTTTATGTTGAACCGCCCCAAACCGCTTAATTTCAAGCCTAAGCATCTTCGCGGACAGTTTGCCAACCCGGTGAGTTCACAAAGAGTTTTATAAAGGGCTGTTGACCTTTTCGGTTTGCTCTGGAGGAAATAGATCATGAGAAAATACGCTCTACTTGGTTGTTCGGTCATTGCTATCCATCTCTTGGGTTGCACTGGAAAAACTATTGCCACCAATCCGTCCGACAGTGCTGCAGATTTTGATCGTACCCTTCGGACAAAAGTGGTTGAGATTCTGAAAAGATGCTCCCTAACTCCGGGGCTAGAAGATTCAATCTACAATCAAGATATAATTTCTTTTACGGTTTTCTCGGACGGATCGACGAGAGACAGTTTCTCTTATTGGTCGCGCAATTCGATCTCTCAACCTTGGGCCTCATGCGTTCAAAGAGAGGTGAGTTCTACTCGGTTTACTCCACCATCTCCTGCGAAAGATTATGAATTTAAAACTGATGTTGACTGGGATGCCGTCATTGCAGCAAATCCCCATCTTCTTACCCAAAAATTAAAGATTAAGCAGGCCGTTCGAATTCACTATTCATCATTGGAAAACTGCCACCTGACTCATCTTAAGAACGGCGGGCACGAAAAAGGAAGAGTAAGACTTCAATTTGAGGTGGTACCTAAGGGTACGGCTAGGAACGTGCGAGCCGAATCTAGTGATATAAAAGACAAAAAGCTCCTCGGCTGCATTGCAGACGTCATTAGAAAAATTCCATTTCCAAAGACGACAGAAGTTGCCACCAGACTTATCACTTACCCATTGGTGTTTGAACAGTAGGCAGAAACACTTGGTTTCTAGTTTAAGCGCGTTCGCGGAAGGTTTGCCAACCCGGAATATTTGCGGCGATTCCCGCGGTTTCCTTTTCGAATTCTTGAACATGATCCCAGGCCCTTTCAATAAAATCGGCTTCAGCCTCGTTTGCTTTTAAATAGGCCAATGTCGTTTTGAACTGCTTCCCCCAGGTCAAAATCTTAGTAAAGGGGCGAAGTCGCCATTTCAATCCCTTAATTGCCCGACATAGCACTCCCGTTAGAGCACGTATCCATGCCCTATAAAGACGCCGACTCGGGAATTTTACTACGGCATGAATGTGATCATCATGGGCCGCTAGCGAATACACCTTCACTCCAAATCGCCGGCTTATGGAATCAAACTTTAGTTTAATGAATTGCGAATGCCGAAACAGCTGAACGCAGTCATTCGCTTTCAGCACTAGGTGAATTGGCGCCTTCAAATTCAGTGGACGTGCCGATTTCCTCTTACCTTTTTTAAGCAAACTGCCACCAAACTCAGTCACTGTTTTTTCATTAAATAGAGATTGTTGTTTCATGGCAGAACCTTACCACGACATTTTAAATCGAGATTTTTCGCGATTCCTCACGAAGGCGGCGCATTTCGCTCTTGTTGGCTGCAGACTCGACCGCAGTTTAATGACTTCGCCCCGACCCAGAAATTCGCCATACGTACGGGGGGCTACAGGATTCTTGCAGCTGGGTGCCGCTCCATTACTTCGTTTTAGCTTCAATTTCGTAATCACGATTGTCATATCCCGAAACGCTAATTGAGGTTTTGCCCTCGTACTTCTGGGACTCGAGAACGATTTCGTACTCCCCGTTTTTAATGACATCTGAAAACAAGAAATCACCTTTTTCGTCTGAGATCGCCGTTGCAGCGACTTTCCCTTTGGCCTTCAGTTCAAGTTTCTGCATGCGGAGTGGGATCAGCGCAAAACTATCGCGCACAAAAACTTTTCCGGAGATTTTCGTGTGACGCTCATTCGTGCGAATGATTGGGATAGCCACGGAATCGATCCCACCGGCTGCGGTGGTTTTATAATTTTCGCCATTCAAAACATTCAAGGCTGATTTTTTCTCGGTCTTAGGACCAACGACGCACGAAACCAGCGTCAAGCTCATCGCCCAAACCATCACAGAGCGCATAACTCCCCCCTTTGAATTATTTTTTGATTAACGCCGCAAACGGATTATTGAACGGCTTTCCACCGCGAGCGCCACCGCCCCCGTCGCGCTGTTGCTGCCCACCCTGCTGAGGGCGAGATCCGTGGTCATCGCGCCGAGGGCCGCGGTTATCTGGGCGCTGATCTTGACGGGATCCCTGCTGCTCTTGCCGAGCAGCTTTTGCTTGAGCCGCTTGTGCTTCCATTCCTGGAAGTGGCGGCAACCCTTTGCGACTTGGGGCGCTCGCACCCTTAGGAACAGGCGGCCGCTGAGGACGAGGAGGTCTTGGCTCCCGCGGAGCCTTAGGCTCACGCGGAGCTCTAGGCTCACGGGGAGCTCTAGGCTCGCGAGGTTGCTCTTCACGCGGCTTCGGAACTTCAAGCTTCATGGTTAAAGAAATTTGGCTCTTATCCAAATCAACCGCAAGCACTCGGACCTGAACCTGGTCGCCCGGGCTTACAACTTTGCGAGGATCATCGACAAATTTATCTGAAAGCTCCGAGATATGCGCCAGACCATCCTGGTGAACACCGATATCTATGAACGCTCCAAAGTTGGTAACGTTGGTAACGATACCTGGGCAAATCATGCCCGCCTTTAAATCTTTGAGCCCATGGATATCTTCGCGGTATTGGAAAACCTTAAACAGATCCCGCGGATCGCGGCCAGGCTTTTCAAGTTCCCGAATAATATCCTCAAAAGTAAATTCACCGATCAGCTGCGCCCACTTCTCTTTTAATTTATGAAGCTGCTTGGCTCCTTCACCGATCAAATTAGAAATCGGTACGTTAAGTTCCCCTGCCATCTCACGTACAGCCGTGTACCGCTCAGGGTGAATCCCTGTGCGATCTAGGACTAGTTTCGCTTCCGGAATTCGCAGGAACCCCGCGGCTTGTTCAAAAGCCTTTGTCGAAAGTTGAGTGACCTTGCCAAGCTCCGAGCGATCTTTAAACAATCCGTGATCTTTACGATGAGCCACAATGTTCTTAGCGATCGCAGGACCAATTCCTGAAACGTATTGCAGAAGAGAAATCGAAGCTGTGTTGACGTCAACACCAACCGTGTTCACGCAACTCTCAACCACATCGCCAAGGGACTTCTTCAATTTGGGCTGAGAAACGTCATGCTGATATTGGCCCACGCCAATGCTCTTCGGCTCAATCTTCACAAGTTCAGCTAGAGGATCTTGGAGACGACGAGCAATCGAAATCGCACCACGAACCGTAACATCAAGCTCAGGGAATTCTTCTCTAGCGACATCGGAGGCGGAATAAACACTCGCGCCCGATTCGCTCACCATAATGACAGGAACTTCTTGGCCCAATTCCTTAACAACACCACGGATAAAGGCCTCAGCCTCGCGGCCGCCAGTTCCGTTACCTACTGCAATCGCATCAATCTTGATTTGCTTGAGCGCCTCACCAAAAAGAACTTTTGCTTTGTCGCGAGTGCCTTCACCTTCAATGTGCAAAACAGTGTGAGAAATAAAATGACCACTGCGATCGATCAACGCAATCTTGCACCCTGTGCGAATGCCGGGATCTACTCCCAAAACAACCCGCGCACCAAAAGGGCTCGACATTAAAACCTGTCGCACGTTTTCAGCGAACACAGAGATTGCATCAATGTCCGCTTTCTCTTTCAAGCGGTTATGAATTTCATTTGTGATCGAAGGCGTCACATGAACCGTCAACGCGTGCTTAGCCCCTTCTTTTAAAATACCAGCGACGTGAGTCGCTGGAGCTGAACAAGAAAACGCCTCGAACCGGCTAAGCAATCCGGGCTCGTCCGCCTCAATAGTGACTTTCAGTTCACCTTCTTGCCATCCACGGCGGAGCGCTAAATATCGGTGAGAGGCTTTGCGGTTTTCCAAACTCTTAACCGCTTCCGCAAACTCCTGATACATTTCATATTTCGAATGGGTCTTATAATCCGGTCCCTTGGCGGATGTGATTTTGCCTCGGGTATTATACTCTTCGCGAACTACTTGGCGAAGGTCTGCATTGTTCGCAATCCGCTCAACGATAATATGTTGAGCGCCACGCAGAGCTTCATCGTAGGTCGCATAAGCCTTGGAGGGATTAATGAACTCCTTAGCCTTGATCTCTAAAGCGGTCGTGTCTTGAACTTCGCCGTGACCGACGGCCCATAGCCAATCAGCCAATGGCTCAAGCCCTGCTTCGCGCGCAAGAGTTGCCTTGGTCTTCTTTTTCTTTTTAAACGGACGGTAGATTTCTTCAATCTCATTAAGATCCCAGGAGACGTCGACTTGCTTCTTTATGTCGTCGCTCAAATTGCCTTGCTTTGCGATCTCCTCAAGAACAAACGCTTTGCGCTTTACGATCTCATTGTAGTCGTCAAAACTGTCGATGATTGCGCGAATTTGCACTTCATCTAAATTTCCTGTCTTCTCTTTGCGGTACCGAGCCATGAAAGGAACCGTTGCGCCCTCACCGTGTAAGGCCAAAACGGATTGAATTCCCTTAAAGGGAATTTTCCCGAGACGATTTGAACTGTAGGTTTTGAACTGTTCGTCGATTTGCATGGCCATAAAGTGATTTATTTGTGGCGATACATGATTAGGCCGTGAGTAGGATCATAAGGTGACACACCAACTGTTACGCGATCACCGACCACAACTCTGATATTAAAGCGTCGCATTTTTCCGCAAAGCTTTGCTGAAATCTCAACCGCGTTTTCTAGCTTTACTTTGTAAACGCCGCCCGCTCCAGAGTCGGTCACTTGTCCTTCGAGCTGAGCCAAATCATCCTTAGCCATGAAACCCTTTATGCCTTGTAATTAGAGATCAGAAAACGAATACCATCCTTAAACAGCACTTCCAACCGATCGTTTTTGTTCGAAAGAATATAACCCCATCCGAGCAATTTGTGGAGGATTGGTGTTTTGGCTTCGTAGGCTTCGCGCATGGTATAGGGCTTTGCTTCGACCTCTTGGGTCTTGCGATAATAACCCGACCATTTTTGCGCCAGCTGATTGCTTTTATCAATTCCTAACTCTTCAAGCTTCTGCGCTCTCGTTTTCTTTGGCGGCTTCTTCGGTGCACCATTCATTTTCGCGGCGACTTTCACCGTTAACTTTGTCCCCGGTACCTTTTGCGCCAGTTTTAGCTCTGTGCCTTCCGGAACAGTCGTTTCAGCTTTTGGCTGAAGCGCTTTGACCGGCGCCGCTTTCGCTGGTGCTGTTGCCTTTAAGGGCGCCGCAGCTTTGGCCGGAACTGCAACCTTGGCTGGTGCCACCACCTTTGTCGGCGCGCTCTTCGCCACGGGTAAAGCCTTCGCTATTTTAGCCGCAGGCTTTGATGGCGCAGGTTTCACCTGCGTCTTAACCGACGCTTTAGTTGAAACCGCTGATTTAGCGGTCAGTGCCTTGGCAGGCTTATTAGAAACACGACCACCGGTCGCCGATTTCTTTGCCACTTTCGGATTCTTCATTCGCTACTCCATGTCAAAAGCGTCAATGATTTATCAAATAAATGCGTAAGAAGCTAGTTCTCATAAAGGCCTGTCCATGTTAGGCAACGACTCACACGTTTTACGAGGGAGTTCCCTATGACGGCGACCGTCTCGGCGATTGCTGAAAAGTTTTCACCGCTCATCAAGTTAGAGCGCGGGGACCCTGCTACGGAGATCCTTGGTCTGGCCGCGGGCCCCAAGGCCCAAAAACAACATATGGTATTTGTCACTGATCCCTCTCACTTGGCTCAAGCCAAGCTCGGGAAGTCTTGTAATTGGGTCGTGCACGCAAAGCTTATTCCCCTCGTCCCCGACGACGTTTCAGTTCTTTTTTCGTCAAATAATGTTCCTTTAGCCATGGCGTCGATTGGCAGCACATTCTTTTTGCCAACCTTAAGCCGCGAGCCGTTTGGCGCCGAACTTATTCATCCGACTGCGTTAATCCACCCTACGGCGACGGTCGGCAAAGGCACAATCATTGGTCCTTACACCACTATCGGTGCCCGTTCAAAAATCGGCGAAAATGTAATTATTGGCGCCAGTTGCACTCTTGAACCGGAAGTGATCATTGGCGATCGCACCCATATTTTCTCCCAAGTATTTATTTGTAACCGCACATTGGTGGGCGAAGACTGCGAGATTAAACCGCAGACGTCCATTGGTACTGAAGGCTTTGGCTTCGCTCATGATCAGGCGGGCAACCATCACCGTATGCCGCATTTTGGCAGAACCATCTTGGGCGACCGAGTGCGAGTCGGAGCTGGGGTGCAGGTCGATCGTGGAACTTTTGAAGACACGGTTATTGGCTCTGGAACTATCATCGATAACCATTGCCACTTTGGGCACAACTTCCGCTGCGGCAAGAATTGTATTTTCGTGGGTGCAGCTTGTGTCGCGGGCTCGGTCACAATTGGCGACAATTGCGTTTTCGGCGGCCGAACGATAATTGCAGGCCACCTTAAAATCACTGACAACTGTCAGTTTGGTGGCCTCTCTGGAATCACAATGAACATCACTAAGCCCGGCAAATATTCAGGCTACCCGATCCAGCCACTGACGGACTCTTTGAAGTCGTATGCGTCACTGGCAAGCCTTCCTCGGCTAAGAAGAAACGTTGCTCACATTATGAATCATCTCGGTCTTCAGCAAGAGGAGAAGTAATTGGCTCGGTTTTATCTCACCACCCCGATTTACTACGTGAATGATAAACCGCATTTGGGCACGGCATACTGCACGATTATGGCGGATGTGATCACGCGCTATCATCGTCTCTTTGGTGACGAGACATTATTTTTGACCGGAACCGATGAGCACGGGCAAAAAGTGCAAGAGGCTGCCGCAAAGCGCGGCCTCGATCCCCAAGTTCATTGCGATGAATTAGCCGAGCGGTTCAAAGTCGCGTGGGACGAACTAAATATTCAGTATGATATTTTCTTTAGAACCACGGACGACTTTCATAAGAAGGCCGTGCAAAAATGCCTTCAAGATCTTTTTGATCGCGACGAAATTTACTCGGCCGAATATGAGGGCTGGTACTCAGTCTCTGAGGAAATTTTCTATACCGAAAAAGACTTAGTAAACGGCAAAAGTCCCACTGGAAATGAAGTCACGAAAGTTTTAGAGAAAAATTATTTCTTTAAAATGTCGAAGTATCAGCAACCGCTAATTGACCACATCAATAAAAACCCAGAATTTATTCAACCCGAATCACGAAAGAATGAAGTCCTTGGGTTTTTGCGCCAGCCCCTTAACGACCTTTGCATTTCGCGACCAAAGACAAGACTCAAGTGGGGCATCGAAATGCCCTTCGACAAAGATTATGTCACATATGTTTGGTTCGATGCGCTTTTGAATTACGCCACTGGCGTAGGTCTTCACCAGTCTGGAAAAGAAAAAGATTTCTCCAAATGGTGGGAGGACACCGCTCCGGTTCACTTGCTTGGCAAAGACATCATCACCACGCACGCAGTTTATTGGCCTACCATGCTAATGGCGTTGGGCTTAAGACTTCCTCGCACGATCTTTGCGACCGGTTGGATTTTAAATCGCGATATGGAAAAGATGAGTAAATCGAAAGGTGAAGTCGTAAATCCTCTCGATATGAAGAACTTTGTCGGCGTTGATAGCCTGCGCTACTTCCTAGTTCGAGATGTGCATCTCGGAAACGACGCACCCTTTAGCCCAGATCTTCTCATTGGCCGCGTGAATAACGATTTGGCGAACAATCTTGGTAATCTCTCTAGCCGAACACTAAACCTAGTTGAGAAATATTTCGAAGGTAAGATTCCAGCCGCCCAGACAGAGGACGCACTTGCCCAAGAGTTACGCGCAACTGCTTTGAATGTCGGCGCGCATGTTAAGTTGGCGATAGAAAAGATGGAGCCTAGCCAGGCGCTTGAAGTGATCGTAGAAATGCTTAATCACGCAAATAAATATTTAGAAGAGCGTGCACCTTGGAAGCTAGCAAAGACGGATCTGCCCGCTACATCTACAGTCCTATACACATCGCTTGAAATTCTGCGACTGGCGTCGGTTCTCTTGCACCCGGTGATGCCCACTAAAATGACGGAACTTCAGCGGCGGCTCGGATCTCCGAAGTCAGACTGGGATTCGGTGAATAAATGGGGGCTCATTGCGGTCGGGCAAAAAGTGGAAAAGGGCGATCCCCTTTTCCCCAGGCTGGAAATGCCGAAGGCCTGAGACTTTGATGCAGCACGGTTTGGTTCGTAGTTGAACTTCTGTCGGAAACATCTAGCCTTAATTTATGACAATGAGAACACTGCTAGTGTTCTACAGCCATGACTGTAATTGTGCCATTTTGTACGGTTGGTTTTGCCGATGACACAAGCAAGCTTGGCCAAGCAGGAATCGATATGGCGGTATTGGGGTTACAGCAGAAAAAACTTTCGAAGCACAGAAAGAAACTTTTGGAGACCATCCTGCAAGGAAATTGCCGTTTTGACGGCGGATGGTGTCCCGGTGCAAAAGTCATTCTGAAGGACGGAAAAGACATGATAGTTAGGGAGCATCTGATTAACTCATCAGATGGATTTAGGTTTATAAATTTGAATGCTGCGACGTACACTCTCGAGGTCATTTATGAGAGATATAATCAGAAGCAAATTCTTAAAGCCATAAGACCTGGTGGTCCGATTATTCAAGTCCGATTTGATTCTGCTACAGAGCAAAGCTACTAGGCTTACCTTTTCAACTCTTAAAGGCGCCTTTCGCCGTCTTTTGTAATTAAATGAACATACGGCATGGGCATTAAGAGCGCCCCGCCGCTATTTAGATAATCTTTTTCGCGCTTTACGATCTCGTCTTTGAAATACCAAGGCAGAACGAGCATTACGCTTGGCTTTAGGCTTCGCGCTTTCTCCTCAGAAATCAGCTCAATGTCAGTTCCGAGTGTTCTTAAACCCACTTTGTCTGGGTTGCGCTCGCTAATGAACGGCATCATGTCTTTCGTCACACCGAAGAATTGCAGTAGAACATTGCCCTTAGTCGACGCTCCAAGGCCTAAGACTTTGTTCTTTTTTGTTAACTCACCATTGATATAGGTACGAACTTTTGTCGCGAGCGATTCAATTTGCGTCGAATAGTCGCGGAATGTTTTTGCGTCCTCAAGCTTCATTTCATTTTCACGTTTCCGGAGCGCTTCAAGATTTTTCATCCCCTTGTCCGTGTCCAAAGATTTGTTATCGGCATGGGTAATGAATGCTCTTAAGGATCCGCCGTTCACATGGTTCGTCGACCCATCGACTACTTTCAAACCATTTCTATTCATCAAAAATTCCAGCGCCGCCAAAGAATAGTAAGAGAGATGCTCATGGCAAATGTCGTAGAAATTCATGTTATCAATCATAAGCGGTAAATAGCTAAGCTGAATGCACCAGACACCTTGGGGATGCAGAATACTTTTTACGTCTTTTACAAAACTGTTTGGATCGCCAAGGTCGTAAAACATGGCATTACAGCCAACGGCTTTTGCCTTTTCCTTTGGAAACTTGGTGCGAAAGGCTTTCTCGCTGAAATAATCATTAACGATGGAAACTGTCTTGTCGACATTGGACCAATCAATGTTTTTCGCAGGCTCAATCGCAACCCGGTTCAATTCCTTTGGGTAGAATTGAATTGTCGTGCAGTCGTTGGCGCCAATATCCACTACGATATCGCCAGAACTGAGCTGCAGCCGCGAGCGAATATCGGAAATCACGTCTTGAAGATCTTTTCTCATCATATCGCTTGTAGCTGAGCGGTAAAAATACTGCCGGTACATTAAATCCGGCTCTACTTCCTCTTTAAGTTGCAAAAGGCCACAGGCGTTTGGGTTTTTGGTTTTGTCACAGAGGGTGAGCGTTAGAGGAACTTTGATTTTCACTACGTCAGATGAGTTGTTATCTTTGACGAAGGTGGCGGACAGGAACTGCGGCTTAAGGTGAATCACTTCCGAAAATTCTTTGTTGCCGCAAACCTTGCAGGTTTTTAGTTCCTTAAAAACTTCCATCTCTACTTCCCAACTTTAGTAAATTTGTACCGAATCGAAAGCCAATACTCTCGCAAAATAATTCTCACGACTTCCATGCCCGTTTTAAAAATGCGCATCTTCCGCTCGCCGCCAATCCGCGGAGGTTCGTCAGCGCCAATTTCCGTGACCTTAAAACCGCGCCATTTAAAGCGCAACGTCTGCTGGCAGGGCCAGCTTAAGCCCGGGGCATCAAGATCCAATTTCATTGCCGATGATTTTTTGTAAGCCCTATAGCCGACGAGAACATCCGTAAACTTCGCCCAGAACATGATGTTAACGATCGTAGTAAACATCGAATTGCCAAAGCCTGTGACAACATCGTCGTCCAGGCTTTTGGCGCCATCTTTGTAGCGAGAAGCCACAACCAAATCATAACCCTCTTTTATTTTTTCAATAAGTTGAGGGATCGCACTCGGCAGCGAATTTCCGTCAGGCGTAAATTCAATGACAATCTCACCAGTCGCTAGATGCATGCCTTGCTTCATTCCCTCGCCAAAGCCTCGTTTGCTTTGCGAGTGAACTTCAATGCCGTGCTTGCGAAAAAATTCCACCGTGCCATCCGTTGAGCCACCATCAACTACAAGAATCTGATCCACCCACTCGCGCTTTATTTGCGGCAAAATGACTTGTACAGCCTCGATTTCATTAAGCGTGGGAAGTAATAGCGTCGTCTTCATTTTGCCTTTAGTGCGGTGATGTAGCTGTCGTAAACACTTCGGATGCCAGTGATCAAATCTGTCTTTGCACTCCAACCCATTTTCTTGGCCCTCGAAACATCCATAAGCTTTTGGGGAATTCCATCTGGCTTAGAGGTATTGAATTTAAGATCGCCTTTAAAGCCAACGACCTCACGAATTAATTCCGCTAATCCTTTAATTGTAGTGTCTGTGCCAGAGCCTACATTCACGAACGGAGAAACATCTTTCGCGTCATACTTCTCCATGAAGTACACCATCGCATCGGCCAGATCATCGGCAAACAAAAACTCGCGGCGTGGAGCACCAGTTCCCCAGATCTCAACGTGGTTTAAGTTTTTTGTCCTCGCCTCGTGCATTTTAAAAATTAGTGCTGAGATCACATGCGAGTTTTCCGCCTCAAAATGATCTTTAAAGCCATAGAGATTACAAGGCATCAGCGACATGAAGTTAGTGCCGTACTGCTGATTCATGTATTCACAAAGCCGCATGCCGCTAATTTTCGCCAGCGCATAACCTTCGTTTGTCGGTTCAAGTGGCCCGGTGAGAATGTATTCTTCTTTCATCGGCTGTGGACAAAGCCGTGGGTAGACACAAGAACTTCCTAAAAACATAAGTTTCGTTGCGCTATTTACTTTTGCCGCGTGGATCACATTGAGCGCCATGATTTCATTTTCATAGAGAAACTCAACCGGCCTTGCAACCGATCCGCCAATGCCACCCACGTGGCCAGCGACGTGAAAAACATATTCTGGTTTATTGGTTTCAAAGAATTCATTGGTCTGCGCTTGATTGCGCAAATCCAAACGCTTTGATGTCGGTATAATAACGTTCGTAAACCCACGCTCACGCAATAGTTGAACCAAAGCAGTACCAACCATTCCGTGCGCCCCGGTAACGAAAATCTTGTCAGAATTCTTCACCCTCTAAGGGTAACTCAATCACCGCCCGCGGCCAAAACCCGGCTTGTTAGCCAGACCTTAGTTTGGTAAGAGCTAAGGTTCAAAATGGTTCTGGATGCAATCGAAGGCGATTTAGTGACAAAGAGTGACTTTGCAATATTTCAGGAACGGATTGAAAATCGATTCGCCCAATCCCAGCAGCATATTCAAGGTCAGATTAAAGAGTCTGAATTTCGCCTTACAACTCGGCTTGGGTTTTTAACGGTGAGCGCCGTATCTGTTGCAGTAGCGCTCCTCACCTGGTTGATCAAAATCTAATGAATTGCGATTTTTGAGGTTTTTGACCCGCCCCGGGGGAAAACTGTTCGGTTAAGGAATTTGTAACTGCAAACTTCCTAAGCTGTTGAGGGTCCACTAGAACCATTCCGCCTTCAATTGCCGGAACACGACCATCGATCATATGCGTCAGACATGGTCTTTGCGACGCATATGATCGATGGTCCTGTTCCGGCAAATGAGGGCATACGGAACTGGTGGGCCCATAAATTGTCATAACTAAAACATGTCGTAGCGCAGGAATCGGCAATCCAAAGTTCCGTTGTAAACAGGAATTCGTCTAGTGGCCTTCAAATGCAGAGACTTTGTCGCTTCTTCGTCTCCAGAGAGCAACCAGCAGGTCCAGCCCTTAAATTCATTCTTCATGGTCGTGGCTAGATTTTCGTAAGTAGCACCTACCGTTTCCTTCATTCCTAGTCGCTCACCGTAGGGAGGATTAACGATTAACATCCCTTTTTCCACTGGTCGAACGAGGTCCTTCACGTCGCCGACTTTAAACCGGATTAAATCCGTTACGCCGGCGCGAGCGGCGTTTTGCCGGGCAGCGCGAATGGCTTCGGGGTTTTTATCAAAACCAAACAGCACGGGCTTCACATTTTGCCCGTAAGTTTCGGCCTGCCCTTTTACTTTGCGCCAAGATTCCAACTGAAAATTCTTGAGGTACTCAAAAGCAAATTTCTTACGCATATGGGCCGCTGGAATATTTTTAGCGATCAATGCAGCTTCGATCAAAAAAGTGCCAGAGCCACACATTGGATCTACCAATGGGATTTCTGGATTCCAATCTGAGAGACGTAGTAGCCCCGCAGCCAAATGCTCTCGCAAAGGAGCCATAACGGATTTTTCACGATACCCGCGCTGACCTAAACTTTCACCGGAAGTATCTATCGCCAATGACACTTTCGTCTGAACCACGCGCGCCATGACGGTCAGATCAGGGCTCTCCGTATCTATGTTCGGACGCACTTTAAATTTATCGCGGAACTGATCCACAATAGCGTCTTTAATTTTTAAAGCGACAAAGCGCTGATCGCGAAAGGTGCGGCTATCACGAACCTTTGCATCGACTTTCAATGTTTGCTCGGGAGAAATATATTTGGTGAAGTCATGTTTTTTCACGTTGTTATACAAGTCTTCCGGTTGATATGCGGTAAAATCTAAGATCGGCAAAATCACTCGTGTGGCTGAGCGCAGAAGGAGATTAGCTTTGTAGCAGCCTTCCCAGTTGCTTTCAAACGCAACTCCCTGGCCAATCACTTGCGGCTTTTCAAATCCCAGTTCAACAAGTTCATCTAATACGGCGGGCTCAAGCCCACGGGATGTGAGTGCTACGAATTTTGGCATGTTTTAATGTCCTGCTTCGGGCTCAGAGGATTCTTCAGACTCATCCACCTGCAGCTCTTGATTGAAGAGCGATTTATAAACTTCCTTTTGAATGGCGCGCTCATCCGTCTTGCGGGAAGATTCCGGCAATGCGGCCATCACTTTAAGATCTTCTTCGTCTCGGCCGCCGGGATAAAGGCGCTTACGCACGCGCTCGATCTCATTTAGTGGAGTCATGGGAGCAATGATTTCAGAGGCCGACACAGCGAAGTTAACGAGCAAAAGGCCCAAAAGGAAAAGCTTCTTCATAGAGGGAGAGATTACCCAAACAACGCCTGAGGCTCAACCCATTCACTTAGGTTTTTTTGCTTTCTTGACGACGGCAGCGATTTTACGACCACTGTTAGCTTTCTTTTTTGCCACAACCGACTTCTTTACGGGCTTCTTGCCCTTTGCGACCACTTTTTTAGGCTTTACCGGGGCTTTCGCCGCGGCTTGCTTTGCCTTCAATTCTTTCGCCGTTACCCATTTGCCTTTGGTTTTGCTCCGCAGAGCTAACTTGGAAGCGTTTTTTTTGGCTGGAGCTTTTGGTCCTGCTGCAACCAAGTAAGGTCGACTTTCACCAGTTGCCGGTGCAAACGCGAGTTGGGGATCTCCACCAAAGCCGTCGAAACTTTGCGGCGCGATCGGCGATGACTCTTCGTCATTCGCGAACGCAACCCCACTAAGGCCCAACGCCAACACTACCAATGTACGTAATAGATTGTTCATGAAGACTTATCGGAGACGTCTATGCCCGGCCTGAGGGATTTGGCGCCAAACTTTCTCTAGTCTTGAGGGGTCCAGCGTTACAATCTGGACCTTGGGCCCGCTCTCGCCGAGATCCATCAACACTTCGCCCCATGGATCAATTGCCAAACTATGGCCGTAAGTTTTCCGTCGCTCCCCGTAAATTCCAATATGTTCGCCAGCTTGCGCCGCCGCGACAACGAACGCCTGATTTTCAATCGCGCGGGCGCGTAACAAAATGTGCCAGTGTGCTGCACCCGTCGGAACTAGGAACGCTGATGGAACCAAAATGAGATGCACACCTTCTTGGGCGTACTTGGAATACAACTCCGCAAACCGAACGTCGTAGCAAATGCTTAAACCAATTCGCCAAGATTTTATCTCTATAATATTTGGTTGTTCACCATGGGAAAAAGAGTCCGATTCGCGCACGGGCGGGGAACCGACAACATCTACGTCAAACAAATGAATTTTTTTATAAACAACTCTCGGCTTCATGCCGGGAGTGAAATAGACCGTTGCATTTCCCGGCCGACCAATCCCATTGTCCATCGGCGCTGAGCCAAGTAGAAGATCAAAGCCCCTGGTCTCAACTTCATTCTGCAAACACTCAAAACAGGACTCATCCAGCGTCATCGCTAGAGTTTCCGTTCCTTTTTGCAGACGAAAAAACAGACTGTTCTCAGGAAATGTAACGAGATCAACCGGCTCTTTTATCTCGCCGAGCAAATCTAAAATCTGCTTTAAATTTTGGTCGACGTCATCGACGGAAGTCATCTGGCACACAGCTATACGCAGCGGCTGGGAAGGAACCTTCATGGAGTTTCTAATTACCATTAGGGGCGGGCGATGCGCTCTCTGTAACTGAGGCTTGAGAGATATCTTTACATTTCCACTGGGCGCCTTCGAGATTGCCTTTGATATTTTGCATGACGTCCATGCAGCCCTGTTTGCTTTTTCCAGCACTCACGATTTTATCGACGCCCGATTTTGTGTACACTGTTGTGCATTGCTCACCTGAAGAAGTAACGCGAATCGTGCGCACCACCTTCTTGTCCCGGCACATCACGTAACTCAATTGATTGGTCGCGCCTTCAGCTTTGGTTTGAAAAGGAATGATGGCCAACGCCATGAGGAAGAACAAGTTAGTGGTCGTCATAACCGCAATGTAGCAAAAACGACGAAGGGCAACAATAGTGCTGCCCTTCCCTTTGACTTCTAACTCGGCTTTAGCCCAGTTCATTATTTGCGTGCGCTGGCTTTCTTTTTAGCGGTCTTTGTCTCAGTCTTTGGTTGTTCAACCAAACGGACATTCGAGTAATCAACGAAACCTTCGCGCTTGGAGAGGCCATCCTCTTTCGAATAGTGCGTCTGCATCTTCACGTTTTGAACTTTGATGCGCATTTTAACAGGATCAATCTCTAGAACTGCGCCCTTAGTGCCCTTGTCCGAGCCTGCGATAACTTCAACGGTCGCGCCTTTTTTAATCTTAAGCTTTATGCGTTTCATTTCTTCTTTCCTTCAGCTTTCTTCGGGACATCAGCTTTCTTAACGGCATCTGCGGGCTTTGACTTCTTGCGGAGCTTTCGCAAGATACGCAGTTTAACTTGCAGTGCCCGCTTTGACAGCTTTGTGTCGGGCTGATTTAAAATGAAAGTATCGAGTCCGCCCTGATGTTCCATTGATTTAATCGTCGAAGTCGCCATTTTAAGGCTGACCATCTGGTTTAGCGAACGGCTAAATATGCGTTTTTGTTGCACATTCGCATTAGAGACGGACTTCGTCTTAATGTTCGAGTGGGAAACTTTGTTCTTTACCGCTGGGCCTTTCCCAGTTAATTCACATTGAGCCATGGGGCGACTGCTCCTGATTGAGGGCTTTAAAAGGCGAAGCGAAACGTATAGTGAAAAAGGTCCTTGTTGGCAACGCCTATTTGGCGTATACGATTTGGCTCAATAAACAGTGTTAAGAGGCTTTCGAGATGAAGAAAAATTACCGCTCCAAGTACCGCCCTGAGTTCCCTGGCGACTTCCATTTTGACTACAAAGACCCGGTCACTTTGGGTCGTTTCCTCATGGAAGGCGGCAAGATCGTCCCCTCACGCATCAGCAAGCTTAGCCAGAACCAGCAGCGCCGCGTGGCTCTCGCTGTTAAACAAGCTCGTAGCCTCGCTCTTCTCCCCATGGGCACTCAGGCCTACGACACCTACGAGCGGCCAGAAGCAATCAGCCCTAAGCCCTTCGAAGCTTAAATTAGAATTCAGACGATAGATAAAGGCTCATAGTCAGGGCGCCCATATTGGCGCCCTTTTTAATTCGACATCACGGCTGCTTACGAACCCTATACAAATCTACTCCCGTCCCCACAACCATCACCAAAAAAGTAATCTCGGCCATCCGGTGAAACTGCGGCCCTGGGATTCCCAAAAAATGAACTTGGGCAAAATCAGCTCCGAAAAAGCGAAACTGAACCAAAATCATCGGTAAGGCGAAAAGCCAGAGGTGCGCTCTGGCCAAATAAAAAGAGGCGTATCTAAATCGTTCAGGCCAGCGAAGCGTTTTTAGAACCATCCAAACGCCGACAAAAACAAACCCAGAGCCGGCAATCAGCCCGGCCTGCCAACGAACTTCGACCAGTTTAAAAACTGTCATCGCAACAATCGTGGAAGCCAGTTGAAGGGCTAAGAAAACTCGTAAGTCTTTTTTCATGCTTGTCCCCTGTCCGGCGGACAAGTCCGCCGTCCGGACATTTTAGACCTGAGATAGACACTGAGTCCAACGCCAACTCGAGGCCCTTTTTTGCAGTCTCTACTGACCAAACTCATTTTAACGAGGAGACGCCATCATGACTCAGACAACGAAAACGATCATCGCCCATCTTACTTCAAGCCTTAAACAGTTTGGGCTTAACCCTAATGATTGGACGATTAAAATGATCCCTAGTTTTCCAAGCACTGCAGAGATCCGCCATCGCCGGGATCCAGACCTAAGCTTCAAAGGTCAGCTATTCAATGGTCAGTGGCACCAATTGGAATTATTCACGGTTTGATTATTGGTATTTGCGACATTCTTCAGATAACAGAATTTTTTCCCAAGTGTCTTTACGCGGAAGATCCTTAGCCCCTGGAAGCTCATGGAAGAGCTTTTCCCGATAGTTCTCCCAAGTGGAATTCCCATAAAGGCGAATCAATTGGGTTTTGAGCGAACAGTAAAGCGCGATATCGGCGGCATCGAGCCAGCCGAATTTTTCCGGATAGGACTTTGGTGGCACTGATCCCCATGCGGCTCGCACCATGAGATTCATAGTTTTCCAAAGCGCATTTTCGATTTCCTGGAACCCGCCCGCGCGGCCCGTGCATTCATCAGGCACCGACTGAAGGTCCTGGCTTAGCAGCCGCATCTTGCTAAAAAACTCATAGCAGCCACCAGGCCCATTGTTTTTCTCACAGTATTCGAACATGCGCGTAAAGCTTGGCTTTCTAGATTCAGGTGCTTTGGGATCTGAAAACAAAAATCCCTGCTGCTGTTCCTGCAAATAGTCCGTTTGGGAAAAACACACGGTTCGTGGTGGATCGGAAATAACGATAAATAAAATACCGCCGCCAATAGCCAAAATAGCGATTGTGCCTCTTGAAAGGGTTGCCAGCCATCGGTCTAAAGGTGATGCCATTTAACTATACCGGCTTACCGCAGCTGCCTAAGGTTTCTGGATTTACAGGATTCTGCGCCTTATTGCCCCGCTGAAGCCAGACGCTTCGATCTTTTGGGCAGAAAAACGTTTTGTACTTATCGAGTTGGTAGGTTTCCGACAGGCCTACAATCTGTTTAAACGCCGTCTGCATGAACGTGTGCCGATCTGAGCCCGACAACCGCCGGCTCTTCTCAAGGGCCGTCTTAGCGGCGGTGAGCATCTTCAGCATGTGTGTCCGTTGATCCTTCGCCATCGTAGATTTCTTTTGGGCGGCACTAATTTTTTGAATGAGCTTTTTAATTGCTGTCGACGCCTGCTTATCCGCGCCTTTTACACTTGCCTCTTGCAAGTCGACCGATGCCTTTAGCACGGCATTGAGTTCGACTTTGAGTTCGCCCTGGACTTTGATCTTGTTTACGGCTTTGCGCGCGCCTGATGAAGGAGCTAAGAGAATGGCGGCCAGAAGTAAAATCAAAGATGTAAACCCACGCATGCACTCTCAGTGTCTCACAGTTACCAGTGGCACTACCAAAAACAAAAGGCCGAATCGTTTCCGATTCGGCCTCAAGTCTTGCTCGTCTCGCCTAGTGGAGCTAGACGATCAGGCAATTAGAAGGTCATTTTGCCTTCCACGTACAACTGATTGTAGGTGTCGTCCCTAGCTGGCGTAGTTTGCTTGGCGAAATAGTCGCCAGGCATGAACATTCCAAGCCAAGCGTTGATTGCGAAACCACTGTCGTACTTCTTAGTCACGACGAGGTCGATTTCCTGACCAAGATCGGAGCTGGTAACAGTCGCTACGTTTGTGTAAGCGCCGTTGTTGCCGAGAGTTGCAGCGGCTCTATCCTCAGTGCGCTCAAACTTCCAAAAGTGAAGACCCACGTCGATTTGGTCCATTGGAGTAAAGGTGTAACCAGCTTTTATGAAAGTGAGGTTACCCCAATTAAGAACATCCATGCACCCAGAGTTGCAATGCTTCTCATAGAAGAATGTGTCGTATGTCTCGAGTTTGTCGTCAGCACTATTCTTGTCACCAGAGTCAACGTGGTAACCGACGAAGAATCGGCTCTTCATCATTTCTGGTAAGCTGAATCCAACTTCGAGAGCGTACATCATGCCGTCAACATCTCGGTTACCGAGACTCACGGACTTTTGATCACCCGTATTAGCTGCGTAGTTCAAACGATAGTCGATTCCAGCAGTGTCGCCAGAAACCACAAGTCCGTAGCGCATTTCATCGCGTGCACGGATACTGGCAAGTTCGAGTTCGTTGCCGCTAACCTTCGTAAAATGAAAGTTGACCATCTTTAGGACTTCAGGAAGGTTCTTCCAGTCGGCAGCGAATCCGAAGAAATTCACTTCTGGATCATCGTTGTTTGATCCGTTGAACGCCGCAGCGTTATCAACAGCCTTAACGCCGAAGATATTCAGGCGAACCATCTCGTGTTCGTAATTCAGCAATGCACCGTCAAATGAATAAGGAACACCTTCCCAATCATTTTGCGAGATCACAGAGCCGTCAGCCAAAGTGAAGCCGCCGCGACCGAATTTCGCACTCCAAGCGTCATTGATCATCCATGTACCGTAAGCTTGGTTAACGAGAACCGAGTTTTCTGCAATGAACGCACTCTTCTGCTGGTTGTCTTCACCGTTTGAAGTACTAAAACCGCCGAGCTGTGCATTGTGCAGTAGGGTTAGGTTTCCACCAAACTTTTCACCAGAGCGAAAGCCGAGGTCCATCTTGAACCGGTGAGTTGCAGTGTGAGCAGTTGTGGACGTGCCCTTATCACCAGTCTTAGCCTCGTCAATTTGGTAACGGATGCGGTACTCCGCGTTGGGCGTCATCTCTGCTTTGTCTGCAGCATTAGCTACAGGCATAAAAGAGATTAGAGCCGCTAGAGCGACTATCTTTCTCATGGAATTCTCCTTGTTGTGTATCTGTTGTTTCTGAATCTTTGTTGCCTTCAAAGCTGTTATTCCCATGTTAATCGCGCACTGCTGCATTCCTGGGCTAGGCACACTTTGCCGGCCCGACTCGACTTTACACGATGCGCTTAACTCAAATCGTAAGGACGAAGGTTTGTAAAAGGCAAAGGATATTTATGAGTAACATCACAAATGCGTATTGATTAAGCGGCCGATTGACAAGGTGCGAGGAGATCCTTAGATTCCAGCACCTAGACAAATGTCCGTAAAATTCGGGGAGTGGCGCAGTCTGGTAGCGCATCTGCTTTGGGAGCAGAGGGTCGCAGGTTCGAATCCTGTCTCCCCGACCAATTTCTAGACCCAAATCCCAAGTTGAAAAGAGAATTCCAAGTCGCATCAAGTAGTTGAAACAACGTCGAGAGCGACGCAATCAAACGCGAAGTATGTCGGAGTATTTCAGAACTTTGCTACCAAATTGCTACCATCTTGCTACCAGCAAACTTCAGAGAACGAGGGCTTTAAAAAACCATTGGAGGTTTCAAATGGGACTCGTTCGCTTTTACGCCTGGGTGATCCAACTCGGGCTCGCACTCGCGCTCCTCGGACAACTTAAATCTTGCACGCTTGAACTTCTCGGCCTGGCGGCTGCGAAGTCGGCGACCGGGATCATGTCTTATTCCAAGTACACCAGGGCTCTCACCAGCGGTTTTACACCCCGAATTAGACCACTCGTAAGCCCATGATTTTACGTCATATTCTGAGTTTGTGAAAATGGCGGCCTATGCTATATTGAAGTTGAGGCTTTATGAGCAAAAATTCGCAGGCAAGGAAAAGACCAATGTTGAAGGAACAAGTCAGTGATACCGGTGACGTGTCGTCATGGACCAAGGAGACGATTGCGCGCCTCCAACAGTCACAGCCGGAATTTGCCTCAAGTAGTGAAGCCATTGCCGCTTTTACCAAAGAACTAAGTGAGATTGCCGTTCGCCACTCCATGCCCGTAGAGCGCTTACTAGAGGAGGCTGGCGCCTCATCCACAAATAACGCCGACTTTGACCGCGCTTTACGTCTTAGCTCCCTGATTTACGCCTTTAAACAATCCAAGTAGAGATCGACCGAAAATGCAACGCGGTCGCAAGCATGACTGGAACTCTTGGGAAAACTATTTGAACGTCCATGAAAAGACGTTGAATCAATACCTGCGCCAGCACTTCGTCGCTGGCCCCACCGTCTACACCGTGATCAAATGGACGCCGGAATTTTATGAGCTGTCCCTTAGAGGATTAATTCTTCGGACCTTCAACGGCAACTCGGTCGAGATTAAAGTTGAGAAAGATGTTGAGCTCGATACGGAGTATGCCCGACCGCGCGCCCGAACGTTTGGCTATAGCTACCATGCCCTTTGGCCAAAGCCAGATGCCCGAAACTTGATTCGCTATTGTTCACCCCATGAACACAGGCCCCAGCATCATAAACACATTTACCGCGCCGATGGGTCTTACCAGGTGTTGGACGTAGCCAGAGATAGCTGGCCTCACGTTAATGAGTTCCTCGATGAGGTCTTGAAGTCGTTCTGAGCTTTTCGTCCTTTCACTTCTTGCACGCTTGCAAAAATGCAATTTTTTAAGTCATTGTCTTGAACTTCTCGGCCTGGCGGCTGCGAAGTCGGCGACCGGGATCATGTCTTATTCCAAGTACACCAGGGCTCTCACCATTTGTTCCCCGCCGGGTTCCCCAACAGGTTCGATGGGGACCCATGCAATGGAACATAAGCAAAGTGGCTGGCTAGGCTTGAGTAAATGAGGCCGGGTTAGGCCTCAGAAGGCAGGGGTTTTGGCTGCCCGTTTGATTTGCTGGTAATATTTTGTAGATCGACTTCGGAGGGGCGAGGCCGGCAGATCTCGTGCGCCCTTCCATAACCACCCGTGATAGAGCATGGAAAACTGTTCACCGATCTTCGCTTGCGAGTCGTGCAAGATCCACTTCGTGTCCGCGAGGTTCATATGATTGGCATTCGCTGAATGAGGTTGAGCCGTACTTAGAAAAAATTAAATCGTGGTGTGTCGAGCGAAAAGACAAAGTTTTAAAAGCCAGCCCGCTTGGCAATGCGATCCACTATTTGATAAATGAGTATGACGAGCTCAGCGGATTTTTAAAAGATGGCCGCTTTGAGATCGACAACGACTGGCTCGAGCGGGCCATCAGAAAATTTGCCATCGGTCGCAACAACTGGCTTTTTTGCGACACGGTCGACGGCGCGAAGGCCTCGAGCTTACTTTACTCACTCG
>JAYSTF010000072.1:0-11931 GCA_043720065.1 Pseudobdellovibrionaceae bacterium | reverse complement strand
TGGGTGTTAAAAAATAGAGTATGATCCCACCGGCCATGAAAACGGGTGAAGCTTTTAAACTGATAACCACCTTCAAAGCTTACTTCGACGTCGCTTTTTAGCGACTTCGTTTTACCAAGTGCGCCCTCGCCGTAAATGTAATCGAAGCCGTCTTCTGTCGTACCTGGATTTTCACCTGTATAGTGCTGACCCCCGAGGCTTAGACGCACATCCAATAGGGCATTGCCGAAGCTGCGGGGAAACTCATGGCCAAGCCGCCAGGTGAACGCATCATTTTGTTTTTCTTCAGCATAAGTTTTGTATGAAACCCAAAAATTCCAAGTCTTGGTGTCATCAAAAAAAGTCGTGGAGTTTCTCAAAAATAAATAAAAGTCAGAGTCTTCATCGCTGTCTTCGTAATTGGCATTGGACGTGTAGCCCAATCCGGCCTGAGGTTTAACGATCCATTCAGCGTTCGCAAAAAATGGGGTAATTAACGCGGAAAAAATTAGGGCTATAAACGTCACTCTGTCGAACTCCGATAGGCGGGTTTCATTTTCTCTAGATTCGCCCGATCAAGAAACTTCCTTATACGTGCGGCGTTGGCGCCGATGTTTCGATCGCTTCAATTTGGCCTTCAGCTTCACTATGATGGATGATTTTCCATCCGATGTCGCGCGCAACATCCAGAGCTAGCTTAAAGGCCAATTGCTTTGCTAAATCAAAAATAAGAGGTTGGATTTCCGGATAGACTTTGCGTTGCAGTTCAGCAATGCGTGCGCCTTCATAAACGAGGGAATTTAAAGCGGTACCCTCTCGCAACGGAACAATAGCTTGAAGCTCAGGTGGTCGATCAGTGTCAGTGGTGATGTCATGAATAAGTGGCAGAGCCATCGCTTTGGACTTCATGCTATCGGGGAAAATTGACCTTCGATAGTCAAAAATCCCCGGTTTCTTTTATAACTCTTTAAGAAGGTCCATCGCTATCTGGCGATGATTTCTTATGACAGTTAACGTCGAGGTAAGGAAGCCGCGAACCTGCATATCTCTTTCCCCTGCGATCGCTAATGAGATCATTTGTGCCGCGAAGTTATGGTCATCGCGCATTGTGATCAGGAATTGCCGGTCAAAGCGACATGTCTTCATATTCTCAAGTCTCTTCATCATGGCCATATGCTTGTTCACATTGGCCATTTCCCAAGGTTGAAATGTGATTCTGTTCACGGAAACTTGCTTAACGGCAGCTAGTTGCCGAACCGCACGATCCAAATGAGAATGATGATCATAGAGATAAAGCGCGTACGCTTCCACAGATGAGCTACAGGCTCTTTCTAAGGCTAATTCAGAAGCGTCAATTTCCACGATGTTCACTAAGTGAAGTTTAGCTAGAATCTGACGGTCGCTTGAACGGGTTTCGGTAGCCGCGTGGCCCACCAAAGGTAAGGCGAATGCCATAACGATGGCGGAAATATAACCGGATATTGTTTTTCTCATTTTGTCCCCCCTAGGGATGTTTAAAGATTCCCTCTCGTTACGAGCAATCGCCATGCCCGAAACGGGGAGATTTTGCAAAGCGTTAGCACTTACGAGGGATATACTTGATAGGTCTCCCGGGTTTTGCGACTTTGCCCTCATGAAAATAGCAATTCCCAGGGAAGTCCACACCGGCGAAAAGCGGGTGGCAACGACTCCCGACATCATTGAAAAGATCAAAAAACTTGGATTCACTGTCGCCGTCGAGTCTGGCGCAGGTGAGGCCTCAAACATTTCCGATGCCGACTATCAAGCTGCTGGTGCTGAGGTCGTTCATGATGTGCGCCTACTCTGGAGTGCTGCCGACATTGTAATGAAAGTTAGAGCGCCTGAAATTCATCCAGGCCTGGGTGTCCATGAAATTGACCTGCTTAAACCAGGGCAGACATTAATCAGTTTCATTTGGGCAGGACAAAATCCTGAATTGTTGAAGTCGCTCGCCGCAACAAAAGCGAATGTTTTGGCGATGGACAGTGTGCCTCGGGTTTCTCGCGCTCAGAAAATGGATGCCTTAAGTTCCATGGCAAATATCGCTGGGTATCGGGCAGTAATAGAGGCTGCCCACGTTTTTGGTCGCTTCTTCACGGGCCAAATCACCGCGGCTGGAAAAGTTCCTCCGGCTAAAGTTTTAGTTATCGGAGCTGGAGTTGCAGGTCTCGCAGCGATTGGCGCCGCAAGTAGTTTAGGAGCCGTAGTTCGTGGTTTCGACACGCGCCCTGAAGTGAAAGAACAAGTGAAGAGCATGGGCGCGGAATTTTTAGAAATGGATTTTGTTGAAGAGGGCTCTGGCACCGGCGGTTATGCAAAACAGATGAGTGCCGCGTTCATTGAAGCGGAAATGGCGTTGTTCGCTCAACAGGCGAAGGAAGTCGACATAATCATCACGACCGCTCTGATTCCAGGAAAACGCGCGCCGGTTTTGATCACGACTGAAATGATCCAATCAATGAAACCCGGAAGCGTTGTCGTCGACATGGCCGCCGAGCAGGGCGGAAACTGCGAACTCACCGAGCCAGGGAAGATCGCCGTCAAACACGGAGTTACGATTATTGGCTACACGGATCTTCCGAGTCGCTTATCAAAGCAATCCTCTCAGCTTTACGCGAGCAATCTTTGGCGGTTGCTAGAAGATCTGACACCTGCAAAAGACGGACAGATCAATATCAATATGGACGACGAGGTTTTGCGCGGCACGACGGTTGTGAAGGCTGGCGAAATTACTTGGCCACCCCCTGCGCCAAAATCATCATCTGTCCCGGCGCAATCTGCGAAAAAGGACGGGGCGGTTGCAACTAAGCTAAAGTCGGGGCCGAAAAGTCCCGCTAAAGTCTACGTCTTGATGGCGGTGATGGCTTTGGGTCTTTTGTTTATTGGCCAATACGCGCCTCCAGCATTCATGTCCCAGCTGACGGTTTTTGTAATTTCATGCTTCGTCGGTTACATGGTCGTTTGGAATGTTTCCGCATCACTTCACACTCCGCTTATGAGCGTCACAAACGCAATTAGCGGAATTATTGTCGTTGGTGCGGTGATGCAGGTGTCCTCAAGTAATCCAGCGGTTCAGGTCTTAGCGGGCGTGGCGATTTTAGTTTCCACGATCAATATCGCCGGTGGTTTTTTGGTTACTCAGCGCATGCTAAAGATGTTTAGAAAGTAATAGGGGTTCCATGTCTCAAGGATTTTTCACTGCGAGTTATTTGGGTGCGGCAGTTTTGTTTATCTTAAGTCTTGGTGGCTTAAGCAATCAGGAAACTTCAAGGCGCGGTAACCTTTACGGCATGATCGGAATGGCGATCGCGCTGGTGGTTACGATCATTAGTCCACGCGTTCAAACTTATGGCATTTTGCTTTCAACGATGGTCGCTGGCGGTTTTATCGGAACAATGATGGCCCGTCGGGTGCAGATGACGGCGATGCCGGAACTGGTCGCAATCCTACATAGTTTTGTGGGCCTTGCTGCAGTATTGGTGGGCTTTAATAATTTTCTTGAGCCAAGTGGATTGCAAGGCGCTGAAAAAATCATTCATGAAGTCGAAGTATATTTAGGCATTTTGATTGGAGCCGCAACTTTTTCTGGATCCATCGTGGCGTTTGGAAAACTTAGTGGAAAAGTTGGTGGAAAACCTCTTTTACTTCCGGGCCGGCACTGGATGAATTTGGCAATAGGACTTGCCTGCGTGTACTTGCTTTACCGTTTCACTATGGTGACTACTTATGACGACGGATTGGTATCACTTGCAGTGATGACGGCACTTGCATTGCTGTTTGGGGTTCACATGGTGCTGGCGATTGGGGGCGCGGATATGCCAGTCGTTGTGAGTATGCTTAATAGCTATTCTGGTTGGGCCGCAGCCGCCACCGGATTCATGCTCTCAAACGATTTGCTAATAGTAACCGGCGCGCTTGTTGGATCGAGCGGCGCGATTCTTTCCTATATTATGTGCGAAGCGATGAATCGAAATTTCTTAAGCGTAATTGCAGGGGGCTTCGGCGCCGAGGGCGGCACGGTGAGTACTTCTGCGGCTTCAGGCTCTGCAGAAGATGTTAAACCCATTTCAGCTGCGGAAACTGCCGAACTTTTGGAAAATTCTAAAAATGTGATTTTCGTTCCCGGTTACGGAATGGCCGTCGCTCACGCGCAGCACACAATCTTCGAAATGAGCCGCATCTTGAAAGAAAAAGGTGTGAATGTTCGCTTCGCGATTCATCCTGTAGCGGGTCGCATGCCAGGTCACATGAATGTGTTACTTGCTGAAGCCAAAGTTCCATACGACATCGTCATGGAAATGGATGAGATCAACGATGACTTTCCTAAAACCGACGTTGTAATCGTGATCGGAGCGAACGACATCGTAAATCCAGCAGCCCTGGAAGATCCCAACTCGCCTATTGCAGGAATGCCTGTATTAGAAGCGTGGAAGGCAAAAACTACGATAGTTTCTAAGCGCTCAATGGCGACGGGCTATGCCGGCGTCGATAATCCACTGTTCTACAAAGAAAACACACGAATGCTATTCGGCGATGCGCGCACGAAGATGGACGAAGTGCTCAAGGCGCTAATCTAAAATTCGGGATTTGCGGCAGCTTCAATCAGCCCAGACAAAACAGAGTGGAAGTGCGAGCTTGTTTGCATTTTGTCAGCACCGAAGAGTGCCTCAAGTTCGCTGCGAATTAACGGAACCTGTGCCGAGCCGCCCGTTAAACAAACCAGATCGACATTGCCCGGCTGCACAGCAGCTTGCTTTAAGCATTCATGCAACGCCGCGAAGATTCGCTCTTTGGTGCGCAAGGCCCAGGTTTCGAACTGCAAACGCATAAAAGGCACGGTCATTTCAAGTCCCGGATAATTAAACACGAAATTAGCGTGATCGGATGCCGACAACCCGCGTTTTGTTTTCTCGATTCCTTCGAAAAAAGAAAAAATCTGTTGGTCTTCAATCAAAATAAATAACCGTTCAACAGCAGCACGGTCTTTTAAACTTAAAGCACCTTTTTTTACTTCACGAATAAATTCGTAAGTCCCTGGCTCTTTTAGATGAACGATGTGCGCCGGCAAATTCAATCGATCCATGATGGATTGGGGCATTGTTAGCAGATTACGACCCAGCGAAACTTTGTATTGCGCTTTTGCGCCAAAATACTCGTTTAGTTTTTGGCTCATGAACAAGCTATCCAAAGCATCGCCCGCTAACGGACAACCTTCGATGCCAAGAACGTGTTCTTTTTTATAATCATAGGGGCCTAAACGAATGAGAGTGAAATCAGACGTCCCACCACCGAAATCTCCGATCAGCACAACCTTCTCTGACTTCAAAGACCGCCGAACGTCTAGAGCGGCAGCTAAAGGCTCTGGAACGAACTGAACATTTTTAAATCCAGCGAATTCAACGGCCTTACCCATGCGGTACAAAGCAAAACTATCGTTCATCACCTCCATCGAGTACCGGGCTGGGCGGCCCAAAATGACTGAGTCCACCGAGCGGCCGAGTAGCTCTTCCGCGCGGCGCTTCATTTCCAACAGAAAAATTCCAATTAGATTTTCCAGTGGTAATGCTCGGTCACCGACAAAGGTGCCCAAATAACTCCGGTTAGGGAGATGGGATTTAAACGAGCGAAACAGGCGACCTTCCATTTCGTTTTCGAGGTACTGACGAATAGCATCAGCGCCATAAAAGCAGGCAGTTTGCCCTGAAAAATAAAGAAGCGTGCGCATCAAAGTCGGGTCACTGGCGGAAGGATCTAAATCTAAAGCCTCTACCCTGCGTCCATTTACCCAAGCGCCTGCCAGCGAGTTGCTGGTGCCAAAGTCCACGGCCAAAACTGGTTCGCTCATTCGTCACCTCGGAATATCTGGTGAAATTCCCAATTACATATATTACACGTAAGCCTCACTCGATCACGAAGGGAATTTCACATGAGAAAAGTCAAAGCAGCCGTCGCGTGGGGACCAAAGGAACCTTTAAGAATTGAAATCGTTGATCTTGAAGGACCAAAGGCCGGCGAAGTGCTGGTGAAGATGGTTGCAACGGGTGTTTGCCATACGGACGCATACACTCTTTCCGGTGTGGACCCTGAGGGGATTTTTCCGACGATCCTAGGTCACGAGGGTGGCGGAATTGTCGAAGAGATCGGTGCAGGGGTCTCGTCTTTAAAAGTTGGCGATCATGTGATTCCTCTTTACACGCCTGAGTGCCGTGAATGTAAGTTCTGTCTTTCTGGCAAAACAAATCTATGCCAAAAAATTCGCGCAACCCAGGGCAAAGGTTTAATGCCCGACGGAACTACAAGGTTTTCTAAAGACGGGAAGCCGATCTTTCACTACATGGGAACATCGACCTTTGCTGAATACACAGTTGTTCCTGAAATCTCGCTCGCGAAAGTGAATCCAAAAGCGCCGCTAGAAAAAGTTTGTCTGCTAGGCTGTGGCGTTACGACCGGAATTGGCGCTGTTCTCAATACAGCAAAAATGGAAAAAGGCGCAACGGTGGCTGTATTCGGCCTTGGTGGAATTGGCCTTTCCGTGATCCAAGGTGCAAAGATGGCGGAGGCTTCCCGCATCATTGGCATCGACATCAATGAGAGTAAAGCTGAGATGGCGATGAAGTTCGGCGCTACGGATTTTGTAAATCCAAAAAAATGCTCCAAGCCCATTGAACAAGTCGTCGTGGACATGACAGAGGGCGGAGTAGATTACTCGTTCGAGTGTATCGGAAACACAAAGCTCATGCGCGCGGCGCTTGAGTGCTGTCATAAAGGTTGGGGTACCTCTATCGTGATCGGCGTGGCCGGCGCCGGCGAAGAGATTAGCACACGACCATTTCAATTGGTGACCGGTCGAGTTTGGAAAGGTTCGGCATTCGGTGGAGTGAAGGGCCGTACGGAACTTCCGGGGTACGTGGATAAATATATGTCTGGCGAAATTAACATCGATGACTTGGTTACTTTTGAAATGCCCTTGTCTGATATCAACAAAGCGTTTGATTACATGCATGAAGGCAAAAGCATCCGGTCGGTCATCAAGTTTTAGAGGCAGTTGATTATGAAAGTGTTGAAGACTCATAAAGGTTTTGGCGGCGTCACTCAGTTCTGGGAGCACGACTCTCAGGAAACGCGCACGAAAATGAATTTTTCCACTTTCATTCCAGGGTCGCAGCCGAGAGGTTGCTTAATCTGGCTCTCGGGCCTTACATGCACGGATGAAAATTTCATGGCGAAAGCGGGAGCGCAACAGCACCTGGCTGAAGCTGGACTCATGGTAATTTGCCCGGACACCTCGCCCCGCGGATTAAATTTGCCGCAAGAGCATGACGCCTATGACTTTGGCTCTGGCGCCGGCTTCTATGTTGACGCCACTACCGCTGGATATAAAGACCATTACCGCATGTACAGTTACGTCACTCGCGAAATTTATGGATTGCTACAAACAAAGTTCGGCATGGACGGTAATATATCGATCATGGGCCACTCTATGGGCGGGCACGGAGCGATCGTTTTGGGCTTAAGGGAAAAGGATAAATTTAAATCCGTCTCTGCTTTCGCTCCCATTGTTCATCCAAAGAAATGTGCATGGGGTCAAAAAGCATTTAACGGTTATCTCGGAGTGGATAGGGAAGCTTGGAATTCTTATGATAGCTGCGAATTGATTCGCTCTGGAATTAGCCATCCCAATCCCATCCTTATTGATCAAGGGAGTGAGGACCAGTTTTTGGCGAAAGAGCTTCTGACTGATGACATTGTGAAAGCCGCCGAGGGCTTGGGTCAAAAATTAAGCGTTCGATACCAGGAAGGCTACGATCATAGTTATTATTTTATCGCGACGTTCGTCCGCGACCACATTCGCTTCCACGCGGAGTTCATCGACTAAAGTCGAGCTCCCAGAAATGTTCAGGAACAGTAAGCACATATCCGAAAAGTAGGTATGAATCCAACTCGGGTATTAGTGGTGGAGGACGCGGAGGCGAACCGGCTGACGCTGTCCCATTTGCTAAAAAAATTAGGGTGCGATGTTGTCGAGTGTGAAAACGGGCTTGCTGCTTGGAATTATCTTAATCAATCTCAGCCATCTATCGATCTAATTTTATCCGACATCATGATGCCGGAGATGGATGGCATAGAGCTTTTGAAGCGATGTCGCGAATCCACAGCTTTAAAATCGATTCCGTTTCTTTTAATTACCGCAGTTGCTGACAAAGAGTATATGGCGGCGGCTAAGGCCGCGGCGGTTGACGGTTACATCATTAAGCCCTTCACGTTTCAGCGCTTGAAAACCAAAATTGACGAGATTTTTCCAAATAAAAAAATGGCGGTTTGAGTATGTCCTCCGGCCTTAACACTCCTTGGGGAATTCAACCATACGACAGCGCCATCGGCGGCATTCCCGCGCAGTCTTTCAATGTTGTTGAAACTGAAAATAACCAGATTGGTTTACTAGCTCTAGGATATTTCTTGATTGAGGGCCTGCTCAACGGCGAAAAATGCGCTTTCATCACTTCGGAGAGCCCCTTGTCCTTTCTCGAAAGCTTCGAGGTCATGAAATTCGATTTTTATAAATACTTAAAGAGCGAGCAGTTCATCCTGCTTGAAGTGAAGCCAAATATTTCCCAGGAAATCGGGTTCAGCCAAAATTACGAAGCTCTCGCGCAGGAAATCGACCGCTTGGCCAAAGGCTCTGTGCATCGCCTAGGGATCCACCAAATGGACAATTTGTTTAACCTGCAAAGCCAGATGTTAATTAATTCCTGCACCTTGAAACTCGTGAGCGCTATGAGAAATTCCCCAAGTACAATCATGGGTCAGTTCGTTAATTTCGGCGACGGCACTTATGCTAGCGTGAAGATCGCCTGCCTTAAGCACATGGTCGGCTACTACTCCATCAAAGCACAGGCAAACGAGAGCTTCGAATTGCGCGTGGAGAGAATCCCATCCTTCGAGCATATCGAAAAGCGCATCCAAATGAGTTTTGAATTGGGTCAGGGCTTCATCACGACGAAGGAAAAGGTGAGTGGAAAAGCCGCTTAGATACACCTTTCTCGGATTTCTTTTTCTGGGATTCGCTTTCGCGCTCCTCGCTGGACTGTACACGGATTTAGAGCATGCGTGGCCCATTCTCTCGATTCTGTTATTCTTAGGGCTCGTGGATTTACTACGAGAAACGACATTCATAGCAGGCTACTTCTTGGACCGTTTGCAAAAGTACTACTTTCATTTGATCTCAGGTGAGCCGAGCGAGTATCCGCTCGTGAGCATCATTATGCCCGCGTTCAATGAAGAGATCTGCATCGGCGAAGCACTGGCTCATATGTACAAGATGGATTACCCCCGGCTTGAAATCATTTTTGTCGACGACGGGAGTTCAGATAAAACTCTTTCCATCGCCCAGGAAATAGCCGCCTATTTTCCACAGGTGCCAACTGTGATTGTAAGCCAACCTAATTCAGGAAAATCCGTCGCTTTAAACAACGGCGTTGCCCATGCCAGCGGGGAATATGTTCTCTGCGTCGACGCGGACTCAAAAGTTTCCCCGAACACTTTGCGCACTGGCTTAAAGCACTTCATTGATCCGGCAGTTGCTGCCGTTGGCGGATTCGTTTACATCGGGAACAAGCGCAACTGGATCACATGGTTTCAACATTTAGAATATCTTTTGAATATCCAATTCTTTCGCCGCACGCTCTCATTGTATGGACTGGTCAGTGTGGTTCCAGGGCCCATTGGCTTATTTCGCAAAACGGCGATCCTAAATGTGGGCGGGTATGTCACCGGTCATAAAAGTTTTGCTGAAGATGCCGAGCTCACCATGCGCATGCTGGCCAAGGGTTGGAAAATTAAGAGTGACGAGCAAATGATAGCCGTTACCGAGGCGCCAGAAAACCTTCATGCGCTATTGCGACAACGCTACCGTTGGGTGCGGGGAATGTATCAAGCCACATGGGCTAATGTAGAAGAAATTTCCCAACGCGGATTCAAAGGTAAAACGCTTATCTTTCATCTCGTCTGGGACACGACAATCGCGCCCATAGTGAGCTTCATTATTACGCTTTTGTTTTTGGGTTCTCTTATCCGCACGGGCGAAGGCCGCTTCTTTCAGATTTGGGTAGGGCTCAGTATCGGTATTGAGCTGGTGAAAACGTTGCTTATCGTAACCTCACCCAAACATCTCATTATCGCACTGGTGACTCTAATCCCCCGGCGCTTATTTTTTACTTACGTCATCCAGACTTGGTCGCTGCTTTGCCTTTTGGATGAGTGGATGGACCGGTCGATGAGCTGGGACAAACTGGAGCGCAAGGGAAAGATGGGGAGGATTTCATGAACTGGATTGACGTCGTTTCCTCCCTCCTCGCGTTTGTGATCTTTTTGTTGTTCCTCACGACGCTGCTTTATTTCGTGCAATATCAAATGCAAAAAAAGCACCGGCTTAAGTCCCAGTTCGTGCATCCCTTAGAGGGTCGCTTTCTATTGCGTTATGTGCCTCTCGAGCTAAAAGCGAAGTATGAAAAAGAAATTCTGGAGCAAAAGAGTGTCATCGATAGAAAAAGTCGGCGCTGGTGGTTCCAAGGCACCGCCATTCTCTTTTTCCTCCTGATTGGACCCCGCGCACCAGCCGAACAACCTCTTGTCTCAACCTCGGTGGAATTTGATTCCACTTCTGACGAGTTAAAAAAAACATCTTTTTTAGCTGGTTATAGAAATCATCGCCGAGATCTTTTGTGGCCCTATGCTGGTGAAACAGCTCAAGCGGTTGATTGGGGTGTAACGGCCGAACATCATAAGGGCGAAATGGCCGATTCGAGCAAGTTTTCTGGCACCAAAATCGGTGTATTCGTTGGGCATAAATATTCCCATCGAGCCTACTTTGACGCCGCGGTATTCGCACATCAGCTAGAATCAGTGCGAAATTCTGTCGATACAGCAAGGCTCACAGGACAAACTACGATTGTTTTAAACCCGGTCGATCCATTATGGATTTCATTCCTCGGACGAAATGATTTTGTTTATCAGGAGATGTTCCTGCCGGCGGGGATCACTCGAGGATTAACCGCGTCGACGGCGCGAATAGATTTTGTTTATCGCCTTCAAGAGAAATGGCGTGCCTTAGGAAAAACGAGCCAGAAGTGGTTTAGCGATGGCAATCGCCGGGAAGATCATGAGCTCGCGCTAATGTATGGGATTGCGCCTACGACACCGTGGATTTGGGCGGGCCTGGGTGCTAGTTATTTAGGCTATCAAACCAGTCAGCCCGGATTATGGACGCCGCATGATTTTTTTGCGTATGGGCCGAAAATCGATGTTGCAGTACCAATGGCAGGCGGATTTACCGCAGTGACTGAGCTCAATTACAACATTTCACGGGAAGAAAGCCAGAGCGACTCACACGGCTACAGTGCTGCGATCGGGGTTAAGAGCGGCGATCGAAATGATCTTCAGGTTGTCGCTCTCTTCCGACGCATTGAGACCGACCTTCGCAAAGAAGGCTGGAGTTCGCGCGGCGGCACGTTATTGGTTACATATTCCTTCTAAATTGTTTTATCCTCAGCCCCCAGAGGTAAACAAACATGTCTGATGATTTAAAAGCAGAAATTGAAAGACTTAAAGCAGAGAACGCCGTTCTTAAAACTAAGCCATCGCGTGGAACTCTTTCCATGAAGGTGAGCGAAAAAGGCGCACTTTCCATTTATGGAATGGGCCGTTTTCCGGTGACCTTATATAAGGAGCAATGGTCAAAGCTTCTGGGGATCGCCGATGAGATCAAATCCTTCATCGAAGTAAACGACCACCTTTTAAAGACAAAGGAATAGCCTCCCCTTTTTAGAGTCCGATGGTTCCCCGGTTTTTACCGGGGTGTTTCCTGGTAAATAGGTAAAAGTAGCCCATCCACTGATCCCATGTTTTGATTTTGTTACGAAGCAAGATCAATAA
>JAYSTF010000071.1:0-12110 GCA_043720065.1 Pseudobdellovibrionaceae bacterium | reverse complement strand
GGGCCCTAGAAATATCCAGTACAAATGAGCCTTGTTGCACTACAGATTAAATGTGGGACAAAACATCCGTTCAGCTGACAAAATGTCCCATCGCCATTCCCTAGACCCCTCTAAGATCGTATGGCATTGATGTTGCTGGCTCCAATTGCCAGTACCTTAACGAAAGGCCTTGAATGAATAAAACCATGAAAGCTCTAACCTTTATTGAGCCTGGTAAAATTGAACTTCGAGAAAAGCCAATTCCAGTTCCTAGCTTTGGTGAGGCCCTAATTCGGATCACAACAACTACTATTTGCGGCACTGACATCCACATCCTCAAAGGAGAGTACCCGGTTAAGCCGGGTCTCACGATTGGCCACGAGCCCGTTGGAATTATTGAAGCCCTTGGACCCGGAGTGATTGGCTATCAGGTAGGCCAACGCGTGATTGCAGGAGCGATTACTCCCTGCGGACAATGTCATACTTGTTTAGACGGTCACCAGTCTCAATGTGGCGGCAAAGCCATGGGCGGATGGAAATTCGGCAATACAATTGATGGCGCTCAAGCAGAATACCTGCTCGTGCCCAATGCCCAGGCAAATCTCGCTCTAGTGCCCGATCATCTAACTGATGAGGAAGTCCTAATGTGTCCGGATATTATGAGCACCGGATTCAGTGGCGCCGAGAGTGGAAAAATAAAGATCGGTGACATAGTAGCGATATTTGCTCAAGGACCTATCGGCCTTTGCGCTACGGTCGGCGCAAAACTCAGCGGCGCAAGTTTGATTATTACAATTGATGGCGATGAACAACGTCTAGAAATGTCCCGCAAAGTTGGTGCGGATATTACCATCAACTACAAAAAACAAGATCCCATTCCACACATCATGGAACTTACAAACGGACGCGGTGTGGATGTTAGCATTGAAGCGCTTGGAACTGAAAATACCTTCCAATCCTCCTTAAGAGTGCTGAGGCCAGGTGGCACGCTGTCTAGCCTGGGTGTCTACTCAAAGGATATTGTAATTCCGAATTCTGCCTTCGATGCTGGTTTAGGAGATCATCATTTGGTTACAACTCTTTGCCCTGGTGGAAAAGAGCGCATGCGCCGCCTAATCAACGTGATTTCCTCTCGGCGGGTGGACTTGAAGCCCCTTGTCACGCATCGCTTTACACTTGCTCAGATCAAAGATGCTTACGATCTCTTCGCCAATCAACGAGATGGCGTATTAAAAGTAGCCATTACACCCTAAATTAAGCCAGGTCGGGTCACCTGACTTCGACGGAAGTCATACCATTGGAATAACAACACGAGACCATATGTCACTTGGTTGAGACTTCTTGTCTCCGTATGCAACCGGGATTCAATAATATGTGGGCGTGCCGTTTGCAGAAGTACACGTTAGACAAGTATCGAAAAAGGAGACAATTCGAAATGAGAAAAATCACACTGCTGTTTGCCCTATTTATTGGATTTAGCGCTCAAGCAAAAAATATTGATGTTCATATGAAGAACGCAGGCAAAGATGGACCAATGTCTTTTGAACCTGGTTTCTCGAAGGTTGAAGTCGGCGATACAATCACGTTTATTCCTACGGATTCTGCCCACAATTCCTCATCTGCCCTCACTCCCGAGGGAGCGAAAGGTTGGGTTGGAAAGCTGGACGAAAAAAAGGTCTTCAAATTTGAAAAGGAGGGTATTTATATTTTTAAATGTGATCCGCACCTCCCCATGGGGATGGCAGGGGTAGTTCAAGTTGGCAAACCTGTGAATCTTGACGCCGCAAAAGCAGAGGCTGACAAGATGTCCAAGACTTTTGCCATGAACAAGGATCGATTATCCAAATATCTTGCCCAGGCGAAATAGAGTTGCCATGGAAGTCAGTCGAGAGAAATTCATCCTCTTTTTTGGAGTTCTTTGGGCTATTTTGTCTCGAATAGATGAGGTGGGAAACGGGCCCCTCTAACCCACCGCTGCCGTCTGGAGGCTATTACTGACATTCCCGATCTGGACTCACGATTGCTTTAGACTAAGTTGATAACGTGACAAGAAACGGGGGCCGAAACATGGAAGTACGTCCGACTGATCCCGCCTTCGACATTTCTCAACCAAGAACTAATTCCGACCTGGCGGGGCCGCCAGTTATCGACCTGTTTGGACGAGTCATTCGAGAGATTAATCGCAAGCTGGGTTCAGGCCTCGCGTATAACCAAATTCTGGACTTCTTGTTTGAGTCCCTGGGAGTCCTTATCCCCTTTGACCGTATGGGAATAGCATTGCTAGATGAAAAAAGTGGTCTACTGCGCTCAAGCTGGATGAAGTCAAAAATAAAAATCCAGCACCTAAACCGAAATTACTCCGCGCCGGTCGCCGGCAGTACCTTACAAAGGATCCTCGAAACAGGTGAGCCTCGCATAATTAATAATCTCCGCGACTATCTCACGAGTCATCCAAACTCAACATCGACAAAACTTATACTTCGAGATGGGATTTTGTCTAGCCTGACTTGTCCCCTTCTCGCCAACGATAAGCCGGTTGGGCTCGTTTTCTTTTCAAGTTGCAAGGTTGACACCTACAAAAGTGAGCACGTGGAAGTATTCTCGGCAATAGCGGCAGAGCTGTCGGTCATCGTTGAACAGGCCAGGCTCCGCCGCTATTTTGAAGAAAGTCACTCTAAGGCAAAGTCGTTTTCAACGGTGATTCATGATCTCAGATGTCCACTGAGCGTAATCCAAGGGTTCCTTGAAATGGTGGTCGATGAGCACTGGTACAAAGAGTTGCCTCCTGAGGCTGAAAATATTTTTGAAGTGCTGTCCAGAAATACAACCTATATGTTCAATTTGATCGATGAGCTTTCAGAGTTGGAGCTAGTAAACGCACAAACAGACTTCATACGCCAACCAGTGAATCTGATGAAATTCTGTTCAGAAATGGCCGAGCATGGAAAACGATTAGCCGGCAAAAAGGGCATTTTATTTGAGGTAACCCTAGATCCCCATTTGCCCCCAATAGCCCATTTTGATTCCGGAAAGATCCGGCGTGTATTCGATAACTTAATTTCGAATGCCGTAAAGTTCTCAGAACGAGGAACTACAATAAAAATGGAGGCGAACCACACACGGGGACGCCTGGAATTTAGCTTCATCGACCAAGGAAGGGGCATTGCTGAGAGCGAGGTACCAAAGTTATTTTTAGAGTTCGGCAAGACAAGTACTCTCCCTACAGAAGGAGAAAGAAGCACTGGACTAGGTTTAGCTATCGCAAAAGCGATGGTAGAGCGGCATGGCGGTCAAATTTCGTTGCGGACCAAACTGAACGAGGGGTCAACATTTTCATTTTGGATTCCAGTTTTAGGAAACGCAGATAGTTAGTTTGAGATTGAACGAGCTCAATAAACTTTAATAAAGGCAGGCAACTCAAATGAGCAAACACATCGGCGAAGCAATGAAAAAGAAGCCCATATCTGTGGCGCCTGAAATTCAACTCTTTGACGCCATCGAAATTATGCGTTCATGGGGGATGCGGCACCTGCCGGTTACCGGTGCTGATGGCCGTGTCGTAGGTCTGCTATCAGAAAGGGACATCTATCGACATATGGCTCTTCATCCCAATAGCAAAGCTTCCGTCCACGAAGCAATGATTGCCAATCCTTATCTTGTGGAGCCCACTGACTTGCTCGCAGATGTAGCGGAGACCATGGCTCGAGAAAAGTACGGCTGTGCTATCGTAGTCGGTTCGAATGGAATTTGCGGGATATTTACAACGACGGATGCATTAAGAATTTTGGCGTTAATGCTTCGCGAGCCGCTGAGCAGTCCCTTTAAAGTTATGCGGCTTGAAGAATATTTTCGGTCCGAAGCAGTTGCGTGAATATGCATAAACATGTCCCCGGCCTACCCTCAGAATGACGTCGCCACCTGAAGATAGTAGAAGGAGGCCACGTCGCTTCCTCCGTTGTCCTTTAGATAATCGCCAGGAAGAGCGCGTGAAGCTCCACCTTCCACTGTAAGGTTCTCATCCAAAGTATACGTGAGCACGAGGTCATATTCATCGGCGATCGCAGCGCTGTCACCGGTCACACCATACGCCGCGATACCATTGAATTTATATGCCGGGCGGCTCGTGTCTTGGCGTTCAAAATGGTGGTAGTCAACCGATGCAACAAGACCCGAAAAAATCTGGCCAGCAACTTTGGCATGATACCCTTTCATATTCCGCCGGGAAAACAAATCGGCATATCCTAGCCATTTGTGACCGGTCGGAAAAAGCTGGTCAAAACCACCGCTGGCACTGAAGTACTCAATCGCGACGCGAAATTTTTTGGCGGCATCGAACGTATAACCGGCTTCAAGATCGTACTGTCGCTCACCTGTGGAATCCGCGGCTTTCACGTTTTCAAACGTCACTTCCGCACGATAGTCGAATGGACCTACTGGTGACTTCAGCCGTGCACCGTAAGCAGTTGTGCTGGATGGTGGACTGGTCGATGGGTCGTGGGAATAAAAAACGTAGGCATCCGCATGCTCCATGCTTTCAGAAATCCTGTTGGCCGCGTAGATGCCGGAAAACTCCCGATCGCCAGCGCCCGCGCCCGTCGTGTTCCGGTCAGAGACGCTTGAGTGAAAACCGTCCACGCTTCCATAGGAATGTTTGTATGTACCTAGTACAAGATCGAAAGAGCGACCAACATTGTTCCATCCCACGCCGCCAACCAAGAGCTCATCACCGTAACTAAGTTCCTTTCGCCCCAGTAGGAATGAAAGCGACTCCTTGGCCTGATATTCAAAGTAGGCTTGATGAATGTCGATAGGCGTATCATTGGTCGCTCCGCTCGTGTTGGTCGCCGTGTTGGTAGCGGCCGCCGATGGAACGAACTCCGGCTCACCCCAAGTTTTTGAAAACTGGGGCTGCAAAAGGATGTTTACCCTTTCCGTTGCCTGCACTTTCATGTCGAGGCGGAAACGCGAACCGATAAAATCAATGTAATCGTCCGTCGTATCACTAAAGTCCGCATTTTCTTTAAACTCGGCACGCACTCGCGCGGAGCCTCCGACTTGAATGCGGTCAGCTTGCGCCCAGATGCTACCACTGACAAACAGCAATCCCATGATCAGACCTTCTCCACCGTAACCCATAACTAGCTCCTTTATGAGCAGCCCATTGAATTGCCACAATTCAAACATCGATAACATGTTCCATTTCTAATCATCACATGTCCTCTTTGAGTTTCGCGACAAGACCCTTGTGATCGGCGTTGATGCCGTCCAAACGCTCGACGATTTCTCCGTCCTCGCTCAGGAGCGTGAAGATGCTCGAATGTGAGTACTCACCTGACTTATCTTTACTGTAAACCACTCCCAGAAGCGCGGCCAATTCCCGGACATCTTTGTCAGACTTAGGTGCAAGCCAAGTCCAGCGCTCGGGGTTTAGATCCTTTTGCTTCATGTACGAGGCCAATCGTTTGGGTGTGTCGCGCTTCGTATCAAACGACACTAAAACGATTTTGAAATTTGAAACGCCTTTAGCGACCAAGTCTCCTTCAATCTTCTTTAGCTTAGCGACCGTAAGCGGACAGGTGTAAGTGCAATACGTATAGGCCATCGCAAGAAGAACTTTGCTGCCGCGAAAATATTTGAGGACCACTTCTTTGCCCGTCTGATCCCGCCACTGAGTTTCGGAATTAAAGAGGGACGACTCCTTTAGAGCAGGCTGCGGTGCCGGTTGGGCCGGCGCGCCACCATGATGATGATGCTCGTCCGCGGCGAGATTTAAACCCAAACAAAATGCAATGGCCGCACTCGAAACGATAATAGATATCTTCATTATGATTTTCCTCTCACACAGCGAAATCCCAAATTCCACGTGGTTGATGCGCCTTTCAATGAGGAGCGAAACGCGAACCTCATGAAAGCCGCATAGTTTTCCTTATTACCGCCACTCATCGCGCCCGATCCACAAAACAGTTCTCTGTTTAACGAGCCGTCCGTGCGGCCTTCACCAGTCACGAGACTCGAGTTGAAATCGTATGCCCATTCCCAAATCAGTCCGTGAAGATCATGCAGCCCGTACAAGTTTTTAGTGCGGCCGCCGATCTTGCTCAGCGTGGCGGTCTCACCAGGCTGCGAGTACCATTCCAAGATCTTGCCCAAAAAAGCTGAATCTTTGCTGGCGTCCGCTTTCGATTCACTTGCGGCAGCCATATATTCCCATTCGGCTATTGTTGGTAAACGCATATTATTGTCTTCGCAGTAGGCTTGCGCAGCGAACCACGAAACATTGGTGACGGGCGCATCGTTCTTTACTTCAGACCTTAGTTTAAGATCAGATTGAAACTGGGTTAAATATCTACTATCCGCGAATAAGGATTTTACCTTTGATTTGCGCCACTCCGGATGAGACTTCAAAAACTCCAAATATTCCTTATTCGTGACGGGAAAAACCTGCGCCTCAAAGGCCTCGATCTTCATCGACTCGATTTGTCCGGTCTTATCTTTAGTGGTGATCCAGAACGGAGTGAGGGCGCCTGCTGGAATCGCGACGACGGTGGTCTTCGCGGCGGCACCTACCGCCAAACTTACGAAGACAATGCTAAGAACCGTCATTCGCATAATACACGTCAACAATCTGTTAATGACCAAGCTTTACCGGCACTGCTTTAACTTTTGCCACTTCACCCGGCGCTACAGTTTTTCCGGAATTGCCCCAAGCGCTATAAACATAGGTCAACACGTTAGCGATGTCCTCATTCGATAAACCAAGGGCCGGCATCACGCTGTTGTACTTCTTGCCGTTCACCGTGACCTCACCAGTTAAACCGCTGCGCACCACTGAGATCGCACGAGTTTTGTCTGCATTGAGATAGTCCGCTCCAGCCAACGGCGGAAACGCATCTGGAATTCCCTTTCCGTCCACTTGGTGGCAGGCCGCGCAGTTTTGCGTGTAAACAGCCTTACCCATTCGAATGCGATCTGCCGTCGTCTTGGCAACCGCAACTTGAGCTTCCGGTGTCTTCTGGATAGCTCCACCCTCCGCTAAGTAAACGGAATCAGACATTTGGCCGGAGTAAATGGCTTTGTCGTCAGCTCCCTGAACTTTCATCATCCCCAGCGCACCCTTGTTAAAAGCACGAAAAATAGAATGATCAACTAGAATATAGGTGCCCGGTACGTCCACTTTATATTCGACGATTGATGAACCACCGGCGGGCACGAGAGTCGTTTGAACGTTCTTAGTAAATGCAGTGCCGCCTTCCGTATATACCTTATCAAAAATCTCGCCAATGACGTGGAAGGATGAAACCAAGTTCGGACCGCCGTTACCCACAAACAGCCGCACTGTTTCTCCGACTTTTGCTGGCAACGCTTTATCTCCAGAAAGTGCACCGACGGACCCGTTGAAAAGGACGTAGTCCGGTTTCTCATCAATGGCCTTTTGCATACTAAACGGCTGGATTCCTTGTTCGCCGTATTTTCCCTTAGTGTAGTAGTCGCCCTGCATGACGTAGAATTCACGATCGACTTTTGGTAAGCCTTCCTTCGGTTCGACCAGGATTAAACCATACATGCCGTTAGCGACATGCATGCCCACCGGGGCGGTAGCGCAGTGATAAACATAGAGTCCGGAATTAAGCGCCGTGAAAGAAAAGACCGTCTCATGCCCGGGAGCCGTGAAGGAAGATGCCGCTCCCCCGCCTGGGCCGGTGACCGCGTGCAAATCAATATTGTGCGGCATCTTACTGCTTGGATGGTTACGTAAATGAAACTCAACGAAGTCACCTTCTTTAACCCGAATAAAGCTGCCAGGTACCGTACCGCCAAAAGTCCAAAAAGTGTAATCAACACCTTCGGCGATCTTCATTTTCTTCTCAACGACTTCAAGGTGAACAATGACCTTAGTGTTATTTTTGCGCGTGATAGGCGGCGGCACTTCGGGCGGCGATGTGAGCTTTGCTATTTCCTCGCCCCTGACCGCAGCGTGAGACAGCGAGCCAAAGGCTAAAAGTGCGATTAAGAATACTGCTTTCATAGGCAAGACCCCTTTTGTAGTTCTCTTTATGTTCTATATCATAAGTATGGATGAGCAATTTTTATGCCTCGAGCTTGCCATTTATGATTTCGAGGATTTTGTCCATTTTTAAGATTTCAAATTGCTGTCCAGTTGTTCTAATGATCCCCAACTGAGACCAATTGCTCATAACTCGGATTACCGACTCAACTGTAGACCCGACAGAGTCCGCGATTTCTTGTCGCGTAAGCGGTATGGGCAAAATAGTCCCAGCTTTTGATCCTTGCCGCTCGATCAATGAGACGAGTTGGCTCGCGATCTTTTTTGGCAGTCCCGCTTTTGCCAAGCCTTTTTATTCGTGTAGATTTGCCATTCGCGCGTAAATCAGAGCGTTCACCCGACGCGTACCAGTTTGGTTTTGCTGCCACGCTTTGTAAGCCGGGCGGCTGCCCTGCGCTAAACTAGTCTTAGTTGTGGAGGTGCTGAGACAAAAAATCATGTAGAGGAGCAAGAAGATGAGCCATTCTGACTCAGAATGTGGAAGACATCGATCAGAAATCCTATCTCCAAAGGCTCATTTCTTGCTTCGCATTTAGTGCATGTTGGCACGAACTAAAGGAGCCCGAAATGCGTACACCGATCATCTTGGACCACATGATTCGCTACCCTTACGTAGCCACGCCGGACCAAGGAGTCCTGAGCGCCATTGAATACATGGAGGAACTAAGCATCCGTCACTTACCTGTCCTGGAGTTAGATCGGTTGGTGGGGATTGTAAGCGATAGGGATCTTAAGGCCGCCGCCGCGAGAGGCTCGAATCCACCTGTCTCCGAGATCATGTGTAAAGACGTCTATGTGGTCACGTCAACCACGCCACTCGCTGACGTCGCGAACGATATGGCTGACGGAAAGTTCGGTTCCGCGGTCGTCGTCGATGCGATCGGAAAGGTCATCGGCATTTTCACTACCACGGATGCTTTGCGGATCCTCGGCTCACGCTTGGAAGACGAAGCCATCGGATCATTTTTAACAGACCTCGATGACTATACGGATGAAGTCTCACTTATGAAGGTACTTTAAAAGGAGGATGTATGCCGCTCATTATCACAGCCGAACACCTTGATCTTGCTCCTGATCAGCGCGAAAAATACGAAACGTGCTTGCGAAAAATTCTTTCTCGCTCATCACGTATATCCAATCTCAGACTTTATTTAAAACGCCTGAAAAGCGATCTCCTTGAAGCCACATTAGTGATCCATTACAATCAACAAGACATCAGTTACACGGAGAAAGGTCGGGACTTAGACAGTCTAGTCCGCTCGGCCAGCTCCCACGTTTTGCGCCGGCTGGCGGCTAGCAAGCGCCGACGTCTCGACGCTCGTAAAAAACGCGTGCCGTTTCAAGCAACAGGATGAAGTGGGAAAGCAGCAGTATGCAACTCAAACCGATAAACGCCGACCTGCCCGTGGAATCCAAGTTCTTCTCGTTGCCACTATGGCAGGCGGGGTTTAGGCCGTTTTTCGTTCTGGCTTTTATTTCAGGCACGTTTCTGCCGCTCCTCTGGGGTCTCTTGTTTTCAGGTCATCTCCACTTGCCGCAAACTTCATTGCCACTTCTTCAGTGGCACGCTCATGAAATGCTATTCGGCTTCGGCTGGGCCGTGCTCGGTGGTTTTCTATTAACCGCCAGCAAGAATTGGGTAAAGATTCGCGGCATCCATGGCTTGCCGCTCGCGACGCTGGCCTTAATGTGGATTGTGGAACGGTTAGCGACGTTGTATGGCGGCCCCCTCCCCACTTGGTTGCGACTCATCCCGCTCAATGCCTTCATTATTTCTTGCGGCGGTTATGTGCTCTTTTCGCTCATCCGCTTCCGCCGTCAGGATACCTTCAAAGATAATTATTTTTTCCTGATCGGTATACCGCTCTTTTTCATCGCGAAAAATTTGGTATTGAGCCCAGAAACATTTGTGCTTGGTACAGCCCTGACCATCGGGCTTTTTCGTCTTGCTTTCATCGTGATGCTGGAACGCACAACGCCACAGTTCCTAAAGAACTCGCTAAATCTTCAGGTGCCGCGCAACCCCCGCCTTGACTCGAGCATCAAATTCCTCGTTTTGGCTTCTGTCTTTTCGACTCTTATGCCACCGGTCATTGCAAGCGTCCTACTTATCTCAGCCGCCCTATCTATGACCGTTCGCCTGATGAAGTGGTATCCAATCCAAGGACTGCGCCACTTTGGAATCGCCATCATGCATGTAGGCCACTTCGGCCTCATACTTCATTTCCTGTTTGAGGCCGCGAAAACTTTAGGCGTCTATCCCGGACTTGGTTCCCTATCGATACACGTCTTCACTTTTCTTTGTATGGGAATCATTATTCCGGGAATGTTGATTAGGATTTCCCAAGGGCATACGGGGCGCAGCCTTTTGTTCACTAAAACCGATCGGATTGCTTTTTTATGCATGGCCATCGCTGCGGTCTCGCGTCTGGCACTGACACAAATTTGGCCACAACATTATTCAATTTTTATCGCCATCGCAGCCATCGGCTGGGCACTATGCTTTTCCATCATTGGTTGTCGCGTAGCCCCTTTCTTATGGAAGGCCAGAGTAGATGGCCGCATCCATTAAAAAAAAGTCTCTTACTAGAACTTTTGTCTTTGGCTCGCTGATGTCGCTTATTTTAAACACTAGCGTGGCGAATGCCCATGGAGAAGCAACGGCCGGACCGCACGGAGGCTTTATTCAAATGCCGGGAGCCTTTCACACTGAAGTCGTTCCACTGGGCCCGAATAAGATACAAGTTTTCCTACTCGACATAAATTTTGAGAATCCCTCAACTAAGGACTCAGCGCTTGCCGTGACCCATAAAGCGGGAACGTCCACAATCGCCAAATGTGAAGTTAAGGAGAACTCATATATTTGCTACCTCACAAAGGAAATTGATCTTTCCAAGCATGGTTTACTGCTTATCACCGCACAACGTGAGAACAAAAAGGGAAGAAAAATAGCATATGCGCTTCCGCTAAAACATTAATCTTAAGCTTGGTAAGACGACCCATGGCTATTTGTCAGTTTGCGGCGGTAGTTAAAAAACGTCCGGCGCTTTAATCCCGTTGCCTCTTCAAAGAGTTTGACCTGCTCTTTTACTTTCAGGTTCTGACGGGCCAGCTGTTGAACTATGCTCATTGGATGTACGGGTACTATCTTAATCATCCCAGAAAGTAGCGACTGCCAGGAATCAGGATTATGAACGGCCAGCTCATACCCCATACGAAGTGTACGGTAGCTAATTTGCTCTAACGAATTCTGGGTCAGCCGTTCACTAAGCAATCCGGCGACGGATTTTGACTTTGACATGTCTTTAAATCGCATTTTATCTATAGCTGCTGATGCCAGCAAACTCCTCGCCTGCCCCACTGTCATTTCAATCGGGCAAGGAAAGCTACGAGACCGTACCGCATTCGCATCGGCAGTATCTGGAAACCCGTTGCATACAATAATCAGCTTTCCTTCGAAGACGAATTCGTCAACCGTGGCCCGACTCGATGTAGAACCCCAGCGCACTATCCGTTGGCCGCCCTGAGGCCAAGTCGCTGCTTTGAGAATCGCCACTGAACTCTGGTAATTAAAAAGACCAGCACAATCATCGATGATGACGAACCGCTTTGAATTCTCAGCTAAACAATTGAACAAATTTAGCGGAGTCGAGTAACCGCCGAGATGGATGCCTTCAATTCCTACGGACCTCAAAGCTTCTTCCACAGCCGTTGTCTTTCCCCACCCAGCCGGCCCTTCCACGATGAGGGCGTGGAACTCAGGGCTCATTCTCGTTGTTATAATCAACTGCTTAATTCTTGAAATATGATCGTCACACTTTTTGTTCACTCATTCCTCTCAACTGGTTTGCACATACTTAGTGCAAGATGCACTAGTTTATTAAAACGTGCGAGAGCAAACTGTTAAGCATGAAGATTCTTACCGCTCAACATTTAATTAAACAAAATTTAATTTTTAAAAATTAATTTTCGCTCCGTCCGTAATACCGAACAGTTATTTTTCTGGATAGCGCCTGTAAGCGTCGTTGAGCACATTCGTGTACGATGATCCGAACAAACGGCACCT
>JAYSTF010000008.1:0-17760 GCA_043720065.1 Pseudobdellovibrionaceae bacterium | reverse complement strand
AAATGAGTAATCAGAATTCTCAGATCCTCATCGGTAACCGGGGAGAGTAGCTGGATCTCCGCGATAGTGCCCCATTTTAAAGCTGAATTTTCATCATTTGCCAAAGTCGCCTCGCCGGAGACGATTTTCGCTTCAAACCAATGGTGGACAGCCGATGATTCTTCGGTCTCGGCTATTTTTTTGATGGGTATTACGCTAACGCCGATTTCTTCCAGGCATTCGCGCATCAATTTTTTTCATTGATAGACGCAACTAACTGATCACGCGGGATCTGCGACTGGTTTCCGGTGTCGAGATCTTTCAATGAAACCAAACCGTTTTTCAGCTCGTCGCCGCCGACGATGACGGCCCAGCGGGCTTTCATGGCAGCTGCCTTCTTCATTCTTTTTGAGATATTCCCGGTAAAGGTGAGTTCGGTGTAAATGCCGGCGCGGCGAAGTTCGTGGGCCAATGCCAAAGCTACGATTTCGCCCTCTGGTCCCATTGGGACTAAGGCCACTGGCCGCTTTGCGGGAACTTCACCCTCAAACAAAAGCGCAAGGCGTTCGATTCCTGCGGCCCATCCGACTCCGGGGGTTTTAGGCCCACCCATGATTTCTACGAGTTCGTCGTAACGGCCCCCGCTAAGGATTGCATCCTGGGCGCCTAGGGCGTCAGTGCGATATTCGAAAACAACGTGGGAATAGTAATCAAGACCACGAACAAGTTTTGGGTTTAAATGCGCCTCGATATTTATGGCCCGCAAGCCCTCTTGAACGGCTGCGAAAATTTCTTTCGCTTCATTTGTTAGACAAGAAGAAAACTCAGGCGCACCGACCAAAGTTTTTTGATCCTTCGGATCTTTAGAATCAAGAATGCGAAGAGGATTTGTCGTTAAGCGCTTTTGGCTCTCTTCACTTAAGTCGGCGACCTTCGGGCTAAGGAATTCGATGAGAGCGTCGCGGTATTTCTTGCGAGACTCACGATCGCCTATCGAATTAATCTCTAGACGAGCGCGGTCTCGGATATTCAAGTGCTTTAAAATATCATCCGCTAAAGCAATGCACTCGACGTCCGCTTGGGGGGAGGCGATCCCCATTAGTTCAACGCCGAGCTGATTGAACTGACGTTGGCGCCCTTTCTGCGGCCGCTCATATCTGAACATGGGGCCCTGATAAAAAATCTTAAATGGGGAAATCTGACTTAAACCCTCAGATATAAATGCTCTGGCGACCCCAGCGGTTCCTTCAGGACGAAGTGTGATCCAGTCGCCGCCCTTATCCTGGAAGCTGTACATTTCTTTCGTGACGATGTCAGAGGTGTCACCAAGTGTCCGCTTAAAGACGTCGCTGAATTCAAAGATCGGTGTAGCCATCTCTTTAAAGCCGTAAAGGGCTGCAGCATCGCGGGCGATGCCGATGATGTGATTGTGCTTGGCGCAAACCTCGGGAAGCAGATCATGTGTGCCGCGAACGCTCTGAAGTGACATAGGATTTGAAGCATACTATACCGGATTCCGATGAGCGAGTATTTTGACATTTCCCCATTGATAAGCGAAGCGATTGCCGTCTTTCCGGGTGATCAGCCCTTTCGCCGTAAAATCGCAATGAGCTTTAAATCGGGCGATCATCTGGAGCTATCTGCCTTAGAGACGACGGTTCATCTCGGTGCACATGCGGACGCAACCAATCATTATTCGGGCGAGGGGCGGGGCATAGATCAAAGGGATATCGCCGATTATATTGGCCTTTGCCAAGTCGTAAGGGTCAGTCCAAAAAAGGTCGAGAGGATTTCACTTAATGATTGGGGAAAACGCGAGGTCCAGGCCCCCAGGATACTATTTGCGACTGAATCGTTTCCGGATCCGAATCAATGGCAAGACGAATTTAACAGCTTGTCGCCTGAGTTGATCGATTTTCTAGCGCAGCGAAAAGTGAGGTTGGTGGGAATTGATACTCCTTCGGTCGACCCGGCCAACTCAAAGGCCCTTGAAAGTCATCAAGCGCTTTGGCGAAACCAGTTATCTGTTCTTGAAGGCCTAGTGCTTACGGGCGTTGCGGAGGGGCTCTACACTCTCGTTGCACCACCACTTCGATTAAAAGATGTGGATGCGTCGCCGGTGAGGGCGCTGCTCTTTCCTTTAAATTATAATTTTGCGGAATAGTGAAAGCCGAGTTCCCTTTCAACCGCTTGCGAGAGAACCGGCAACGCCGATCGCGGAATAAAATACGTCGTCAGTTGGCTGAAATCCTGGAAAATCCTGTGTTGGTCCGTCGCGGCCTTCAAATAATCAAAACCCGAAGACCCGCCGGTGCCGATTTTAGTCCCCAACATTCGCTTTGCCATTAAAGCATGACGATAGCGCCAATTCGTCAGCAACTCATCAAGGTCAATCATTGCAGTCAGAAGGCGGAATGGCTGTTGAAGCACTGGCTGATCACGATAAACCTGGATAAACAAAGCGGCGTGAAGCGCTTTAAGTGACATTCTCCAAGTGCCTAAAGCTTGCGCTTGGTTAAAGAGGTTTTCGTCAAACAAAGTGGCAAAGCTTGCCTCTGCCTCGCCGATGATTTTTAGATTTCGCTCCTTGTCCGCAGGGCCCAGCGTAGCGTTCGCCATGACTAAGTCGCGGTCTCTCGCGAACATTTCTTGAACGGCATTCCTATAGCTCGCCCAGAAGTCAAAACCTGCAACATTTAAAAAAGGTGTCCGTTCGAGCCACTGTCGAACTCCGGAGAATAAAGTTGGACCTGTCTCCATGCTCTTAGATTCTTTCGCCTGTTCCGGTTTCAATGCCGCCGTATAGGGTTGGGCATTATAAGGGAGGCGCTGTTTTGGCGGCAGGCCGAGACGGTTTTCCAATTGGCGGAATTGATGACTTTGAAATCCGCTAGCGGGAAAAAGCAGTTCTCGGAAATCTAGAAAGTCTAGGGGAGTCATCGTTTCTAGAACAGAGATCTGATCAAGCAGAAGTTTAAATATTTCTCCCATGCGGATTAAACGGTGAACGACCAGTCCCATGTCGCTTTCGGCAACCGGAGTTTTATCAAAAATATTCACAACGGAATTAAGCTCATATAAAAGCTGTTTAAACCAAAGCTCGTAAGTCTGATGGACAACAATGAATAGGTGTTCGTCATGGGATTCGCGACCGTACTCAACGCTTTTAGGTTTTTGGCTGTCGAGCAGCTTATCCAAATGCAAATAGTCGTGATAATGAACAGGCGGGTAACGATTAGCCACGGAGTTCTCCAATGGTAGCTCGGAAGCGCTGAATGTCTTCGCTTGAGTTGTCGTAGCTGAGCATGAGGCGAACAATCCATTCCCGCTCATCCCACACATAAAAGAAGCAAGTTTCTTTTAGCCGCTTGATCCAGGCCTTTGGCAATCGGGCAAACACGGCGTTGCTTTGAACGGCCTGAGTGATTTCAATTTCTGGTACGTCGGAAAGAGTCGCGGCTAGTTGTTGCGCGAGATTTAAACTGTGTGCCGCGATTTCGCGCCAAACGTCGTTTTGCAAATAGGCATAAAACTGTGCTGCGATAAAGCGGGTCTTGGACGGCAACTGCATTTCCTGCTTTTGGATATAGCGAAATTCTTCGAGCTCGGCCGTGTTGAAAAATAGGACGGCTTCTCCACCCATGAGCCCATTCTTAGTTCCGCCAAATGAAAGCGCATCGATGCCAATGTCCGAGGTCATTGCTTTAAATGTCGTCCCCAATTGAACAACGGCGTTTGCTAAGCGGGCGCCATCAATATGGAGAAGTAGATTGTGCTCTCTCGTGTACTCGCGGAGTTCTTTTAGCTCATGCAGTGAATAAACCGTTCCGACTTCTGTTGGCTGCGTGATCGATACCATTCGAACTTGTACGGCGTGCTGGTCGCCGCGGCGAATGAGGTGACGCTCGATATCCGAGGGCCTAAGTTTGCCGTCAGGGCTCGCAACGGTAATGACTTTATGGCCGCCATGAAACTCTGGAGCGCCACATTCATCGACAGCGAGATGCGAGCTCTCTGTCGTTAAAACAGCTTCGTGACTTTTTAAATAGGCTCTAAGCGACAGAACATTTGCGGCAGTTCCGTTAAACACGAAAAACGTTTCGCATTTACCAAAGGTCTTGGTGAATAAATCTCGGGTGGCCTGGGTTAGTAAATCCGTACCATAGGCAGGAGCATGACCAACGTTGTTATCAGTGATGGACTTTAAAATCTTAAGGTGGATCCCTGCGTGGTTGTCACTCCCAAAGCCCTTTGGATGAGAAAGTTCCATAGGCGCCTTATGTCCTTGGTCCGGTGTGAAAAAGAACTCGGTGTGCAATCTGCGCCGCGAGTCTTGAAGTTCGGTCGTCTATATCAAGCGGAGGCGAAACTTCATAAAGTCCGAGCCCCATAACTCTCGCTCTCGAACAAATGAAATCAATGGCCATCATCACGGCCTCTGGACTAAGCCCATAGGGCCAGCTTTGACTGCATCCTGGCGCAAAGGCAGAGGAAAAGACATCCAGGTCGACGCTAATAAATACAGGTCGCAAGCGCTCAAGACGTGGCAAAAGTCGTTCGCAAATAACCACACCAGGGTTTTGTCCCGTTAACCAAAGATCATCTAAAAATAAAATCTCCGCACCTTGTTGCTGCAACCAGTTTAAGTGTGCTCGGGAGTTGCACTGGCTTTGAATTCCAATCGCGACGATTTCGGTGTCTTTAAATTCCTCAAGCAAGCGGCGAAATGGGGTTCCACTATGAAAGCCTTTTGAAGTAGGGCGCACATCGAGATGAGCATCGAAGTTGATCACGAGTGGCTTTGCGCGAGGATCGAGCGAATCTAAAAAACCAGCCGTGTCGGGAAAGCCATAGTCATGACCACCACCCAGGCCCAGCCATCTAGCACCTTCACTCATGCAACGGGCAGACTCTTTTCTTGCCTTTGCATGACGATCGCCGAGGGTGAGGGTTTCTACGCTTAAATCTCCGCGGTCGACAATAGCGACGGAATCCGCGCGCCCAACCGCTGGAGTGCAGCGGTATAAGTATTTCCGAATCGCTGATGGCGCGAGCGCTGCTCCCGGCCTGCCGCCGTTGAGATTGATCCCTTCATCGTCTGGATATCCAGCGACGACCCAACCGCCTTCTGGAATCAATGAAGAATCGCTTCGGACTATTTCACCAAGACGAATATCTTCAGGATCTTTTTTGGTTCCTAGAAGATCGAGCGCAATCGCTTTGAAATCGCTCATGTACACTGATCTCGGTGACTGGCGCGATAGAGCGGGGTCAAGTGGAAGTCGAATATTACGGCCGATTTTTCCCAGACGCGGAGGTGCAAGCTTGAGCCGTCAAAAAAAACTCGACCGGAAAAGACGCGACCTGGCTGTGCGAGAAAAATTCCCCAGCCTGGGCCCTCTTCCGGAGTTAGGGCATACGAGTACTCTTCCGCGGTGCGAAGAATCAGCGACCCTGCCTGGGGAATCACATTCAGACTCTCGAAATCCGCGATATCCACGATGGTAAAATCATCCGCAATCCAAAGACCGATGAGACGACAGACTTTAACGAAATGAATTTCGGTCAAAATAAATTCGGATTCGCTGTCCAAGCGTTCCAGAGTGACTTCGAGCAGGTCGCCAGACTGAAGCTCTCGAAGGTCTTTCTCCAAATCGTCCGAAATAGGAATTAGCGGCCAGACGACATCACCTTTTGTTAGGAGCTGGTACGTGAACCCTTTGCGGATGAGTTCGCCACGAAGTTCGATGGGATTCGCCCATGAACTAATGCTCATTGCCGAAAAAAGTAAATAGGCGCCAAAGCGAAATGCCATTGGAACTGTTCTTAAGGAATGGAAGGTACCCTTTCAACCATAAATTCAAATATATAATGCTTTGCATAAAACCTATCCAGACATGAGAAGGCGGCGTTGAATCGGCTATGGCTCATTTGCAAGTTTCAGCAATCGTTCCTGGTCCGCGCCAAGACGTCTTTCAATTCCTCTGTAGTCCTGAGCGGGTGCCTCAACTCCTCAAGGATCATATTGAGGTTGAGATGATACGAGGCGCTGAGTCGCTTCGTCGCGGAGCTGAGTTCGAGTTCACGATGACTCGCTTTGGATTTTCGCAGCCGGTGAGACTTAGGGTTGAGGACATTTTAAAGGGAAGCCGCCTTACTTATAGGCAATCCAAAGGTTTGTTCCGTGATTGGATCCATACTTGTAAATTTGAAGACCACGGCGATGCGCAGACGCTGGTGACGGACTTTATAGATTATGCGGTGCCATTTGGATTTTTCGGCCATATTGCCGACGATATTTTTATTAGACGCGATTTGCGCTCGGTCCTTGAGTCGCGCCTGCAACGCGCGCAGGAGCATTTCGCGGCTCTAAAAGCTGAAGGCTAAACCGCGCCTTTTTCTTTTAGAAGGCTCGATAGCCCTTTAATGTAATCGAGCGGCAAAAGACCGACGCGATCAATTAATAGTTGTTTAACGGCGTCCTTTGGCGACACTTTTTCATAGCTGATCAAGCGATCATAAGAGTCCGCAACTGCCGCAATCAGTACTAATTGATGCAAATCTTTTTCTTTTAGACCGTCGGGAAAGCCGCCGCCGTTCACTGATTCATGATGATTGCGAATGATTTTTAAAACTAGTTGGTCGTAGAAGCCGGTGTCTTGCACTCTACTTATCGCAGCATCCGTGTGCTGGCGGTAAAGGCCGGTCTCCCGCTCACTAAGTGTCAACAAAGAGCGCCCGACATCAAGACCACTATGGGAATGCTCTAAATCATGAAGCAAGCAACCAACAGCTAGTTGCTGAAGTTGCACCGGATCCTTAACGCCCACGTGGTGGGCGAGCGCAGTTGCAAGGGCAGCAACGTTAACTCCGTGATGTGCGACGCTGGCATCGACGTTTTGAATTTCCAAAACGCAGCGTAACGCCTGGTTTTCTTCAATAAGGAATTTGACGTAATTTTTCGTGTCTTGCTTAAAGTGGTCGTAATGCGTCTGCGACGCAAGGTTATCTATGACATCCTCAGTCGCGGCCTGCTGAAGACCTTGAATGATTTGGCTACGAACGCCCATTGGCTTTCCAGAGGTGGCCTTGTAAGCCAGTTCCATATTGTGAGAGAGGTAGCCCCGGTAATTAGATTCATTATTTAACTGGATAAAGAGCTGTTTGATTTTTTTTTCTTTAAGTCGATTAAGGCGCTGACCTTCGAAGCTATCGCCTTGGCGGCAGTAGAGGATATGCTTTCCCGCAACGCGAACATACACATCGAATGGGATCTGCTGATCGCCCCTGAGTGTCGTCACTCTTATTGGGACGAATTCGTTATCCTTTGCGCCCACCCTCACCCCTAGTTACAATGTTTAAAGTATGACTGATTTAATGAGTGAATTCAAATCCGAGTCTTCAGACCTCGTTAACCAGATGACTGCGCTACTTGAGCAGTGTGAAGAAGGTGCCGCTGGACCAGACTCGATGGAGAAATTTGGCCAGCTGGCCGACCGAATCATGGGCGCTGCACGACAATTGGAGAGGATTAGCGCCGGCGTCCATTCGGACTTGACGACAGCAGCCGAACTTACCCAGCTTTGTAAACTCCTTGGCTACAAGTCGGCGCAGCTCGACGCGAAAGGTGCTCTTTGGCCAGTGGCCGTTGGCGTGATGCTCGACGCAACGGAAGAGTTAAGGCGACTGCTTAACGGCGTCGATATGAGTCGTCCCAGCGTAGCGTCAGCCGTAGAGAATGCGATAATTGATCGATTGCAGTGGCTGAATCAGCAATTTCACAAAAGCGTTGATGGCAGTGTGCCGATGTCGAGCGGGCGCATAATGGACCAAAATTATATAGAGTCGTTGTTCGCCAAGCTTAAAAACAAACCCTCTTGAAGCGCCCAAGCAGACAGTTCCGCAAGCTCTGGAAACGTCGCGCCGACATTTGCGATCTCTGGAGCAAGTGCAGTGAGTTTATGGTGAGCGGCCATCAAGATCGCATTGCGCTTAAGGCCTTTTCCGCCTGAGCGAGTAAGCGGAGTTCCCGCAAATGCCTTTAGGAGCTGGTTATTTGAGGCCGTTAAGACCCACCTGAGCTCTCGCTCAAGTTCATTTAGGTCAGCTGGTTTAGTTTGCTCGTCCTGCATTAAAGTGCGGCCGAAAACTTTCTCATTCCAGGGACAGACCTGCTGGCAAATATCGCAGCCAAAGAACCAGGCCCCGATCTGAGGCCTTAGCTCCGCAGGTGGCGTTCCTCGGGCCTCGATGGTCCAGTAGGAGATGCACTTTCTTGCATCAAGCTGGCGTTCGCCATCAAAAGCTTGTGTTGGGCAAGCGTCTAAACAGCGTCGGCATGTGCCGCACTGATCCGGCGATGGGGTGATGGCGACTTTGAAATCGAGGCTTGTGAAAATTTCTCCGATTAAAAAAAGGCTGCCACTTTTTGCATCAATCAAACAGGTGTTTTTACCAAACCATCCCAGACCCGCGCGGCGGGCAAGGTCGCGCTCCATCACAGGATGGGAGTCCGTCATTCCCAAAAACTCTTGATCGGGAAAGTGAGCCTTAAGGCTTTCAATTACATTCATGAGTTTCGCTTTCAACCAATGATGATAGTCGTGGCCTCGAGCATAGTACGCGATCGGAAGGGCAGAGGTCGGAGCTTTATCTTTGGGACTTGGATGCGTCGGAAAATAGTCTACCGCGATAACAAGGGCTGAACGCACTCGCGGCAATAGACTGTCGGGAAACTCCTTTTGCGGCAGATGATTTTTTAAGTACGCCATCTCTCCATGTTTTTCGCCGTCGATCCAATGGCGATAATGTTCGAAGGAATGTGGCTTTTCCACGCTCGCCGTTCCCCAACGGTGAATTCCTTGAGACTGGAGAACTTCCGAAATGAGAGTTTGAGTGGCCTCAAGCATGTCCTTCGTTGTACTCTTAATTGCATGGAGTCTGCAATTCTCAAGCGGTTTAAAGCCCATCCCCATTGGCCGGATACCGAAGATGTCCTTAAAACCCTAAGCGGGGCGGGCTTTCAAGCCGTACTTGCTGGCGGCTGTGTGCGAGACGCGCTGTTAAATCGCCCACTAAATGACTTCGACGTCGCAACAGATGCAATTCCTGATCAAGTCGAAGGATTATTTAAGAAAACCCTGTCCATCGGCAAAGCATTTGGAGTTATCAAAGTTATCGGCAAAACCGCTGAAACCGATGTCGCCACTTTTAGAACTGATGGCGAGTATAAAGACGGTCGTCATCCGGAGTCCATCGCGTTCGCAAACTTAAACGACGACGCTAATCGCCGTGATTTCACGATCAATGCGCTTTTTTATTCCTACAACGACGACAAAATCATCGACGTAATCGGGGGAGAGCGGGACCTTAATGCACGCGTGATTCGAACCGTAGGGTCCGCGCAAGCACGGTTCACAGAGGATTCGCTACGAGCGTTACGCGCCGTCAGATTTTCCGCGCAATTGGGCTTTGTGATCGACGATGAAACGTGGCGCGCGGTAGAGCAGCACTCTGCAAAAATTCCAAGGCTCGCAAAGGAACGGCAGTCCGAAGAGCTAAGGAAGCTTGCAGCCTCTGAGTTTGCAGCCAAAGGTTGGGAGTGTTTGCGCGTTACCGGTTTGTTCGCTGAAATTTTTCCGGATTTAAGCGCGCGTGTTCAGCCCGACCTTGCGTTGTGGCATAGGGCTCTTCGGGCGGTCGCCTCGTCTCGCGGTTGGCCCTTAAATGTGACTCTTGGCTGGTTCGGATATTGTTATGGTTTTGAAAGTGATCAAGCGGCTAAGTGGATTCGCGACCTAAAAGGTTCAAGCAACGAGCAAAATTTCGCCAGCGCCGTTACTAGCGGTTTGCACGCGTTGACGAGTGAAAAATCGGATTTAGTTTCCCGATTGAAACTTCTGGACGCCGCCGCCGGAGTTTGGCTCTTAAAATTATGGCCTTTGGCTGAACTTCCATTGTCTGAACCGCGCATCGAGCTAATAAATTCCACGGTCGCTGCATTTAAGGATTTGATGGAAGAAGACGGACATCTGCAAAAACCTTGGATCAATGGAAAAGATCTGATCGCCGCGGGATTCCGACCGGGGGCAGAAATGGGCCGCTGGCTTACGGAAGCTTACGACTTACAGCTGGGCGGCGCGGCAGCGGACAAGGCAGCATTAATAAAATTGATTTTGACCAGGCTGCCGCGCTAACTGTCGGTGCCGAGATGGCGAACGCATCTCATTATTAAATATATTTAAACTTTGGTTTGGGCGGGAAGCGGGACTCGTTTCGAACTTGTCTGAACTCTGCGCACGCAGAGTTTTTCAGTTTGGCGGGTGGTGTGCGTCTCCGCGAATTTAGCCTAGTTGTTGCGGGCGCTGCGGGGTTTGTCGGATATGCCGAGGTCTTTGGCGCGGACACCGGAGTGGTTGCGCCAGTTGAGTTCTTCGTTCTGCAGGTAGCGCGCTTGCCAGGCATCCCATTTTTCTTTGGGAAGGTTGTGGCGGACGTTGCCGTCTTTGTCGAAAATCTTGGCTTCTTTGCCGAAAAGAAAGCCTAAAAGTTTTCCCATGCAGTGCCCTCCGATAGCATGCACAGTACTTGAGTGGATTACTACTTACAAGACATCGCGGAGCAGCTATCGATAAGCGCTGTGAAGCGATCCTCATCGACATTCCCACGGTGCTTTTCGAAGTACATTGTGCGGTGTTCGACGCACTTTTCCAGAGCATTCGCTTGAGCTTGGGCCTTAGTTTCACCTACGCCGACCACGGTTGTGGAAGTGTCGTTCAGGTTTAACTCGCACTTTGCCCCTTTGGCGTTTGCGATATTCGATAAGGTCAGGGCGAACAGTAACATGGCAAAATTGGTTTTCATATTTGCCTCCTGTCTCCTTAGAAGAGCAAGGAGGGGGCCATCCACACGGCCTCAAAAAGTCTATAAACTATTGGAACTACAGGCTATTTAGGCTACCTGGGAAAGGCCCGGGTGGGCTATAATCGCGGCCACTCAAAAGTGCCTTATTTGGGCAAGCAGTTGACCACTGAATAAACAGGGCCTAATCGGTATGGCTGATGAGAATGATGGAACGAGAGGCTAAGATTATCGCGGATTTTTCCGTCTTCCCGACATGGGAAGAGAAGTACCGACATTTAATCGAGATCGGCAAAAGGCTTGAAATTCTCCCGGAAGAATTCCGCAAGGAAGACTTCAAGGTGAAGGGCTGTCAATCCCAAGTTTGGCTTCACGCGATACTTACTGAAAACCAAGAAATTAAATTCGTTGGTGATAGTGATGCACTCATTGTTAAAGGGTTGGTGGCGCTGCTCCTTAGGTTTTACTCAACGGCGACGCCAGATGAAATTTTAAAAACGCCTCCCGATTTCCTAACGAAGCTAGATTTAAGCGCGCACTTGTCGCCGAGTCGGGCGAACGGACTCTTTGCTATGGTGAAACAAATTAAGTTTTATGCGGCAGCATTCAAGGCCATGGCGTCACCCTAAAGTAGCGTGCACTCGGTGGGAGTCGTCGAAATCATCGATGGCTTCTAAAAGCGCGATTACTTCTTTACGTTTTGGTTCATCTAATCCCATAGGCTCTTTTGCTTTAAACGAGAGTTCTGCCAAGTTGATCGTCCAGCCTCGCCCAAGAAGTGCAGTACGTATTTGATCGAGATACGCGGGTGCGCCGAAGAATGTGTAATTGTCATTTGCGCCTTTGAGAACTTCGTTGGCGCCCACTTCAATCGCATCTTCTTCGGGGTCGCCGACGTTTTCTTTATGACCTTCGATCATAGCGACCCGTTCAAACATCCAGGCGACGGCTCCCGGTTCCCCCAGAGTTCCGCTGTTTGAGCGAAACACCAAGCGAAGCTCGTTGACCGTGCGGATTTTATTGTCGGTTTGGCATTCGACAATAATTCCAATGCCGTGCGGCCCGTAGCCCTCATACGTAAGTTCTTCGATTGTCTGACCCTCGAGCTGGCCGGAACCTTTTTTGATCGCGCGCTCGATTGTATCTCTGGGGCAGGAAACCGCTTTTGCCGCATTGATCGCAAGCTTTAATCGGGTGTTGCAATCAGGGTCAGGGCCACCAAGTTTTGCTGACACGGCGATTTCCCGGGTCAGTTTCGTAAAAAGCGCGCCCTTTTTTGCGGCGACGTCCATTTTACCGTCACGTTTCCAGCCTGCACCCATTAGAATCATCCTTTCGGCCAAAGATCTCGTAGCCAAGGATGCTCAAAATAAGATTGCGCGGATAAGAATGCAACCGTTTCTAGGGGTTCCAGAGGCGATTAAAGCAGACTAATTCCGCCGTCAACGACATGAAGTGAACCGGTGGTCCATGTGGACTCAGGGCCAACAAGAAAACTGACCATTGCGGCGATTTCCTCGGGCTGTCCCATGCGGCGCATGGGTTGGGCGGCATTTGCCAAAATGCGATGTTTGCTGCTGTCGTCTTCCTTATGAAAGGAATGGATCGGAGTGTCGACTAGGCCTGGGCATACGCCACAGACGCGGATTCTTGGTGCCAGCTCTAGTGATAACCCTTGCGTGAGGTTGTTGAGTGCTGATTTTATCGCCGAGTAGGCCACGGTATTTGCAATTGGCTTTATTCCCAGAGTGCTCGAAATATTCACGATCGCTCCGCCTTCGGCAAATTTCGGCAAGGTCGCTCGAATCAAGCGAACGGGAGCCATCAAATTAGTTTCAATTTCCTCGCGCCACATTTCCTCCGTAGTTTCCCCGAACGATAAGCGGTGAAACACAGCCGCATTATTAACTAGAGCCTGCAGGGAGTGCCCAGCCACTGCTTGATGATCCAAAGCTTCAAGGATTTTATTTGCCGCATTGGCGAGAGTGAGGTCGACAGAAACGGCGACGTGGGGAGTAACTAGACTTTTTCCCGTGCGCTCAAGCTTGTGTAGATCGCGGCCCACCAGAACGAGGGCGAAACCGTCGGCACTCAGGCGGCGCGCGATGGCCGCTCCGATGCCGCTTCCGGCTCCAGTCACTATGGCAGTACCGCGGGTAACTTGCGCCATTGATTAAGCGGTTTTTTTGTTCCGTGAGTTATAAGCTTGAAACTTCTTATCGAAGTCCTTGGGCTTTTCGCCGTTCTTGGCGATCAAACCTTCTTTGAACCAGCCAAAGTGCTCATCGCAAAACTGAGCGCGTGTGGCGCGCTTACCGCATTTATCCATAGGGCAAACATTCAACGAAATGACGTTATCGCCGCCTTTTGGAGCCCCACCATCGGATTTCTTATTGTCCTTAGCCATTTAATTAATTCCTCCTGCGGCGAATTGAAGCCGCACTTTCTAGAGTACTTTTCGGCTAAATCTAGGAGCCTCTGCAATGGACCTTGGTCCAGCGTTATTTTGCGACTTCGAGATTGGTGAGGTCCAATTGGTTGAGTGGAGTAATGCGCCATCCTTTAAATGGTTTCGGATGCACGAGTATCGCCTGGCGAATTTCGCCTAAAGGAATAATATAATGGCCGCTGATCAAAAAATTTAGGGCATCGCCACAGAGGCGCTTCTTTTTTTTCGGATCATCTTCAATGGCAACCGCGGCCACCATTTGCTCAAATTTTTCCGACTTCAAACCAATGGCGTTATCTGGTGACGAAGACAAAAAGTTTTCCAGCGCCGCCGTACAAGTCGGTCGATCTAGGGTGAGAGTTTTGCGAAATAAAGCAGGGGGATTTGCTTGGAGCAGCCGGAGATACATTACTCGTTCCATAGGTTTTAGCTCTATATTCAGCCCAAGATTTTTCTTCCATTGGCTTTGCATCCACTCCATGCCGCGATCGACATCTTCGCCGCTAATTTTTGAAAACGCCAACTGCCAACGTTTTTCTTTAATTGCGGTGGGTAAGTTTTCAAATGCCGCTTTCGCCGAGGCTGGGTCGAACTTGTGGCACGGGTAGGGATTAGCCAAACGTTTCGGGATTGCCGGGCAACCGATCTCTCCGGAAATTTTGTACGCCGAAGTCAACTCCGGGTACTTAAGAGCGAGGCTTAAAGCTTTACGCAAATCTGGGTGCTGATTTATTTCCGGTCCAAATCCAATGTAATCAAAGCGCATGAGCGGAACACTTAAAAATTCCGGCTTATTTTTTCTCGCGTCGATCTCTTGAACGGCGAGTCGTCTAAGTAATGTCAGTTTACCGAGGTCAAACATTTGTAGTGCAGTGGAATCTTCCTCTACCATCAGAACTTGAACCTGCGGACGCTCGGCTTTGCGAAAATAATATGGATTCGGCTCAGCCTCGATACGACTTTGCCGCACCCATTTTTTAAAACGATAAGGTCCGGTGGTTATAGCTTTTGTGAAGTCATCTGGTTTGGTCGGCGGAGTGTCGAATAGGGGGGTCAGCGCTGGTGAAGCAATTTTATAGAGAAACTCAGGATCAGGCTTCAGTAGGCGAACCTCAAGCGTTAAGGGGTCTTTTGCGCTAAAACTTTCGACGTTTGTGAGTAACTCCGCATGCCGTGAACCCGATTGAGGATCGGCGATCCGTTGCCAAGCTCTTACGAAATGGCTGGCTTCGATAAATTTCCCGTTGCTGAACTTTATTTTGGCACGGAGTTTACAAATTAATACCAGTTTGGTCTTTGAGGTCCACTCGCACTTCTCCGCGAGTTCCGGGGTCAGGGAGCCATCGCCCGTCACGCGATATAAGCCCCTATAAAGATTGTAGAATAAGAACCCGCCAGTGGCTTCCATAAGCGCTAGCGGGTCGACTGCAGCAGGTTCCTGGGCTGAATGGAACCTGAACGTCGGCGTCTCGGCGAAGCCGGGATAGACTATGAGCAGGAGGAATACAGAGGCGAAAACGTTTAAAATGCATCGATCGATCATGCCCTAGACACCCTTTGTGCCGCTAAGTTACGGCATCTTCGAGTAAAAATGGAACATAAAATGCACCGCTTAAGCCCGAAGTGACTCATGTCGATATAGTTATATCACCCTCACCCGTTTCAAAAGGGATTGTCTCAGAATGAGATCGCAATGGAAAATTCTAATGATTGGTCTTTTTACCGCAGCATTACTCACGCAGTTCACTAACTGCGATGTTTATACGGAGAGCTCCGTGTTTAATGGCGGCAGCACCCTAGCTTGCGAAGGGGTCGACTGCATTGTTCGCGATCCGCAAATGTTGGAGCTTGCGACGGTTGGCCGAATTTTTGTGCAGTCCGCGCAAATTGCGGCTGACATCGGCGGCAGTTGTAACGAAGCAACCTACCCAACCAATCGCGTCGTTTGGGAGATAGTTCAAAATGGCACGGTCATTCGCAGTTGTGCCGACACGAATAATTGCTCGGTTTGCGTTAACGGTCGATTCCAAGCATACGTGTTCTTCGGCATTCAGCCCACAAGTGACATGCAAGTTAGAATCGAAATTATCGGCTACAACGATGCGGGCGTCGCGGCAACGAATCCGCTCTTAGCTCGTAAAATTGTTCAAGTTCAACTTCCGTAAAAAGTTTATTTTTCGCTCATGATTAGCTCGTACCAGGCGGCTGCCATGGGCCATTCGAGCTCGGGCTGACGCATTTTCGAAAGTGAAAATTTGCGCAGCGCCGAGGGGCGCTGTTCAACCGGAATTCCCGGCTGCTCTAAAGACTGTAACGCCCCTTTAAGTGCGCTTGCTCGAAGAAGGAGTGCCATTTGCTCAGGAGCCATAAGCCACGTGAAGAAACGCGATAGCGCCTGCGTCTTCGTGGGTGTGCGGCAAAGCGAAAGTCCATAAGTCCACAAATTGGATGCGGAGCCTGCGGGAAAGTCGAGCGGTAAAGAGCCAAGCTCTTCGCTCTCGACGTACTCCTGACTGCCCTTTACGGGAAAGCGTGGAACGGAAGTTTCCGCTCCCGTGAGGTCAAAGAAAGCCTTAGCGGAAAATTTAGTCCAAGCGGCCTCGGCGATCGCCGTCCAATCGAAGTCCAGCTCTTCGCTGCTTTCCGGACCGCCGACCAAATTCATATCGTAGGCGATCATAAGAGCTTCATCCGGCGACGTTTTAATGCAAAAGCGAGCATCTTTGTTCGTCTGGCCCGGTTCGGCGCGCCAGCGGCTGACGGACCAAGCCAGCGGTAGAAAATAAATTTCGTCTTGCGACTCCTTGGCTCTGAAATCCGCGTGCACTTGATCCAAATGAGTTTTCAATTCCCCGGGGAAAGGGGCGAGGATGTCATTATTCACGAAGAAATTTTCGAAAAACGACCGCAAGGCTACAGCGTGACAACCATGCTCTGTGGCGCGGATGACGGACTCCCACTGATGGCGGGGCGGGGATATAATCTCTAATTCGACGATGCCGCTTCTTGCCGCGCGCGCGGCGACATCTCGCCACCAGTTAGGCTGGTCGGTAAGAAGTTTGATTTTCGGCAAAGTTTTTAAATGACCAAGAATGTGGTTCTCAGCCTTTTGTAGGCTAAACCACATCCCTAGAAGAAATGAGACTAAACCCGTGAGGAGGACTGGACGTAACCATCTGCGCATTCCCCAAGTCTAGCCACCGAGGCCGACGGGATCAAAGTAAACTTGGATTTGGGCGCCTTGTGCCGGAATATAATTGCCCTGGAACATGATGCTGTTGTTGGCGCTGTTGTAATACCAGCCGCCCGTGAGTGGTCCAGGATTAGACGCGGTGTTAGGAACGACGGCGCCATTGATTTTCACTTCGATAGTCTCGACGCGTGGAATTCGGCTTAAGTAAAACTGAGTTGAAAGCTCAATGATATTCTCCGCAATGATTTCCAGTTCCTGCGCAAAATCTCCGCAAATATTCACCTTCTTGCCACCGGTCAACGTTGCGAGCTCATTCACCCGGGCCGCGATTCGGCGGCCGTCACCAAGTTGGGCGCGGCACGCTTCAGTTTGAACGGCGATCGAGTGAACCGCGTAATTGCGCCGTGAAGCATTCGAACCTGTGGCTGTGTCGAGATAGTCTTTATAACTTTGAACTGAGTGAAGGGCGGGATTGGTATACTGGGCGTTGAGGTAGTCCGACCCATCATGACTGAAATCATCTTCGTCAGTTAAAACGATCACGGCTAAATAGCTTGAAGTTCGCATGAAGCCAGAGTTGTAGCTGCTGCCGAGCGCGACTTTCATGCTCTGCAGTGGGCGCTCGTCGCCGAGGCCGTTTACGCCGAGCTTTACGTTGTTAAGGAACACGTTTGAAAGATTTGGTGTCAGGCGATTCATGATGTAAACGCCTGAATGTGTCGCGCCGCCATCACGAAACTTGGCCCACTCTAGTTGCGGCCGCTCGTGAAGGTAAGTCCAGGTGTCGTAAATAGAAGTCATCGCGGGAAGGGCCACAAAAGCATCAGTGCCAACGACGCCGATCTGGAAATCGAGTCCACGTGAGGCGAAGCCATCAATAAATGAGGGAAAATTGGTGGCCAAGTTATTTTGCGAGGTTTCCATCGATCCTGAATTATCCACGACCCAAAGCATATCAATACGCGTGTTGGCGGACTGGGTGTTTTGATAAAACGTATCCCCATCCGGCAGCACTGAGAAAGACGCTGAATCACCGCCGCAGCCAATGAGAGTTAAAACAGACAGGCCCAAAAATAAACCCTGCATGGTTGTTTTCATAAACAACGCTTCTCCTCTAATTAATTTTTACGAGTGAGATTACATGCAGCAGCTCGACATAAAGCTTATCGACAATAGTCTAGGTGGGTAAAGCCGCTAGGTGTACCTGTGGCCACAAGGCAAATAGCCGTCTTCCTTAAGCATTTCACGGTGTTCCAAAAGGACATCGCGCAAACTGCTG
>JAYSTF010000070.1:0-4338 GCA_043720065.1 Pseudobdellovibrionaceae bacterium | reverse complement strand
CAACTTAGAAACATCAAAATCATCGTGATGACTGGTACTGCGGCCCGCGAAGTCGTTGAAGCGGCCATTAAAAATGGCGCCGACGATTTCGTCGTCAAGCCACTTCAGTCAAAATTGCTAGCGGAAAAAATCGAAAGATTTATGGTAGATAAGCCCAGCAAGCCCGCTTAAACCGTCTAATCGCCTGGAATCTCAACCATTGACTTTAGCGTAGCTAATCCCTGCTCGAACGTTCCGCCTACTTGTTTATCCATGTTCATAAATGTGCAAAACACTCGGCCGATAAAACTGTTTTTTCCACCGACACTCCACCGGACAATGGTTGAATCTCCGGAAGGGATGAGGGAGATGATTGCGTCTTGGGTCATCGCAAACGGTTTCGTGTATTCGAGTTTGGTCCTAACCGATCCGTTTTCAACACTTTCCATCACCGTTGCGCTGCCGGTCCCCATCTGTCCTTTGCTATCCCAAGATGTTTTAGCGAAGACGCCCTCCTCGGGTCCGGAAAATTCCATCTGAGCCTGGGGATCCACTTTAGACCAAGGGTTCCACGAATTCATTTTCCTCGAATTATTAATGTAGGGAAAGATCGCTTCCGCTGGGGCCTTAATAGCCACCTCTCTCGTAACGGAAAATTCTGCCGGCTGCATGGCAACATAAATTAAAAAACCACCGATCAACAATCCGAGCCCGAGCAATACCTTTTTAAACATAAAGTTCTCCCATCTGGCCTTGATGTTACATACTATTTCGTCTCTCGGTCCATTCGGAAGGAAAATATGAGTAAAGAAAAAATCGTTCCCGGTGGCATCTACCAACATTACAAGGGCAAGAAATATAAGCTCTTAAACGTTGTTCGCCACAGCGAGACACTCGAAGAATTAGTTCTCTATGAGACCCTTTATGAAAATGAATTGGGGCGATTTTGGGTTCGCCCGAAAGAAATGTTCGTTGAAGAAGTCGGAGAAGGCACTCCCCGCTTTAAATTACTGACATAGACCATGGTGGTTCATTTTAGAGGCCGATAAGTTTATTGCCCAACTTCCTTAAGAGAGGGTATTCTTTGGCCCAAATGATTGAAAACAGCTTTGTACATCTTCCGGGAATTGGGCATGAGACTGAGCAGAAATTTTGGTCCGCGGGGGTTCGCACCTGGGACGACCTCGCGCAGAACATCGATAAATTACTTGGTGGAAAACGAGCGCTAAAAATCGCCCATGCACTTGCAGAATGCCGGGCCGCGTATGAGTCCGGTGAGTTTCGGTTTTTTCAGCAGCGTTTAAAATCAAAGGATATGTGGCGTCTGCTGCCGGGATTTCTCGCTGACGGATACGGCGACGACATTGCTTACCTTGATATCGAGACAACAGGTCTTGGTTTTCCACCAGATTGCTCATCGACGACGATTGCTGTTTTGTTCCGTGGAAAATTAGAGCTCGAGCATGTCCACGAGCGCAAGCGCATGCTGATGAAAGAGATTGAGCGCGAGGCGCGACTCCTAGTTACATTCAACGGCAGCACTTTCGATCTTCCTTTTCTGCGTCGTGAATTTAAAGTAGATCTTCTTCATCCGCACATTGATCTTAGGTATTGGATGGCACATTTAGGGCGGCGCGGAGGATTAAAGTCCGTTCAAAAGTCTTTCCAAGAAATTCCGCAGCGGGACTACATGGATATTGATGGCTTTGATGCGGTGAAGCTTTGGAACATGCATCGCCGCGCTATTCCGAAGGCTTTGGATACTTTGTTTACATATAATGCCGAGGATACTTTAGTGCTGGAGCATTTGGTGTATGCCGGTCTCAATATCGAAGCCGAGCGCTATGCAATGCTGAATTTGCCAAAGTATAAAATGCCAACTAAACGTTCGATTCCCTATGAGGTTTGCCCACAAGTTTATCGAATGCTACGTGGCAGTTAAAATCTGTAACCGAAGGCACCGCTTACGATCGCTCCACTTTCAATTTTGAAGTTATCTGAAATAGCAAAGAGCGAACTGGCCTCAAGCGAAATTAGCCAGTGCTCGTTAAACCAGTAACGTGTTCCGAAAATCAATTGACCGTACTCAAAGTCATCTGTGGTTACAGTGAAATTAACATTGCCGGTGTCTTTGTCCCTGAATTCTACGGGATCGGTGTTTACATGTACGATTCTCAATGTGCCATAAGGTTCCCAGGCGCCGGCAACGTTACTCACCATCAAGTCTCCATAATAATGGCTACCACCAATGGATGAGCCGGTTCCAAGCGCTGCCGCTAATGACCAACCAGCCGACTGATTGAGAAACGCATATTTGGCACGGATTCCCACGCTAAGACTTTCCCAGTGCAATCCAAAATCCAGGTTTTCGCTCAAACCGTAATTCCATTTAAAGACCAGTCCTGCCGCACCGTAGCCGCCGACAAGCTCGCTCTTGTTATCACCAACTGTTCTTGCGGTTTCGTGACTAACCAAAGGGCCGATCGCACAACCTGATAGAAAAGTTGCCGCCAATGCCATAAACGCGAGATTTAACTTTTGCATCATTAATTGTGTTCAGGAAACCCGCGGAAGTCAGCTTGATAGTAAAAAAATCGTCCCGTTTCTGACCCAACAATCCCGGACCGGGGATTGCAACATCCGTAATTAAATCAATTGGCGCAACGAGCGCCCTCAAAAAGGAGTTTTTATGGCTACAACGGCATACGGAACTTCCGGCGCAAACCTAGCACGTCGGAATAACGCGATCTATTGGGCGGTTGCCATCGCACTTATTGCTCTGATCGCTTTCGCTATTATGAGAAACCGCACTGTCGATACTACGGTAGGTCCATATTCACCAGTCGGCACCGATGCTAATCGCATTGACCGCAATGTTGACACCAACGCTGGAACAGCCCCTGGAGCTGGAACCGACAATTTAAATGAAAACAACAAGGGTATCGGCTCTCCAGGTACCAAGACAGATACTTCTACCGGTAACAACTAGCCGGTTATTTCTCTTCACTTTCGAAGCCGTCAGATTTTATTCTGACGACTTCCTGAGTGTCTCTTAAAGACCCCGAGTCACCAGACGCAACATATGCCAATTCATGCGCATGGTAATAGGCTTTCATTCTATCTCCTGTTCGTACTCGGGATCTTGTTAGGGTTTAACCTAACAACTTTCTGAGTGAGGCAAAAGGCTTGATTGTGGCTCATTATGAAACTGGACTCAAGTTCGCATTGACTACAGCCGTAGTCAATATAGACTACAGTTGTAGTTTATCGAGGTGGTTATGCGCAAGATGCCGAGTTTAGGAGAGCAAGAGATGGAACTGCTCCAATATATAGATCGGCATGCACCTGCATCAGTTAGAGACGTTGCGCAGCACTTTGAGCGCGAAAAGAAGTTGGCGCGAACTACGGTCCTGACCGTTATGGAACGCCTTCGTCAAAAGGGTTTTCTCGCGCGCGTCAAGATTGACGGCATATTTAAATATTCTCCGAAGTTTCAGGCGGACGCCGTCATGAGTAGTAAAATTTCTGACTTCGTTGAAAAGACACTCGGCGGCTCAATCAGTCCGCTGTTTGCTTACTTTTCTTCTTCGAAGCTCACCAAAGATGAAGTCGAGGAACTAAAGAGGCTGGCTGCCAAACTCGAAAAAAAGAGCGGGGAATAGATGCAAATCGAACTCCACTTTCTCGATTATATTTGGAAGGGGCTGGTCCTTGGTGCAATCACTTCTACGATATGCGCCGGAATTTTGTTCATTACGTTTTTCGTGATGAAGCGCGCAGGTCCTACGATCATGAAGTGGTTTTTCAATACTCAATACCTGATGCTGTTTTTGACTTTTATAGGCGGGTTTGGAGTCGCGCTATTAGATCCAGAACTTGTCGCTGGCTGCTTTAATCTTTTTGTACAACAGACATCGAGCTACACTCTCACGAGAATGATCGCAGCAGCCTGGTCTATCATTGCGGCCGCACTTTTGATTTTCGAATGCGTTCATCTGGTGCTGGCATTTAGGACAGCACGTCGATTTTTAGGGGTTAAAAGTAATGAATTGCAATCCATGGTGAGAGAATTGGCGACTAAGATCGGCGTTCGCAACCCGCCACTCCTCTTGTCAACGGCAGAACTTGGCAGCCCGTTTGTTTTTGGCTTCTTCCGGCATAAATTAATTGTTCCACAGCCGTTGCTTGAAACATTGGATCAAAACAGCCTACGAAATGTCTTGGCTCATGAATTTATTCACATTAAGGACCGCGACTCTATTTGGGGATTGCTTGAAGTTATTTGCCGCCGACTAATTTTCTTCAATCCTCTTTTATACATTGTAAATAGAATTCGCAGCCAACTAGTCGAGCTCGCGG
>JAYSTF010000069.1:0-4408 GCA_043720065.1 Pseudobdellovibrionaceae bacterium | reverse complement strand
GCACCAATACACCAAGAAGAATCAAGCCGCCGCCCATGGTTGGCGTGCCCTGCTTTTTCTTATGACTCTCTGGCCCATCGCTACGAACGGATTGGCCGACCTGACGCTTGATCATAGAGCGTATAAAATGCGGCCCGAACCACCAGCAAAGAAGAAAGCCGGTGAAAAAGGAAATGAACGTACGGAAGGTAATGTAACGAAAAACATTGAGAGCGGAAACGGTGTCGGAAAGTTCATAGAGGAATTTGTAGAGCAAAAAACTAATCTCCCAGACGACAATTGGCGCTTTTAACTTTCAAAATCCACGGAGTGCCAAGCTTCGAGGACTTTTTCCATTCCCATCGCCCGTGAACCTTTTATTACTGCAATGTCGTTGGGGTTTAACATAGAGGAGACTTTAAGTGCAACACTTTGTTCGTAAGTATCCGAAATAAAATAGGTTTTTGAAAATTTCTCGGCCCTTAAACCAGCCTCAAAATCCGCCTTATGAGGGCCCATGAACCAAACGATATCCACACTCGAGCGCGCGATAAGTTCACCCAATTCGCGGTGGGACCGTGCAGCCTCGTGTCCAAGCTCTTTCATTTCGCCGAGAATCGCTACTTTCTTTCCCGTGATTTCCATTTCGAGAAGATTTTTGATCAACGCCGCCATGCTTTCCGGATTGGCATTGTAGCCATCAAAAACCACCGGCATCCCGCTTTTCAAATGCACGAGTTGATTGCGTCCCCAGGCACCGCGGCACTTCGCTAAGCTCGTCCAAATTGATTTAGGTGCGATACCGAGGGCGATTCCGACCGCGGCTGCCGCCATGAGGTTTACGACGTTGTGCCGCCCAATCAAGGGGACTACCGCCCGGCCATTCACGTGGTTAATGTGACCGATAACTTCCAACTGAAAATCCGCCATTTTTTCAGCGCGCATTTGGACGTCCGCTTCAGGCCTGAAGCCAGAGAATGAAAAAATGCGATTTTTAGCCAAATATTTTCTGCCGCGCTCAAACATCGGGATCGTAAATTCATTGTCGAGATTAAAAATCTGAATTGCATTAGGACAAGCTTTGTAAAGTTCTTCCTTCGCATCGGCCACGGCCTGCTGCGAACCTAATTCCCCGATGTGTGAGCGGCCAACCATTGTGACAACGACAATATCGGGTTCCGCGATTTGCGCCAGCCTTGTCAACTCGCCGGAATGATTCATGCCCATCTCTTGAATTAGGACTTCATCCGATGGACTTGCGGCGAGCAAACTCATCGGCACGCCCCAATGATTATTGAAACTCCCCTCGCTCGCGAAGGTTTTAAACTGCGGGCCGACAACCGCTTTCAAAAACTCTTTTGTCGAAGTTTTTCCGTTAGAGCCTGTGATGCCAACGACTCTAAAACCACATTTACGGCGCCAAAAAAGCCCAAGTTCCTGAAGCGCTTGAAGTGTGTCAGGCACTTGAATAACTGGGATTTTATCGGCGACCGCCTGGATCTCTGGAGTCATTTTGTGGACGAGGAGTCCTGCCGCGCCTTGAGTCACCGCGCTCGCAAGAAAACCGTGCGCATCAAAACGATCGCCAACGAGCGCGATAAAAAGCTTTCCCTTTAATGATTTGCGGCTATCGGTTCCGATGCCATCGAAAGTGAGGTTCCCTTGGAAGGTGCATTGACCGCCTGTAGCTTGAACAGCCTCTTTAAGACTTAAAGCCCAAAGTTTTGCAGCCACTCTTTTACAACCTCAACATCACTGAAGGAGCGTTTTTCGGTGCCGACGATCTGATAATTCTCGTGGCCTTTTCCTGCAATCAAGATCACATCACCAACTTCAGCGCTTTGCAAGGCTCTGGCAATTGCCTGCCTGCGGTCGACTTCCGCAAACACTGTTTGATTCAGTTCTACTGGATTAAAACCAGCGATGGCATCACGGATAATGTTCATTGGCTCTTCGGTTCTCGGGTTGTCAGAAGTGACGAAAACTAAATCCGATCCGGCCGCTGCCGCCTCGGCCATTAAGGGGCGCTTCCCCTTGTCCCGGTCTCCACCACAACCAAACACCGTGATAATTCTGTTTTCCAGCTGCGCTGAACGCCTCACTTCGTTAAGCGCGGCAAGAACGACTTTTAATGCGTCATCCGAGTGCGCGTAATCCACGAACACATGAATCCCATTTTTATTGGGCACTCTCTCAAGGCGGCCGGGCACTCCACTAAATTGCGCCATGGCCTTTTGGCAAGTCGCAAGCGAAGCTCCTGCTGCAAGCCCCACCGCGATAGCCGCAGTAGCATTATAAACATTGTGGATTCCGGGAAGAGGCAGTTTAAATTCACCTTCGCCTCTTGGGGTCTTTAGCGTGAATGTCGTGCCGCTAAAATCTTGCTGCCGCACAATAAATTTTAAGTCAGCCGTGCCGCTGCCATAAGTCCAAACTCTCGCTCGATCTGTGATGAGAAGGCGTTTGCTTGCTGGATCATCGGCATTGATGATGGCCCAAACCTGGCTCTTACGCGACCGACTGAGAACTTCGCGAAAGAGTCGTTCTTTCGCCGTGAAATATTCTTCCATCGTTTTGTGATAATCCAAATGATCACGCGTTAAGTTCGTGAAGACCGCAGCATCGAATGGCAAATCATCAACCCGGCTCTGCGCCAGGGCGTGACTTGAGACTTCAAACGCCACTGCTTGTCCACCAAGCGCGCGAAATTCAGAAAGTCTTTTATGAAGCGTTAAAGGATCCGGCGTGGTCAGCTGAGAATCCCAAGTGTGTGTGCCAAAGTGGTGATTAATTGTGCCAAGAACTCCGGTTTGCCAGCCGAAAAGATTTAAGACTGCTTCGATCATGTACGTCGTGCTGGTTTTGCCATTCGTTCCCGTAACACCAACACAAAACATACTGTCAGCAGGCCGCCCGTAGAAATGCGCCGCGAGCTCATCGAGGGCTACTCTGGTGCTTGGCACCACAACGACAGCACCCGAAAAATCTTTAGGCACATTTTTGCGGTCTTCCACGATGACACCGATTGCACCCTGCTCACAAACTTGCGCGAGGAACTCATGGCCATCTTGATTGTGGCCGCGAATCGCGACGTAAACATACCCTGGCTTTACTTCCCTCGAGTCGTTCGTAAGGCCCACGACATCACGGTTGGGATCTGATCCCCAGAAAAGTTGCGGGTAAATGGCTAAGAGTTGCGGCAATCGCATAGGTTTAAAACTTACTCAACCGGCTCAAGGAAAACACGGACTTTCTTGTCGGCGGGAATCTCACCGCCAGCCCCAGGGTGAGTGGACTTCACAATGCCGCGGCCGCGAGTCTCCACAGTAAGCCCACGACCTTTGAGACGGCGATAGACCTCTCGTAACGTCAAGCCGGAAAGATTTGGAATTAAACTGGCCTCGTTGGCATCAGTCTCAAAAATCACTTTCGCGAGCGCTTCGGCGCGAATTAGATCTTCCGGCGCATGCATGTCCTTGATTAAATTATGCTCACTTAAAAGCACCGGGGCTTCGCCGGATTGCCTGACGGCGTACTGGGCGATGCGGGCAAAAACGGGAGCCGCGACTTGCGAAGCGTAATAGTCCTTTCGCGGGTTATCGATGGCGACGAAAATCACGTACTTTGGTGCATTGGCCGGCACGAAGCCGGCGAAGCTTGAAACATAGGCACCTTTTAGATAGCCACCTTTTTCTAAATCCACTTTTTGCGCCGTTCCTGTTTTGCCAGCGACGGGATAGCCCGGGATTCGGGCGTTCACGCCGGTCGCGTGATCCATCGTCGCGGCTCTTAACATGAGGCGCATTGTTGCCGCCTGGTCCTCGCTTAAAACGCGGCGGAGATCGGTGGAACCATAAACGATTTCTTCCTCTCCCCTTGTCACCCGCTTAATCACATAGGGCTTTTTCAAAATTCCACCATTAGCGATGGCCGCGTAAGCTGTTGCCATTTGTAAGGGCGTCACGGCAAGACCATGACCGAAAGAAATATTGCTTAAAAGATGAGGCCGCCAAGGCAGCGGCTGAAGAATTCCTTTTGCTTCACCGGGAAGATCGATGCCGAGCCTTTGCCCGAAACCAAAATCTAGCAGGCTTTGCCGCAACTTCTCTGGCCCTATTTCCATCGCGATCTTGGCCGTCCCGATGTTTGAGGAGAACGCGAGAATTTCTGAAACCGTCAACCAGTCGAATTCATGTTCGGAGTCGGCTTCGCGAATCCACTTATCTCCCACTTTAAAGCGGCCACCTTCGCAATTAAATTTTGAACTTGGCTTTACTTGGCCGTCACGAATCGCGGAGGCGATAACGAAAGTTTTTAAAACACTGCCCGCCTCGAAGACATCGGTGATTACGCGATTGCGCTTGATCGTCGCTGGGTCACTCGCCAGCGCTAAAACTTCCCCAGTGCGAGGATCGAGAACAACTCCTAC
>JAYSTF010000068.1:0-12812 GCA_043720065.1 Pseudobdellovibrionaceae bacterium | reverse complement strand
CGTGGGATTTTCCTGGAAGAACGACAGTATCAATCAGTGTTGCGAGGACGAGTATCGTAATTAGATTTCTCTTTGCGCATTCTATGTGAATCATTTTGGCCCGCCTATGTTATTGACAGCAATTATTGTTAGACAATCGCACAATAAGCTAACGAAATCTTTTGATTACAATCACTAACGGCTCAAAAAACGTCTACTTATTGCCTTATTGCTGGATGATACAAGTCAATGTTTTCAACATGTTACAGCGGTCGGCCTGGCGGCTGTATTGCAATTTACTGCTGTGGGGTTAGGGGGTTGTAATATGAAAACATTTATTCTTTTTGGGCTTTCCTTTTGCCTTACGATGACGGCACAAGCTACTCACATCGGAGAGGATACATTATCCGCCGATATCAGTACCGCAACACAACAGCTGGAAATCGAACTAAAAAAACATGATGCCGCTGCCGCAGATCGTAGGCTTCAGCATTACGACCGAATGATGAAGTTAGCCGCTGCAAGACAGTCGCGAATGGTTCATCGCCTTGATACTAATCCTAAAGCAGTACTCGATAGCGCGATGCCAGATGCAGTGCGCGCTAAGTTTCCTGAGAAAATTCGCGCCCTGATTGAAGAACGAGTGAGTCTCTCAGGCGCTTTGAGCAGTATGATCGCTGATGATTTTCAGAAAAAGATTTCTAAACAGAGTTTTTATTTGAAGACTACAAATGGGCAATCGCTGGAAATTCGGCTCAGCGATTCGGAGTTACTGGCGAATGGCCTTTCGCGTAAGTTAAATCGGCAAGTTTCGGCAAAGGGCCTCAAAGTTGGACGCAAGGACTTAGTAATTTCTAGTGATAAAGATGTCACGTTGGCTGCAGACGGAACGGGTACGAACACTGGCACCGTGGCGGCGGTCACCGCGGTCGTTCAAGGTGACCAAAAAACTTTAGTTATCATGGGCAATTTTTCGGATAAGCCTATTGCGTGCACTCAACCTGACCTACAACAACGCTTACTTGGCACTGTGGGCGCCACTATGAACGTCGGTTACCAACAATCTTCAGGCGGCCGAGTTAGCTTTTCAGGCGATGTTATTGGCCCATTCAATATTGATTCCACCAGTACTTCAAATTGCGATACCCAAACATGGTCTACAGCGCTCGACAGCGCGGCTTTGGCCGCCGGGTACAACATTTCAAATTACAAACGCGTTTCATATGCTCTACCCCCTCATTCTGTTTGCGGATGGAGTGGAATTGCGACTCTTGGTGGGAGTGTGTTTCCAACGCGATCCTGGGTTATGACGTGCGCTTCAACTGGAGTATTTACTCACGAGCTTGGGCACAACTTATTATTTCATCACGCTGCAACTCCCACTTTTGAATACGGTGATGGTTCGGACCCGATGGGTGGTGCGAAAGTTGTGCAGTCCAACGCACCTAACCGCGTTATGGCAGGATGGTACACCGATGCCCAGCTGGTGGATGTCACCGCAAGCGGTAGCTTTGCCATTAATGCGCTAGAGAACAACTCGGCGACTTCACCTCTCATTCTTCGCATTCCAAAGCCGGATTCAAATGAGTACTACTATTTAAGTTTGCGCCAAGGAATTGACATCGATACCGGGTTGGTCACTACTTATCTAAACAAATTGGCTGTTCATCGTTCTGCAGGAACTTTGCCAGCCAAGACTTTCCTCTTGGCGAATCTCCTTGCCGGAGAAAGTTTCAACGACCCTACAAATGGTATCAGCATTAAGCTTGAATCGCTGGTGGGTTCCGTTGCAAACGTTAGCGTCGTTTTTGGTCCCCCCACTTGCGTTCGTCGTAATCCAATCGTTAGCGTTACACCAGGTGTTCAATCCGCACCTGCGGGAACGGCGCTTACCTATAATTTGAGTATTACAAATACAGATGACCCGGGCTGTCCTGCGGCATCTTTCTCAGTAAACGTACATACGGTGCGACTAACAGGCCCAATCTCAGCCGCGAGTTGGAATATACTTTCGGGGGGAACTGGGGCTATAGCGCCCGGGGCGACAGGGATTGCTACAGCTACCCTCACTCCAAGTGCAACTACATTACCGGGCGACATTAGGCTCGATTTTACTGTAACGAATGTTGCATCGAGTGCGTTCCTTGCCAAGGCTTCAGCAATTTACACTATAACCGGATGTGCGCGGGCAAATCCGACTTTAGCTATTTCGCCATCAAACCAGTCCGGCGCACCCGGCGCATCACTTGCGTATAACCTGACGCTTACAAATAATGACAGCTCCGACTGTGGCGCTTCTATATTTAACGTCAACCTACCAATAGCCAGTGGCTGGAGTGGTGGCATTTCGAATTCTCCAGTAACCATTTCGCCTAAAAGTAACTCGGTAATTCCATTCTCAATAACATCGCCATTGACGGCACAAGGTATGGCTCAGGTATTCACAGCGACGGCCACAAACACCGTGCTCAATTCTTCGCAGGGCTCTGCTTCGGGGACGTATACGGTTGTCGTTGCACCGCCGAGCGACACAACTAGCCCTTCCGCGCCGACGTTAAGCGGAAGGTATATTGCGCGAAAAAATCAGGCCTCTTTGAGTTGGACGACAGCGACAGATAACGTCGCTGTAACCAAGTATCGACTTTACCGTGACGGAGTTTTGGTTAGTGAACAGACTTCGCTTTCCTATGTCGATGCCGCGATTGGTGTAGGCGGAACTTATCGTTATCAGGTGAGGGCCTTGGATGCAGCCGGCAATGAAGGGCTTAGCAATATTCTTTCGATCTCGGCGATGAAATCAACAGGCAAGCCAAGGTAATCTGCTGGCCCGAGGTCGGGCCACAGTCGCTCACTGGCCGCACCGATTTCGGTCTATCTTCATCTAGTTCTTGCCAATACGCTGCAACGTGAGGCTCTAGGAAGCCTTTTGCTACAGTCTCAGATCAATTACTGAAGAGGCTCAGCATTCACCGCTACGGTTAACTATTGAAAGATACACCAGGTTTTACTCAACACTGATTTTTTTATGGGAACCGGGGCCGAAGAAATTAAATTACGTATGACCAACCCTGCCTACATAAAGAACGTAACCCTGATCTTAGAACGGCCAAATTAGCCTAAAAAAAATAGCCGTCAGCAAAACGCTGACGGCCTTTCGAGCCTAAAAAAGAAACTAAATGTCTAAAGCCTTGCACAAAGCAGAGAACTGCTTTGGTTCTGCTGCAAACATCACAGAAGCGAAGCGGCCGTTAAGGGCAAACGCGTCTGTAGCACCGATATTGATACCGGCCTTTGCAACTTTACCCAACGCTTGGGCGTAGGTTCCGACCTTGTCTTCGCCCTCAATGTAGCAAGCGTCGCCGACTTTGGGATTTAATCCCATTTTGGTGAGCGTAGTTTTAGTTTTGTCCATATCCGTAACATAGAAGTGAGCGTGGGCCTTGCCTGGTCCCATTTCATAGCCCCAGCTCGCGATCACATTTACACCGGCTTCTTGAAATCCGTTATAAATGCGAGCGAGTGCCCCAGCTTCTGCCGGCAAAGTTACGTCTAGAGTCTGGATTTTCTTAACGACTGTCTTCATGAATACCTCTTTTTTTGTTTGTTTGGTTCGTCAGGTTGTCATCAGTGACCGGTAGTGATCAAATTGTTTATATTTGCCCGCGCGCAAAAAGGGATGACACAAAAAGCTAGGCGAGCGTGATTGTTCATGAATGTCGCGAGGTCTAGATTTTTCAATGCGGCGTGAGCGACATTTTGGAACTGGACCTGAAGCTCGGGAAGCCGGCCTTGCGGCTGTGCGCAATTAATCTGAAGGTCTTTAGACCACTAGCTTTTAGGTATGATGGGGAATTTCGATGTTAAATTCTGCTCCCTCACCAACTCGTCCAACTGCCGAAATTTTCCCACCGTGCATTTCCACGATTTTTCGCACGGTCGCTAATCCCAACCCGCTTCCCTGAATATTTTTACTGTTATCCCCGCGCTTGAAAGGCTCGAAGATTTCCTGATTCAGCAATGGATCAAAGCCCATTCCATTGTCTTTGATACAAAGTTTGACTATATCGTTTTCTTTCGAACCACTGATAATAATCTGACTGGTCCTCTTCGCAGATTTAAATTTGAGACTATTCGCGATTAAATTCTGAAAAAGTTGGCTGAATAAAATGGGGTATCCAGTAACTTCTGGCAACCTTTCAATAGTGACTTCTGCACCTGCTTGAGAAATGTTATTTGCAAGATTGGCCTTCGCCTCCTGAGCTGCACTGGAGAGGGAAAAACCTTTTTTCTCCATTTCCGATTTGCCGATTTTTGCGTACTCAAGTAATTGATCGATCAGAAGGATCATTCTTGAACCAACATTTTTAATCGTTTTGATTTGATTGATAGCATCTTCCGAAACATCTTTATGGTCATCTAACATCAGATCAGCGTAACCAATGATTGTCGATGCGGGAGATCTCAGATCATGCGCCGCAATCGCAGCAAAACGTTCCAGGTCATGGTAACTTTCTTCTAAGTGTCTCGTAGCTTTGCTTAGTTCAATCTCGCGAAGTTTTGCAAACTCAACGGCTGCAATAGTTGCCGCAGACTCGAAGAACCGATTGATTAATCTAAAATCTGTAATCACAACCTTATGTGCATGTTCCAGCTCATCAAAAACGACTTCCTTTAAAAGCCAATATTCATTGAGCACCTGGGAAAGAGTATAGTCTCCGAAGGCGAACCTCTGGGCGCCATGAATCTGACCCAACTCCTTGGGTTTTTCAAAAACTCCAGTTTCCATGACGTCACAAAGCGCATCGGTCAACTGAGGTAAGTGATCCCGGACAGCATTCCTGGATTTATCGCTTGCCGCTGGAAACATCTTACGAGAAAGCTGTTCCCAGCGATCAAGGATTTTATTTTTCTGAATTCTAATATGGCATTGCTCAGGCATTTGATCTTCCTTCGACTAGAGTTATAGGCGAAAAGCATTTTTTTAACAATGGGACGGCTTCAGCCGAGCCACGAAAATCCAGTTCCAGAGCTCATCAATGGTGGATATAGCCATTGCCCTCAGCTTTTCCTTCAAAATTGCGAATTGTCGCGAAACCTCTACCGCGCTCCAACCCAACATACATTATTGCCTGTGTAACCTGATCGTAGAACTTGTCGGAAATATGGCACACGCTATGAATGAGAGTCCAAGCCCAGATTATTTACGAATCCCTAGCGGCTACGATGATATAGATCCTCCTCGCTATTCAGCTATGGATTGGTCCCTGATTGAACCGCGCCTAAAGGGTCGCCCAATACCGCAAAAAAGTTCTTTACTGTATTACCGTAATACAGTACATTCTGTCTTAGGAGTTGGTAGAATGATCAAAGACTTCGGCAACAAGTTAGCCTCAGATCTCTACCACAAGGGAAGCTGCAAAGGACTTCCTAGGCAATACTGGCAGCGCGCGGTTCATTTGATAGAGGTCATGGACGCTGTTGAAAGTTTCGAGGAGTTGAAAAGGAAGGGTTTTCCGCCCAGCATCCGTCTACACCCCCTCTCGGGTAACCGAAAGGGAGAGTGGGCAATTGATATTCATAAAATTTTAGGATGGCGAATTACCTTTAGATTTGAGCAGGGTGAATTTATTGGCGTTAAAGTTGAAGACTATCATTAGGAGGAAGTGGTGGAAAAATATCCTAAAAAACGGCCCTCTAGGAAACCGTCTCATCCTGGAGAGATACTAAAAAAGCTTTGGCTTGATGAATTGGGCTATAGTCAGTCCCACTTTGCAGACCTGCTTGTGACGGCATCAGGTGGTTTGTCAAAAAAATCAACGATGCAAACCAAACTCAACGAAGTGATTAGCGGTAAAAGGTCCATGAGCGCAGACTTTGCAGTTCTTATTAGCAAGGTCCTTAAGAGTAGTCCGAAAATGTGGATGAACCTGCAGATTCAGCTTGATATTTGGGAAGCTGAAGAAAAAGTGGCCTGACTCCTTTTTCTTTTTTATGGGATCCTTATCAACGATTTCTTTTTACAAGGACCTTGTAGAAATGCGTTTTGTGGGAGGCATACATTGCCAGGTACAATGACAAAAGAACGTGCGCTAGCGTTGGCCGGTTCGTGGTCCGCATTATCGCTTCAGCCGTCCATTCTGGCGTGCGGGGTAAAACCCTTCGAACTGCAAAAGGAATTCTCCGGTGTAACCGTGAGCGAGCAGGTCGGGGGAAAGTTCGACCTAATTGTTGCAGATCTGGATAACGCAGAAATTTCCGTTGCGGACTTTGCTCTTCTATTGAATGAGCGAGGCGCCTTAGTGGCGGGATCATCGTCGCCGCTCAAGCTTTCACTCACAACAAGTCAAATGACCTGGCGGTTAGATACCGGCGCCGCTTACACGACTTACTTTTGCCTCCCTCAAAACGTGCAAGAGAATCATCACTTCTTACAGGCCGCCTGCTACGATGCTTATGTTGAAGAGTACAGCGACGACGTTGAATTTTTAAAAAAATGGATTGACGGTGCATCTTCGGTGCTAGAGGTGGGCGTGGGAACTGGGCGCTTGGCTCGTGTTCTCACTCCGCTGGCTAAAAACTATATTGGCATTGATACTTCGGCGGCGATGCTTCGCACTTTACGCCGGCGCGGAGTTATGATCGAAACTTCGCAAGCTTCGATGCTCGATTTCGATGCGGGGTTTATCGCGCGCTGGAAAGGTAAGTCGGTAACTTACAGTTTCACTGGCCCTGACGGGCGCGAGTGGTTTAAAACGGATCATATGGATTTTTCCAATCACACAATGTTCCGGCGGATTGAACTGATGCATGATGGTATTGTGGTCAGCCAGACTTCCGACGATCTGACTTGGGTGTCGGCCGTAAAGTTGAGCGAGATCTGCACACGCGCTGGCTTTGACGTCACAAATATTTATCCCGCCTACACTTGGCAGAAAATAAGCAATTTCAATACCTAATCGAGCGGCCTGGCCTTCCCCTCGCATTAGAAGTTTTATCCGATGATCACCTGACGGATTTAGAGGAGGGGGCCACAGAGTTGGTACCAGCTTTCCCTTAGAGAGAATGTCAGACGATATTCAAGCTCAAGGAGCTACGGGATAATAATCTACTGGCGCAAGCTGACGCTTTTGGCGCGTGTCTCTACAAATTGGTTAATTCCGACTTGAAAGACTCGCCGAACTGGAGAAAGGGACACTGATGTATCAGCTTGATTCTGGTGGAGGCGGAGTTATTCAATCAACTCTATCCTGATTTTTTCATGTTTAACTTAGCTTCGATCTTTTCGACACGCTCAAGTAAAGTTGCCTCATGGTTCATCATTTGTTTGAGCAATGAATTCATGAGCGTCTGATATGGAATGCCACGATGCCCACCTTCTTTAATCAGCCACTCAAAGACATCCTCATCGAGGCGAAACGTTTTTTGGACCTTATTGCCCTTATTCGGAACAATGGGGCCTTTGTGAACTTTAGCCTTTGTAAAATTATATTCTTTCTTCATAGAACTTCCTTTCTTTTTTAGTGGCCTTGCGAGCCGAAATAATTCTGACGACGTCATGAAATCGATAGCAATAAACGACGACAAGGAGATTCAAATGCTTTGAAAAACCAAGAGCAATAAATCGTTCTTCGTTGTAATTTCTGTCATCCAAAATGAGTTGCTGTTTTGATTCAAGAACCGTTTGAGCTTCTTCAAACGAGATCCCATGCTTGCTGAGATTTGCTTTGGCTTTACTTGGATCCCATATAACAATCATAACTACAATGTAGTGTAAACTACATTGTAGTTACAAGCAAGTTTTTTTATAAAGCAGTTAGTAATATAGCCCGCTGCATTTCCTCGGGATTCTGTTTTTCCGCGTCGAAAGTCGTCGTTACTTTGGTGCTTTCTTTGTTACCTTCGAAACTCGTTATGACCTTACGACCATCCGCCATCGTGTACATCTCCTTCTTCAAGTTAGTTCTCTTAGCTTCAACTTGTCCCATAGTACCCGTTTTTGGTCCGCCCGTCGGACTCGCTCTCAAAGACTCAGCTTCTCAAGCAAACCCCTTACAACCCTGTATCTTGCAAATGTTTCCTGCAAAAATCCTGAGGAGTAAAATGAAAGCGTTTAGAACATTGGATTTGGCGATTGAATTCTATCAGCTCGCCCAGAAACTCAAGACCCCACTCCACCTCCGCAATCAGCTAGATAGGGCCTCGTCGTCAATTTCGCTAAACCTCGCGGAGGGCAATGCAAAATTCTCCTACAGAGATAAGGCCCGCATTTATCAGATCGCTTACGGGTCACTTCGCGAATTTCAGGCGATTTTCCCATTGGTTGGAGTATTAGACCCGCAGCTATTAGCTGTTTCGAAACATCTTGGTTCAAGTATTTATAGATTGATAAAAGCGAGTCTTAACCGAATTGAAGGCGATAAAACGGCCGATCCGAAGCCGCTCGACAAGAATTCATGAATTCTTGAATTCTTGAATTCACGAATTCATGAATTCTTGTCTAAATGGTGGAGAGAACGGTTACTGGAAAGAACTCCCCTACGAATCGCCCCACATACTTAGATTCTATCGAGTTTTTTCAAAAGTGCCACTGGAAAAACACTGCCAACTATAGCGCGCTTTACCTAGAAAAAGGACTTTCTGCCGCGCAGATCGGTGAGCAGCTTGGTATTCCAAAACAGACGGTTCTCAACCAACTCCAACGCGACGGCATCCGTCTTGGTGGCAACAAGGGGCGACTTGCGAATCCCGACAACTACCGTCTCGCCTATGCGCCATATGGATTCGCGAAAAAAGATGGCCGGCTTGTGCCGAACAAATCCGAATTAAAAATCTGTCGGCTTGTCGTTCAGATCAGGAACAATTCGAGAATGTCCTTTCACGAAATCGCACGAGAGCTAGTGCGTCGTCGAATTAAGAACCGCGACGATTCGATTTCGTGGAACCACGCGACCATCGGTCGCATTTATAAAAGATGGAACGGAAAACTATAACAAGGAGCACACTATGCTTGCAGCACTCAAGGACCTCATCACCGCAATCGCCGCCGTAACTTTACTGGCCTACTCAACAGGTCAGCAAGAATGGCTTTGGAAACAGATCGCGATACTGCGTCGCGAAGCTCTTGTCGAATCGCAGAAGGACTGGGGTTGTCCTAGCATCTTCGAAAAATCGGCTTGCCGTCGGATATCACCGCGTTGATTCCCTGCACGACGGACTACTTTGTTTGCTCGATATTCGATATGTAGGCCAAGTAATCAATCGCGATACGTTTTACTTCGCTTAAGTGCTTTTTAATTCGAGCTGGTTTTTTACCAACGGCACCTGCCAATGCAAACTCTGGGAACTCCATTTGGAAGTCTCCGTCTTTGTTCGTTCCACTAATCAAAATAACTCCATTGATTTCTTTTGCTGAGGAAATCTTCAGCTTTTCAATTAAGTTCGGAATGGGTTCGGTGTGCATTCTTGCTGCTTGGATTTTTGCCTTCAGGTTTTCTGAACTCGCGCCGGTTGCAACTAGATTTTTTATATCGGAGTTGTAGGCCTTCATCTCATCACAAGCCAGATAGTGCGGCTCAAACTGCTTGCCTTTAAACTTGCAGAAAAAAGGCGATGGGTCGTTCTTAACTCGTTCGCGAAAAGTTCCGACATGCACCAGTTCATGGCTGATGAGATTTTTTAAAGACAGCTCCTCTTTAAGGACTGAGTGAGAGAATAAAAATGTTTTTGATTCGTCATTGAAAGAGCCTGCCGAAAATGGATTCTTCGCAAAATAGAGAGCGTCATATTTAACAACGATGCCGTCCTTCTTTAGATCTCTCGCCAGAGCATTAAGCTGTGAATCCCCCTCTGGATCCATTTCGATCTCGAATTCTCCCACCCTATGAAACTTCGCATTGGACTGCTCCATCTTGCTTGCAACGGCCGCAGTTATATTTGTGAGGACACTTATGTCATTTTGATCAAGCGGGTTGTTGACCGGTTTCGGTGGCCATGTCCTCGGAAACTTCTCATTGAAACCAGCTTCTGCCGTCTGAAAATCTCCGGTCGATGAATTTGATTTTGTGTGCGAAGCACAACCCGACAGCGCAATGCAGGCGATAAGCATTAAAAGTGAATGACATTTACACATAGTAAATCCTCGACTAAACTTATTGAATGTTTAAGATTTTATTTTTAACCGGCTTTTCCCAGTTTGCAATTGCCACGTATGGTGGACTCAGTGTCCTAGAGCCGAATATCGAGTGTACGGTAATCAGGGTTCACACTTCGGTCCGGACTCTTGGCTTCGATAAGTTTCCAAAAATGTACGATAGTATTAACAACAATCCGCTGAAGTCCAAATTGCTTATTGCAGGTCGCGAGTTCCCAAAATTAAATCCGGAAACAGTTTTGAAAACCGAATCTTATGAGCGGATCTCGATTGTCCACGAAACTGGCACCTTGGAGCTGGAGCTAAACGGAAAACCGATTTCTCGAAACGGTATATTGAAAGAAAATGGCGTAGTCCTCGCAAGAGTCACATGTCATTGAGTTTGGGCGCAACCTGAGCAAACAAGACGATGTTCGTCTCGACTACTGTCTGCGAGTTTTGCAACCGCGATAACCCTGACTGCTATGAGTCGATCAAGCTTTTTATAAAGCTAATCAACGATGAAAGATCCTTAGCGTCAGCTGATCTAAGCGCCGACAAATATCGCTTATCGATTGGAATATCTTTAGGCAGGATTTTTTTATTCATTAGACCCTCAATTTGCTTAGCCAATACAATTCTGGCCAAGCGGCCGTTTCCATCTAAAAAAGGATGGATTGCCGTGAAGCTATGATGAAAACTCGCGATCGATTCAAGTTTTGTTTCGATCGACGAGTTAAGTAGTGCCTTATAATGCCTATTCCAGCCGTCAAGCAGCCCTATTAAAGGATCTCGTATTTTACCCGGCGCTGGTGGGACAAAGGCATTTGCAAGTGGCCCAGCAACCGTAGATCCTTCATGTGAAATTGCAACAGATGACCCTCTAAGGCGACCCGCCATTTCAAATCCCGCCGGAAAAAGCGACTTGTGAATTCTCTGAAGGTCTTCAATTTCAATTTTCCCTGAATCCAGATCAACATCTCCAAGATGTTCAATTTTCTGTTCAGCCGCGGCCTCAGCAATTCTTGAATACTCAACTGCGATCTTCTCGATCTTATCAGCATGGTTGGGCTTTTCCATTAGAGCCATTAGCTCAGATTTCTTCTTATTGAATTCCGCTCCAATCTCTTCAACACTTCTTGGCTTAACTTTCTCTGCATGCGGCTCGACATTTGAACGCAGCATACCCATTTCAATTATTATCGCATACATCTCATCAATTTTTGTATTCTTGTCATCGTCGTCGATCTGTTTGTCGACTCGGAGGTACTGGCCCACCAGCCACATAATCAAAAAAAATGCAGATGCAAAAGCTTTCACAAAGGCAGTGATACGAAAATTACCCTGAGATGAATGCCAATCCCAGAAAGCATAGATCAAAGCAATAACAGCGGAAATCCAGCTTTGTTTAATAAGTTTTTTAGTGGTCTTCCACTTCATCGTGATCTCACAATCCTGGCTATTTTAGTTCTATCTCTATCGACAACAAGCCATACTTTTTTTGGGCCGACTCGTTATAGTAAGAGTTTATGCTTTCAATCCAATGGGCATGATCTCGATAAATGCCGCCAGTTTTAACAAAGTCTTCTGTAACGACTAGCGCCTGCATCGACGGATAAGCGCGTATTGCTTTGACCACGGCCATCAGTATCTCAAGGGTCTTTGTATTTTCAAATTCAACAGAATCACCAACCTTAAGATGCCGTCGTTTCTCGTCACCTAATCGAATTTCAATTGTTTTCTTTCCTTCTTTCGTCACTTCGAATGGAACGGGGTCAAGTTTCATCTTGTGAGTCATTTGCCCTTCTTTCGTGAGCTATGGTCCCGATCATCGATCCAACCATCCAGCTTTCCATCAAGGGCATGAACAAGATCTGCCGCAATGAATACACTTGGCGTGAGTACTCGACCGTTTTCAATCGAACGCAACGTATCCAGCGGAATATTCGCTCGATCAGACAGCTCCCTTTGGGTCAGGTTCTTCTTTTCCCTCTGGGTCTTAATCTTTTGGGAAAATGATATCCCACGTTCTTTAGTTATTTCGTCTGTCTTGGTACGTGCCATTATTGTATAATTATACCAGGTATTTTATCCTTGTATAATAATACATGCGATGATTTGATATTTCTAGACGAGGAAATATGAACTCAAAAGACGTTCTTCTTAGTGTAAAGCCTGCCTATGCAAATCTCTTAGTGGATGGCATTAAAACTATTGAGCTTAGGAGGAAGTTCCCGGTTGATCTGGTACCTGGAACAAAGTGTCTGATCTATTCATCCAGCCCAACCAAGAAAGTCATAGGCGAATGCAAGATTGCAAAGGTTGAGCGCTGTTAGGCGCCAATTAAATATGGATGGATTTTTCCGGCAGCGCATTGACCTTGCTGTAAACAGGCCGGTTTCTGTCTATCTGCCCCTCGGGATAATAGAGGATGTTATCCCACCAGTGCATAAAACTCATCCCCGCCTGTTCAACAAAATCTAGGCACTCCGCGACGGTATAAGCCCTGTCCTGACGGTGCAAAAACGTATCGACCATCCCCGCGTCGTATTTCAAATCACGCGTGCGGCGTATATATTCGTTCACGACATGGCGCTTTGGCAGCGCGGCGAGTGTCTGCTTCACGTCCGCCAGATCACTCTCGCCCTGTTCCAGCCCCAGCAGCCGGAACATTTCCTGCAGCATATAAACGCCGGTGCGGCCA
>JAYSTF010000067.1:0-4450 GCA_043720065.1 Pseudobdellovibrionaceae bacterium | reverse complement strand
CTATCCGCGTCGTTTCGACGACGCGGATAGTTGAGGAAAGTCATGTGGTACAAAAAAGGATGAAAAATCTAATTAGTAGTTTGGTGTTTGTTTGCGGTTTAACTTCCGGCTTCGCCGGCGCGGAGACAAAAGCTATGAGCAAATGGCAGAGTTTTTCTAAACCCTCAAAAGAAGAATTAAAGAAGAAATTGACGCCGGTGCAATATGAAGTCACTCAAGAAGAGGGCACCGAGCGCCCGTTTAAGAATGAATTTAACGACAATAAACAAGACGGCCTTTACGTCGATATCGTTTCCGGAGAACCTCTTTTTAGTAGTAAAGATAAATTCGATTCCGGAACTGGCTGGCCCAGTTTTACCAAACCAATCGACGACAGCGCGGTAACGAAAAAAGTCGATAAGAAACTCTTCTCCTCTCGCACCGAGGTGCGCTCGAAGATCGCAGATTCACACTTAGGTCACGTCTTCGATGATGGCCCCGGAAAAACAGGACACCCTACCGGCACAGGTTTACGCTACTGCATGAACTCGGCCTCTCTACGCTTTATCCCCCTAGAAAAATTGGTGGCCGAAGGTTACGGCGATTATGCGAAGCTCTTTAAAGGTGCGGTAAATGGCAAATAAATCGAATATCGCCACGCTTGCTGGCGGCTGTTTTTGGGGCGTTGAAGAGCTCATTCGCCAGCGTCCCGGAGTTACTGATGTTGAGGTCGGATACACGGGCGGCTCCACGCCGGAAGCAACTTATGAAATGGTGAAAACCGGAACCACCGGTCACGCGGAAGCGATTCAAGTGGAATTCGATCCGACGAAAACGTCGTTTGAGGCCATCTTAAAGTTCTTCTTTAAAATCCATGACCCGACAACGCAAAACCGTCAGGGGAACGATCGCGGTACGCAATATAGATCCGCCATTTTTTATCATAGCGATGAGCAAAAACAGATCGCGGAAAAAGTGAAAGCCGAAGAGGATGCCTCACGAAAATGGCCCAATCCAGTTGTAACCCAAATCATTCCTGCCGCGGAATTTTACAGCGCCGAAGAATATCACCAAGATTATTTGCAGAAGAATCCCGGCGGCTACACCTGCCACTTCATCCGCGAATAGCCTAACGCCCCAATCTGGGGCACGCCCAAAATGTTAGGACGTGCCTTCAACTCAGTCTTTAAGACTGCCGATAGGACTTTGATCTGGTCTTGGTAATAGGGGGACCCTGTCATGTCCATGAGCTCTCGGCGCTCTAGCCCAAAACTTTGGATGCTAAATTACCTGCGTGAAGTGCGCCCGTCGATCACCCATCCCATTTTGAGATCGATACTTCGAATTCCACCAATCCCGGCCGGCTTGACTCTGCATTTGGCTACAGAAAAAAAGGACTTAGAGCAAGTTTATCGCCTACTTCATGATGTGTACGTCGAAATGGGTTTCATGGAAACTCATGCTTCAAAGATGCGCCTAAACGTCTACAACATGCTTCCCCATACCTCGACCGTCATTGCGAAAATCAACGGCGAGATTGTCGGCACTGTTTCAGTAATTCGTGAAAACCCACTCGGCCTTCCGCTCGACGAAAGCGTCGACACTGGCTTTTACCGAAAACCCGGTTGGCAAATCGCCGAAGTCACCAGCCTTGCCGTCACTCGTGAATGGCGCGGCCAAGGCCAGATTCTTTTTCCGCTTCTAAAATTCGTTTACGAGTACGCGGCTAAATTTCTCAAAGTTGATGTTTTCCAGATTGCCACAGCTCTTGATAAAGAGGACTTTTTTCGCGCTCTGCTGTTCTTTGAACCCATCACTGAAGCTGTCTTTCGCGACCCGCTCATCAACGGAACTCCAGTGACGCCGCTCTACCTAGATCTAGGACACGCGAAGGCGCAATTTAAACGCGCCTATGGTAGCCGTGGTCCACAGGGAGATTTGCATTCTTATTTTACCGGTTTAGAGCTGCCAACCTTCCGTTTCCCAGAGCGAAAATTGAACCACGCTCTGGATCCCATGCTCACTCCGGAACTGTTCAAGTATCTCTTTCAAGACAAGTCCGATCTCGTCGACAGGCTTTCCGATACCGAACTTCATGCTCTGCGCTCGATCTATCGTGCAAGTCCGATCTTAAAATTACTTCCTGAGCCCAATTCCATCCCGCCTTATCCGCCAAAACGCTCAGCTCAACGTTATGTGGTCAGCTGTCCGGCATTTCTCGAAAGCCCCGAGGGCGACGAGACCGTCCAACTTGTGGATGTAAGCGAGTCCGGGTTTAGAATGTTTAGTAAAATGCCACTACGCCTGTCAGGTGATTATGGGTTTCGAGTTCAGATCTCACCCTCTCAAACCGTTCCGATTATGGCGAGGCCCATCTGGAGCCGGCGCAGGCGGGAATGGGGCTTCGCTATTATCGAAGCCCCAACGGGATGGACTGATTTCTTGGCATATCTAGAAGGACAGCTCAGCGGCAACTCCGCGGCTGCCTAATTTTAAAAAACTAGCTTTGTAAGCGCTCCTGCTCTTGACGGCCGCCACGCTTTTTTGTTGGTGCGCTCGAATTATCGCTGCCAACACTGGCTTGCATCTCCTGCTTCTTCTCGGTATAGGCTTCGCCCATTGCTTCAAGCTCAGCTTGATCACAGATTTTGCGAATCTCGGAGAAGTACTCGCCTTCCTCCTCTTCAGCGTGGTGCTCAATGATTTCGGCGAGCACTTTCGCTTTCACTTCGACCTCATCACTCCACTCTGACTCGAAGTTCATGTCCTTAAGCTCATTCATCAAGAACTCAGCCAGACCGTGCTCTTCATAGCCCTCGAGGATCAATTTGCGAACTTCTTCGTTATTTACGAGGGGAGAATAAAGCGTAGCCTCTTCAGTTTTTGCATGGACTTCCAAATTCATTAGGAATTTGGTGAGATGCTCCTGCTTTTGGGACTCTTTAGACTCATCGCTCGTCAGAACCTCGATGGATTCTTTTAAGACCTTGTGATCTTGGACAATTAGGCCAAGAATCCCGGCATTCTTCGAAGCGGACTTCCCAGCCTTCGCACTTGCCTGCTTTTTGCCACCAGATGATTTTTTCGCTTTGCTGCCTGGGCTTTTCTTCTTAGCCATTTTTTTAACTCCTAGTATGAATGTTCAGATTTATGGTCGCCAGACTTATTGGACGCGAAAATGCTCCAAACCAGTCCCACCGCTGCGGCTACCGCAAGTACCGTTACTACAGGATGTTCGCGCACCGATCGCTCAGTCGCCTTAAAAGCTTTTTGACCAACGATTTGCGCCCGCTCCAAATTCGCTTTTACTTCCTTCGTAAGGTCGTCGATTAAAGGCTTCATTGTCTCCGGCAAATTGCCCACGAGATCTTGAAGTTCTTTTGCGTAGTGGTGAGTGCGGCCATTAAGTGAGTTGTCCATGTTTTCCTCCAGGGTAAAATTGATGTAGCGAGGAAGGGTTACAGCAAGTCGAATGCCATTAACGAAAAAGGCTGAGCCCAACTGAAAGCCACTTGATGCGCACGCCGATGTTCGAGTACGCCCCATGGGGGAAAATTGCCACCTACGGATAGCTAGGGTACAAAGACCTTTAACTTTTGTTTTGAAATCTTAAATTCGAGAGGCGCTACCGAGTGACAAAACTCGTCACTTACGGCAAGAAAAGGCCTCTTTGAGCCCTCCTAAGCAGCTATAAACAAATCTAAGGGCTCCTTAAGTAAAAAATGCCTGGTCCGGTGCTTGCTCAATCCTCAGTGTGGAAGTCGGTCATTATGCCGGCTACCTATGCACAGAGGACTAACTAATGAAGACCCTAATTAAGAGCATTCTTCTATTACCACTGGTGGTTTACATCGTTGCCTGTGGTGAGAGCGGCGGCAAAAAATCCGGTGCTCCGGTTGCTGTTGGTGGCCCTCCGGGTGTAAACGCCGACTACGTCAATTACAATGGCCAGTGCGTTCACCGCACGACAGGACAAGTCGACTATACGGGAGCACTTTGTGGCGGTGTTGGTGCTAACAACTTCCAGTTGATCAACGGATTCTGCTATGAAGTTTTACCGACAGCGAATATCCCGGTTTACTATTGCCAGTCAGGTTACAACCCTAGTTATACAATGGTGAATAACGTTTGCAAAAACGTACAGCAGGCACCGTACACTAGCTGCCAAGGTGGCGGCGGACAGTACACACAGCCGTATCCGAATTATCCGACTTATCCCACTTATCCATATTACTACCCAACATATCCAACGCAGCAGCCGTCAAACTGCTTCTATATCAACATCGGTGGACTATCGTACTATCAGTGCAAATAAATTTAAGTCGTCTTTCGCATAAGCCCAGACATTAAAAGTGGTCTGGGCTTTTTGCTTTTTAATAGGCCCCCAATTCGAATATTTCGGGGCAAATTTCCGCAAATGTCCTTAAAATGGGCTTGAGATCGAATGTATAACAAGCACAACAGTTGCAAT
>JAYSTF010000066.1:0-36226 GCA_043720065.1 Pseudobdellovibrionaceae bacterium | reverse complement strand
ATGTGAGCTAAAATTCTTAATTCAATTTGGCTGTAGTCAGCGGCAATTAATGTATGGCCAGCGGCCGGCACAAAAGCCTTACGAATCAATCGGCCGCGCGTGGTTCGAATGGGAATATTTTGTAGGTTGGGGTTTTGGCTTGAGAGCCGACCCGTCGTGGTCGAGGCCTGATTAAAAGTCGAATGTACACGTCCGTCATCTGGCTTTACAAGCGCTGGAAGCGCATCCACATACGTGGATTTAAGTTTGGACAATTCACGATACTCGAGAAGCAAGGCTGCCACTGGATGCTTACTCTTAAGTTTTTCAAGAACATCGCTGTCCGTTGAAAAACCTGTTTTCGTTTTTTTACCCGGCTCTAATCCAAGCTTACCGAACAGTATCTGCGCTAGCTGCTTGGGACTTGAAATATTAAACGGACCGCCAGCAGATTCATGAATGGCCGCCTCTAGTCGCTTGACGTCCGAGTCCAACCCTTTTGCCTGTTCACTCAGCTCTGCAAGGTCCACCCGAACACCTTTTCTTTCCATCGAAAAAAGAACCGGCACTAGTGGCGTTTCAATATTGTCCAATACACTTTGCCCGCCTTTAGATTTCAGCTGGGCAATGAGTTCATCCTGAATTTCGCGGTTGGCATTATACAGGTCTATCGGCGTGATAAGTTCCGGCATCGGCTTGCCTAAAACTTGCTCAAAAACCGTGTTTAGATCTTTGATATTTCCCGGCCGCAAAATGTAGGCAGCTAGCATGGAGTCCCAAACCGCAATCGGCTCAATGATACTGAGAAAATGCCAAATAGATTTTAAATCGAAACCCTTCCAGCCAACTTGCTTGCGGCCGAGAATTTTGCCGATCTCCGGTCCAGCGGCGTCAATCAACAAGACTTCATTCTCATACCCTAAGAAAAACCCACGCTCCGTAAGGATTCCCCAAACCTCCGCGTACGGAGGAACGGTCTTATCCAGTTCCTGGATAGTTACGGCGCGCTCTTTAAGTTCACCGGCATTTCGTGGAGCTGATTTTCTTTTCGTAGGCTCCTTCGTTGCTTCCGGCTTTTCTTTTGTGATTAATTCCTTTGCCGTCCGCCCGCCTCCGATACCAATACCCTCATCGCCCGTTAAAGTTTTCGCGAAGGTTTTAAACCCAAGCTCTAAAAGTAATTCGCGGAGTTTGTCTTTATCGATCGGCTTAAGCTTTAGATTTTCTAAATCCAAATGGTGTTCAACGTCTTGGTGGATCGTACAAAGTTGCCGGGACAAAAAGGCGTTCTTTTTTCCCGTCTCAAGATTGGCCTTCATAGCTTTTGCCGTGACCTTATCGATGTTCTCATAGACTCCGTCGAGAGTCTTAAATTCCGCTAGAAGTTTGCACGCCCCCTTTGGACCGATCCCCTTCACTCCAGGGACATTATCCGAAGCATCCCCCACGAGCGCGAGGTAATCGATCATTTGCTCTGGCTCAACTCCCCACTTAGTTTTTACGCCTTCGCGGTCGTAGCGCACTTCTTTCATCGTGTCGTACATACAAACATTTGCCTCAATAAGCTGGGCAAAATCTTTGTCGCCGCTGACGATGACGACATCAAGATCGCGCTGCCGGCCAAATTTCGTGAGTGTTCCGATTAAATCGTCCGCCTCGTAACCCGGCTTTTCTAGGATCGGTACGCCCAATTCTTCGCTGATTTTTTTAACAAACGGAACCTGCGGCACGAGATCAGAAGGCATCTCATCGCGATTCGCTTTGTATTCCGAATAAATGTCATGGCGAAATGAAGGCTCTTTGCTATCAAAACAAAAAACGATGTAGTCAGGTTGAATATCTCTTAGCAATTTTACGCTCATGTTCAAAAAACCATATAGCGCATTGGTCGGCAGGCCCTTGTCATTGCTTAGTGGCGGGAGGGCAAAGAACGCGCGGAAAAACATGGAGCTAACATCAACTAAGTAGAGCTTCTTCAATGGCTAAGGCCTCACTGCTGTTCGTTGGTTATCCAACGAGCGGTGACTCAGCCTTTATGCAAGTGATTCACCATCTCGTTCGTGACTTGCGCGAGGTGTTCGCGCTCCATCACAGCTTCCGCCAGTGGAAATTGGGTCAAACGTAGGGCATTTTGCTCCACGTAGGCCACCAAAAAAGAAAGCTGGTTGAAAACTTCGGCATCGGGTCGCGCTTTGGCGCTTTCCCAACGCATTACAAGGTCGGCGGAACAGCCAAGACGGCGTCCAAGTTCTGCCGCGCTCCAGCCTAAACGAAGGCGAAGGCTACGGATCTGCTGACAATCCCAAGTCATTTTAAAACTTCAAGAAACCCTTATCCCAAGGGCTTCTTATCCTTTATCTCTGGGCTCAAATTTATGTTCTATTTGGTGGGGTCAGGCAACGATATGCGCCTGACCCGGACCTTTTGTAATGTTACGCGCCGATTAATGCGGCGCAACGAATGTTCGTCGCTTCGAATCCTATTTTGGTGTGAATTAAGTCGAAGTCGACCCGGGTGCCTGTTCGCCAGGCTGTTCCTCCACCCGATTCGGCGATGGATTCGGAGTGAAAATAGACATCCGCTCCATCAGCCCCGATAATGTAGCCATAACCCATGGACGTGTTGAACCACTTGACGACTCCTGTCGACATTAAACCTCCTTAAAAGATTTTGTCTGGAAAATAGGGATCAAGTTTTTTACGAAAAAACTAATCTTCGTCAGCAAAAACAAATACCAAATCTCCCGCGCCGACGAGGTCGAAGCGGTCTCTCGCTTCGCGCTCCACGAACGCTGGGTCAGTTGCTTGTTTGAGTCTTGCGTTTAAGGACATCACTTCTTTTTCAAGTGCGGTCGAATTTGACTGGAGCTGATTAAATTCTTGGTTGAGGCTCCACATTCTAAGGAGCGTGCCATCGAGGACCAAATTAACAAAGGCCAAGGCTAGACAAGTCCAGAGCACCACCCACGGTCGGTGGAGGAAGTCGTTCACAGCGGAAAAGAAGCCATATAGAACTGTCCGCACCAAATTAGAATATCAAGGGTACTAACCTGATGAAAGTCTAGTTTCTTAAGTGAGCTTTAAATTCACGGAACGTTGGCATACCAAGAGCCGGTAACAACGGGCGAAGCGTTTTCCGATGTGTCGATGACGCGCACGTTGAAATAATACGTGGTCTCGTCGGTTAACGGCGTGGCCAAGGTCTGGGTTGAAGTCACAGCGGATCCCACGGAAACCCACGGCAATATGTTCGTGGCTCCCGCGGTAGTTCCCACTGATACTTCGTAGCGATTTACGTCTGTTGATCCACTCGCTGTCCAGGTTACCGCCGGTGTGGATGTCAACGAACTCAAAGGCGTTGGAACGGTGAGCCCGGTAACGGCTGAGGGCACCGACACATCCGTTGGCGCAGGGTCCACATGACCAAAAACCTTTATGTCCCAGGAATCTAACGTACCCATATCGGCCGAATACCCATCAACAACTTTAAGCGTCCAATTGCCGGTCGACGGCTCTCCATAAAAAGCATTTGTTAGAAATATCGCATCAACAAAGTCGGTGTCTATATTTCCGCTATTGATGGTTGCGAGAATGCTTTTAGTTCCGGATGGCGACGTCAACATCAGCCCTAAATCAGAAACTATACTATGTGTGATATTTACCCGCACTTGCACCGCTTCAATTACAAGACTGTGTCGCACTCTCACGATAGACGTCCGCCCTGCCGCGGAGTTGTCAGGTATTGAGAGCGTTACGCCACCTGAGGAATAATACCAGTCGTCGGTCACGGGATTCGCCGTTTCAATAAAGCCGCCGAGGACTGTGGCATAACTTTGCGCCGCTGCCACCGCCGCGGATGCGTCGACGCGCCCGAAACCATAGCGATTATGAAAATTATAACCCGCTTGATTGGTTGTCCACCCATACTGATAAACATGACCGGATAGATTTAAACCCCGTGGATGATTAGTACTGGTGGCGGTGGGATTAATTTTTTTCGCAGTCACCGCAAGGATGTGTTTCACGTCCCGCCAAGTTAAAGCGGGATTCGCCTCAAGCATTAGCGCCACGACTCCACTCGTAACGGGTGCGGCAGAGGAGGTGCCATTCATAGCGCTCGTGTAATTACACCCAGGATTCAAAGTCCCGCTGGCTTCAAATGAATTCCTCGTGCTGCCAGTTAAAGCGTATCCCGCAGAACATGTTTCCATATCCGTTGTGACCATGGCGGGCGCAGAATTTCCATACTCACCCCCAGGTGCAGCAATCCAAATATTCGAGCCTGGTGAGCTGTAACTTGAAAACACCGAGTTTGCGTTACTCGCACTCACCAGGATCGTATAAGGAGTCGAGTCCTCGCCGTCGAAATTGGCATTGCCGAAAAAGGGACTGACGCCGGAGGGAATTGAATAACAATCCGCAAGATCGGAAGAAAAATCATTTCCAGCGGATTTAATGTATAGCGCGCCTTTACCCGCGCGAAGTGTCGTTACTCCGGACTTCAATTGCGCGAGATACAAACCATTGATTGGCGTAACCGTACATTGGGCAGTTCCATAGCTGTAATTAAAAATGTCGAAGTTACCAGTGGCTTGGTTGAGCGCCGTCGCGAGGGAAATTGTCGATGTAATATAATTAAATCCCGCTAAACCTGCATTCGGAGCAACACCACGGCTGCCAATCCCGTTCCAACCTTTGGCGGCGATTAGTCCTGCTACCGAAGTTCCATGGCCACAGGTGCCTGGATTTGGATCGCCAGTATATGGGGAGGCCAAACTGTAATTCCGCGATTGCCCTGCTGAAATATTCTGCGTGAGATCTTCATGATTTAGTTCCATCCCACAATCTGAAACGGCAACTCGAACGCCCAAACCAGATACCGCGAGTGTAAGTGCGCCGAGGAGATTAACATCCTCACCTGAGACGCCTGCCGAGGAAGAAAATGAAGTTTGACCCGTGTTTTTCAAATGCCAAGCGTAGGGCACCAGTGGGTCACCTGAAATGGATAGGTCGAAAGGACCAATTTCCTCTGTCTGTACGCCATCATATATCGAAATTTTTAAATTTCTAAGCACTACGGGTGTCGTTGGTACTCCGATGATTTTCGTCCCAACAGCATCGACCGTCATCCAGGACGGCTTATTCGCGACGTAATAAATGGGCCCAGAGACGGAAGAGTTAAAATCAAATTCAAATGGGATACTTTGCTGACCTGATTTATTTGCTGTTGTAGTGATGGTGCACGAACCCGGTACACAGGGTGGCGCGCCAGTGGAACTTGTAGAGGAAGAGAAGCCTTCTTGCCTGCAGCCAAAAAGCGCCCAAATTAAGTTGAGCAAAATGAGCTTTAAGGTAAAGGCTCTCAATTCACTCTCCGATTTCCATAAATGATTGCGATTTCCGCTTGCTTAACTACTTTCATTTCCGATATCTGAGCCACTAACTCTAAAAGATTCGCCGGAAAAATTTTTGGTGTGAAGATCACCGTATTTAAATTTTTCAGCTCGGAAACCACTTTTAATGCGTGCTCGCTAGCGAAGCCCTCGACATCGTCAGGGTAAGTGTGAAAGGTGACCGCTAGTTCACCGCTCACGATTCCCTGCCCGCCACCGCCCCGCCTTTGGACGACGGCCAACTCATTGCCGCCAAATTCCGTCAGTGCAGAAGTCTGATCGCTCGTTTCATAGACGACATAACCTGAGCGCTCGCTGGTTTTTTTTCCAAGGCTGTCGTGGAAGCGGTTCGTGGGTATCGCTTTAAGCCCAAATATTTCACTCCATTTACGGCTTTTATCTGAGGCTGGCATTACGCCGCCAAGTCGGCGCTGCTCGCGAATTAGGGCATGCAAATCGACCGGGTTTGCTGGCGGCGGCCAAGGTTTCACGGGCTTGCTTGGCTCTTGAGTTGTAGGTGTCGGCTGGGGCGCACCGGTGACCTTTGGTGCTTCCTCTTTGGACATGGACTGCAATGTGACTTCTGCCGCGGGCGCTGTTGGCTTTTGCCGGTTCAGCCAAGTGATTGCGATGAGCATTATGCCCGCAAACAAGGTGAGGAATAAGATTTTGTAATTTCGCGCGCTCATCCCGAAATGCACCCAAAAAGTGAATATCAAATTGATGCAAAGCCGACTTTGGTCCTAAGGATTTATCGGGTAAAGCGAAGTAGGAATTGACCGATTTCACGCGAAGAAACGGCCTGAAGAAAACTAAATTTGTGTAATGTCTCAGTTCAGAACTTTAGAAAGAGTTCGTGCCCCAGTATGTCGCCCGCGCGCCGAGGGTCTCTTCTATACGAAGCAACTGGTTATACTTTGCTGTGCGCTCGCCGCGGCAAAGACTTCCCGTTTTGATCTGCTCACACTGGAGCGCCACACTCAAATCCGCGATTGTTGCGTCTTCAGTCTCACCGCTCCGGTGAGACATCACCGTGCGATAGCGATGCTCTTTCGCCATTTGAACGGCGGCTATCGTTTCAGTTAAAGTTCCGATTTGGTTTACTTTGATCAAAATAGCGTTTGCGGCACCACGCTCAATTCCTGATTTGAGCCTCGTCGGGTTGGTTACGAAAAGATCGTCGCCCACCAACTGGAGATTTTTGCCCTGTGCTTTGGTGAAATCAATCCAACCCTGCCAGTCGTCCTCGGAAAAGCCATCTTCGACACTAACTAGTGGATAGTTTTTTGCCCAGTCAGCGTAAATCGCGCCAAGTTCCGTCGCCGTAATTTGTTTACCTTCCCAGCGGTATTTGCCGTCGGCGAATAATTCCGTCGCCGCTACATCCAATGCCAAATGGATATCGACGCCCGGTTTATAGCCGGCCTTTTCAATCGCGCTCATAAGTAGATCTAAAGCGTCGCGATTCGTTTTTAAGCGAGGGGCGAAGCCGCCTTCATCTCCGACGGCCGTGGCTAAGTTCTTTTCTGAAAGAATACCTTTTAAAGTGTGGAACACCTCGGCACCGGCGCGAAGCGCTTCGGAAAATTTTCCACCTTTCGTGGGCACGATCATAAATTCCTGAACATCAAGACCGTTATCGGCATGCGCTCCGCCGTTAATGACGTTCATTAATGGAACTGGCAGCCGCACAGCTCCCTCCCCGCCAAGAGCGGCAAACAGAGGTCTTCCTTGCGCCAAGGCATCGGCCTTCGCGTATGCGAGCGACACACCAAGAAGAGCATTCGCGCCAAGGTTGCTCTTTGTCGGTGTGCCATCAAGGTCACGAAGTTTTTGATCGAGTTTCGCCTGATCGCCGATGGGAAAATCTTTAAGGGCCGGCGCAATTGTTTTCTCAACGTTCTGTATAGCTTTGAGGACCCCTTTGCCAAGGTAGCGGCCCTTGTCTTTATCGCGCAACTCGTGGGCCTCATGAGCCCCGGTCGACGCGCCAGATGGAACTGCCGCCCGTCCCATCACGCCTGAGTCAAGCGTCACATCGACTTCGATAGTTGGATTTCCTCGGCTATCTAGAATTTCCCGGGCTTTGAGAGAACGAATTTTAGCCATGAAAGACCTCTCCAAAAAAATGGCGTCTTAAGTTTCCGCCACGGGCCAGCGGCAAATAAACTGGCGAGAGCCAGCGCTGTCACCGTGAGTGAAGAACTCGCCGTGATGTTGTTTAATCAGTTCGGCCGCGCTGGTAAGCCCAACGTGACCGCTTTCCACTTCGCCCCGGAACAATGGGAGATCTTCTAAATCCCCGACGCCGAGATTTTCGCCTTTTTCCCCAATGACCACTTCAACAAACTGGCCGTCTTTGCGCGCCAAAATCTCTACCTCACCGCTGTATTTCATTTCCCGGGCTGCAGCGCTAAGCACCTGCCAGAGCACCACGTGGGCCCGGTCTGCGTCGATGGCAACCGGCTCTTCAATAAACGATTTTTGTCTAATTTTAAGTTTGCCCGACTCGCTAGACTCAAGCTTAGCGACGACACTATCGAGAATTTCTTGTATATTCACTTTGCCAGAACGTGCGGTTGGTCGATCTATTGACCTGGAGTTTAACATTTGTTCCGCGGCGTTTAGGCCTTCCATGATTTGCAAGTTCACCCATGGATATTGGCTACGAATCGTTTCCCAATCAATACGGCGGAGTACAGCTTGCACTTGCGGATCCTGACGATGGGCGATTTTTGCCAGTGTGATGGCCTGATGACTTCGCGTTAAATAATCCGCAAGGCGCAGGACGTTTTCCCGAATCTCTTCGAGTTGACCACGAAGTCCCTCACGGCGATCTTCGGAAAGTGCATTTGTGGGTGCGTTGCTATGGCGGAGCTTAGTCATTTTGGTTTTCAGCTCGCGCACCTCCTGCTCAAGTCTTGCTATTTCCAAATCCCGCGCTTCCACTTGCGCCTGCGCCATCTCGACACCTTGGACTAAGGATTCGACAAGTTCAGGTCTGTGATTCTGCGCGCCCTCCGCTAAGAGCCGATTTTGCGCTTCTGACCAAGAGATTTTAACCGTCGTGTTGCGCCAGAGCACCTGGGCATTTTCTTGGCTCCAGTAGCGTGGCAGACCTTCGAGCGCTGCGGAAAGATATGCGACCGTGCAAGGATACTCTTGATGCGAGATCGGCAAATCAAATCTGACGGATTCGTCGTTGCCATTAAGATTCGCAATTGGCGGCGCTGGAGAAACAAAATAGGAAATAAACCGATGGGGCTGGGAGAAAATATCTTGCGGCCTTTTCATCATGCGAAGAACGCTATCTAACACTCCCCAACCTCGAACCTCTGAACTCGCGTGACCCGCGCCGGTAAGAACATGCTCACCTTGAGCTTGAAATTCCGCGTCGACTTTTCCCAAAAGGGTTTCGACTTCGCTAGCCGCGATCCAACTAGTCGGATCACGCAAAAATTCGAGCGGAATTTCTGTCAGCTCAAATAGCCGCTCTTGGTCCCAACCAAAACGCGCCAAGTAGAGAAGTAATGAATTTGTAATTTTCCCGCTGAATTGCACACCAAAACTTATATTTGGTCAGGCAACGCGAGGCTAGCTTTGAGGCTCATGCTGCAGCGCGCCCAACTCAATTATTAAAAGATGAACCCCGCGCGGAAAACATCCACGCGCGTGTGGTAGTTCAGCAGGGTCTGAGCAGTTTGTTCAGGCTGCTTGAGGAGGAGAGAACTTCGCGCGGGCGAAAGGAATCTGATTGTCCTCTATTTCGCCCATAAAAGTCGGGAAGTTTCCGGTCGGCAGAATTTCTCCCTTTAATTTTCCGTCGGGTTGGCGTTGTAAACGGCTCAATTCGAAAATCGGCACCACATTGTAAGCGCCGGTCGCATCAAATCCTAACACTTCAGAGATCGTACCAATACGGCGAGACCCATCCGCATAGCGGGAGACTTGAATCACGATTTCGACTGCGGAACCGATTTGGTGGCGCAATGCCTTTTCGCTCAACTGCGCGTCCGCACCTTGAGCCAAAGCTTCAAGGCGCACGAGTGCGTCGGGAGCAGAGTTGGCGTGAATCGTACCTAAACAACCCTTGTGGCCCGTATTCATGGCTTGAATCAGTTCCAGGGCTTCGCTACCGCGAACTTCTCCAACAATGATTCGGTCGGGGCGTAGCCGCAGACTGCTTTTAAGCAGGTCGCGAATGGTAACTTCGCCTTTGCCTTGCTCATCTGCCATCCGAGTTTCAAACATAACCACGTGTTCATAATCAATGCTTAATTCCGTCGAATCTTCGATCACAATAATGCGTTGGCCTTTGGGAATGCGATTGCAAAGGACGCTAAGCAATGTTGTTTTTCCTGAGCCGGTGCCACCGCTAACCAAAATGTTTTTCCCAAGCTTCATACAAATATCCAAAAACTGCGCGGCGTCCACTGTCATCGCTCCGAGATTAACGTAGTCCTTAAACGTGAATTGAACGGCGGCAAATTTACGAATGGCCATGGTTGTGCCTTTGCGGGCGCAGGGCGGAATCACCGCATGAATGCGGTAGCCATTCGGCAGCCGAGCATCCAGGCGTGGTTCGTCGTCATTAATTCGCCGGCCCACACTCTGCGCGATGTTGTTTGTGGCCGCCCGTAGAGAATCTTCGTCTTTGAATTTGGCGGTGGTCTTTTGCACTTTGCCGTCGATTTCAATCCAGATTTCATCAAAGGAATTGATCATGATCTCCGTGACTTTCTCGTCACAGAGCAACGGCCAGATCGGTGCGAGGAAGTTTTTAAGTGAGTTTAAAAAGACGGAGTCGTCGCTCACGGGCCCTCCGCTGCAGGCTGACGCATTGAGGGAGCCTCAACTGTCGACTCGGCAGCGGGGTAAACCACCAATCGGCCTTGGGCCGACGTCTCGGGGCTCACGAAGCGAAACACGCCGTTTCGCTTAGGACGAATTTCAAATGTCTTAATTTTTCCGAAGTATGTCGCGTGATGCTCTGAGAAGGCGTCAAGCACGAAGCTTACGTTTTTCTCACGGTCATTCACATTCACGATGTGAACTTTGTAATTGCCACCTTGGCGTACCCGAACCGTCGCGGGCACAAATCCCTTTTCCGTGTTTAGGATCACTAGTTCCTGAGCCGGCTCAGAAGAATCAAACAGCGAGGTGATAAAATTCTTTTCGCCTGGGGCTTCCGTTGGCGCCTCAGAAAGTTCTTTGGCCGGCACGTCTTTTACGCGTCGGGAAAAGTCGACCTTCCAGTCGTCAGCGTGAGCGGCGAAACCAAAAATCAAGATGAGAATACTAGTGGAGATGTTCTTCACGCGCGTGAAAGTCAGCAAATTCACGGGCTACCTCCATGGCTAAATAACTAAGAGTCTTGTGATCAAATTTTGAAAGTTCAATCTTCAACATTTCCATATCATCTTGGTACTCATTCGCGATCGCCATGATCTGTGAGATTTCCTCGTGGAAAGCCGTCGCCTCGTCCAACGCTTTAACCCAGTCCATCTCCAGAACTGGATCGATCACACCTAAATGAAATAGGGCATCGAAGACTTTCTGAAGGTTTCCCTGAAGATACATCGCTAGCTCCGTCCCAATTAATCGAGATGTCCTGATTTCTTTTCGGACACCTATGGGAGGAGCTAAACCGGACCTAGGACCTGTATGTTTTAGAGAATATTTGCTGCCAGCTCAGCTAGCTCAGAACGCTCACCCTTGGTGAGGGTGACGTGTGCCGAGATTCGCTGACCTTTAAAGCGTTCAACCGAGTAAGTTAAGCCGCTATTGGCGGAATCAACGTATGGATTATCAATCTGATAACAATCCCCAGTGAGGACCACTTTCGTTCCCTGTCCTGCGCGAGTGACGATGGTTTTAATCTCGTGCGGCGTCAGGTTTTGCGACTCATCCACAATCAAAAACTGGTTAGGAATGCTTCGACCACGAATGTAAGTGAGCGGCTCAATGTTCAGCATGCCTTGATTGATAAGTTCCTGCGCCCGGCCCGCAGCCTTCTTATCCGCACCCATCAAGAATTCGACGTTATCGAAGATTGGCTGCATCCACGGATTTAGCTTCTGCTCAACATCGCCAGGCAAATAACCAATGTCACGACCCATCGGGAAAATCGGTCGGCTCACCAGCAAGCGCTGAAACCGGCCCTCATCGAGGGTTTTATAAAGTCCCGCCGCGAGGGCCATCAATGTTTTACCCGTCCCCGCCTTGCCGACTAACGAGACGAATTTGATATCGTCGTTCAACAAGCAATCAAGCGCAAAACTCTGTTCAACGTTACGCGGATGAATTCCCCAAATGCTATCCGTCGGAGAAATCAACGGAACGACTACCCCATCCCGATCACTGTATCGCCCAATTGCACTTTGATTAGGATTGGAAATATCGCGCATGACAACGTATTGGTTAGCCAACATTTTAATCTCAGCCGGCAACTTTACAGCTTTGTCTTTATAAAACTTGTCGATAAGCCCGGGCTCGACATCAATCTCTTTAAAGCCTTCGTACATTTCTTCAGCGCCAGCATTTTCCGGATCGAAGTCTTTTGCGATAATACCAAACACATCCGCCTTAATACGCAGATTAATGTCTTTAGTGATGAGCTCCACTTTGCCCGGAAATACTTTCTGCAAAGCCATTGCCGTCGCTAAAATGCGATTGTCGGCTTTGACCAAATCCATTTCCACAGGCATGCCCTCAAAGCGAACATCGGCGTTTACGTAAACGTAACTTCCCGACTTCTCAAGCTGAACGCCTTTGGCAAGCGAACCCTTTTCCCTGAGCACGTCAATGAACCGGCTAAATTGGCGCGCGTTTCGCCCGTTTTCGCCCAAATCCCGCTTGAAACGATCTACCTCTTCAATAACCGAAAACGGAATGTAGATGTCCGCCTTAGCGAATTTATTAATCGCTAGAGCATCGAAGAGAATGACGTTGGTATCGATAATGACTTTGCGTTCGCAGTGTCCAGGAAATTGCATATCCCACCCCTTGACAGCCATATTCGAGCGCATTCCTGGACTGATGTATAGGAAAAAAGAAAGGGGCCCTAACTTGCCCGAACCGTACTTATCGCGAAACCCGTTCAAATAGACTGCGACCAACCGTGTAGAATAAATTTTTATTAAGAATTAAAATTTGGTTATAGTTTCCATCGATAAGGTAGGGCTCCCGCAAAACCTTCCACTGGCCGTTTTCCTTAGTCAGGAGCATGCCTGACGAACCTACTGCGACAGTTAGACCTTGATAAGACCTAATCCTGTAGACCGCCTCAGCCTTTGGTGTAACCTCGGTCGTCCACTGAGTTCCATTGAAGGAAATTACTTGATTGCCGTACGTCGCGTGGATGCTATTTTCGTTTTCATAGTATAAATCGGTAAACTTAAAGTCTCTGACCACTGCGGGAGTGTAGAGCGTCGTCGATACTCCGTCCTTTAACATGTGAATACTTTGAGCTGATGCATAATAAATCAGATTGTCGTTCACCGCGTGAAAGGCATAAACATTGTTCACTGCTCCGGGCACCTGGGAGACAGTGGCGCCATCAAATGAATAGAAATAATAATAATACACGTAGACTGAAGGAGAAGATGGCGAAGATGAGAAACAATTAAAGGTGCAAATGCCTAGCATTGTATTGAAGTAGGCTTTGGTGAGCGGCGCACCAGATTGAATGGTAACCATCTGCCCAGTGATAGGTAACTGATTGTTGGAGGCGCCCCCGCCAATTTTCGTAAACGCTCCATTTTCCAGTTTTGCGAGCATAGGGTATTGACCATTAATCTGTGTAAAAATCGTCGAGGCCTCTGTTCCAGAGAGTCCACCAAATTGGTATCCAGAATCCGGTGCATTAACTATAGTTAAACCGTCTGAGGCCATTGTGCGACTGAGTGTCCCTTTGGTGAGCAGTCCCGCACCCGTTAGGTGATACAAAACTCCGCCACCTGAGTTTAGATTTGAGTTCGAAAACCATAAATTCTGATCTGACGTTCCCTTGATATCACGGATGAAAACGCTAGTGGGTATCATGTCTTTTTTGTCTGTGATTACCCAAGGTCCGCTGCTAGCACCAAGGATTTCATTGCCACCTGAAGCACCGCCAAGCCCAGAGGAGCAGTTGTTGTATCCCATTACTAGGAACAATCCGGCACCAATAGTCAGCATGCTTTTTTTAAAGCGAGTCATGAGGCCCTCCCCAGGGTGATAATTGAGATTATTTAGAGCCGCCGAGTTTAGAGACAATAACATCCCCTGCATCTGTCTGCAGACTCGCGCTCACCGTTTCGATGAACTTAACAAAATGTTGAAGGGCTTCCGCGTTCATTGCACCTTTTAAAAAGCTGCAACCGTGGCGCTGCACACCATCTTCGTTAACGAAGCGCGCGTTGGCGACTTTAACCACGAATGGAAAGTAAGTTTGGTGATTAAGGTAGACGCGCATAGCGACTTCTTCGCCGGTACGGAATCGGCCTTGAGCTCCGGGAATGTCAAATGCCAATCCGTCTTGGGAAATGTCGTGAAGTATTACACTCATTAAACCTTGATTTGGGACTACTACATGCACACCAATAAATTCGCTTAATAGGGCGCGGCGAACGCTGCGTCTTTCCTCTTGAATTATGGTTTCGCGGCGCTCGGACATGTCGACGACTGAGGCGGCGGGGCCCGTTCTGGCGGATTTCGCACCCTTGTCTTTTCCGAGTTTTCGGCGGCGTAAGCTTAGGTTAATTACGTTCTCTTTTGTGCTCATAATCCCCTCGTCCCTTACAGACTTATCGGCGGAAAATGTCTCAACTTTAACCGTTTTGCATGCTAGGTTGCAGTTCTTAAGTCGAGGTATAGCTCTTGGGAGATCAGTCATTTCGAGCGCTTATTTTAAGTCTCGTGGTTCATGCGGTTTTCGCATGGACGTTCTTTCGTTTGCCGTCTCAATCTGAGACGGAGTTCCTCGACCAGCCGATCGAAATTGAAATCACCGAGCCTAAGTTCAAGGGCGGCTTCGCCATGGAAACGGAAAAGGCTGATATTTCACCATTGGAAAAATTAAAAGATGAGGCGGAACTTCTCTCCCTCTACGCCAAACGAGTAAGAGAACAGATGCGAGCGCGCAACACTGGTGCAACCAAGAATCGCCCGGGACAGCACCCCGTCGAAGCCGACGAACAGCGCGCGAAAGGCCAACAAGGTGTAGCGGCAGACCAAAAAGCGGGCCGCGAACTCATCCTGCCCGGCATGGGTGCGGGCCCAAGAACTGGTCAGGGCTCTTCGACATTCGGCCGCCAAGTGATCGTTGGCCAGTCGACGGCGGGCGAGATTATTCCTGGAATTAAATTAGGTTCCTTCACCGCGCTAAACACTGACCGGTTTACCTATTACACATTCTTTTCGCGAATTAATGAGCAGGTTCGCTCACGCTGGGTGAGAAGATTAAAAAATCTGAGCGAGACGCTCTCAGATCAAAGGCTTGCTGAACTTGCAACCCGCGATCGCATCAGCGAGATTGACATACAGCTCGATAAAAATGGTTTATTTGTGCGTGCGGTTGTTTTGCGAAGTTCAGGAGCGGTGGAACTCGACAACGTCGCGAGCGACTCCTTTGAAGACGCGGCTCCGTTTCCTAATCCTCCCCAGGAGATGGTCGAAGAGGACGGGTTGATTCACTTGAGATACACATTCTTAGTTCAAACCCGGCCCTCAGTGGGTGGCTAGGGGGTTTTGAGTTCCTTAAGCCCTAAGGCTTGCGCTCTAAGTCCTGATCAAGCCTCCTAGACTTTAGAGTTACCACCCGCCTCTGCTATTCTTGATTGGATGATCAGGACAATAATTTTATCGCTGGCACTAATGTCTAGCCAAGCTTACGCGGGCTACATTGAACTCGGCACTTCCGGTAATTACCGCGTTTCCAAGATCGATGAAAACAACAAACAAGAGATGATTTCCTACACGGGATCTGTTTCATACTATTTCTGGGAATTGTCGGCGCTAGAGATGAGCTACACCAAGGGTTCGCAAGTCGTCACCACGAAGTTCCCTGGTGATACCGCCCGTAGCATTAACACCACTCTTTTTGAAATGATGGGCCTTGATCTTGTCCTTACACTTGGCGGCAAGGATTCTTTGCTCCAGCCCTATGTAAAAGGTGGCGTCGCGAGAATCTCTAAAACGATCATTCGTGAAATCGAAGGCATCAGCCGTGACCAAGTCGATACGGGTGGACCTACGGTAGTGCCCAGTGCTGGAGTTGGCTTTAAGCTCAAGTTTACGCCAACATTCAGTATAAAAGTTGGCATCGATGCTTGGAAGAGCACCTCTGGCGGCAATACTTCCACTGTTGATTACGCCGGCCGCGCCGGAATCTCATGGATGTTCTAAAGTACTTCGGTTTGGCCCTGCTTCCCGCTCTCGTGGGCTGTCAGATACCATACATTGCCCACACTGCTTACCATCAAGCGAAACTCTTCAGTCGACGAGTTCCCGTTGACGACGTAATGAAAGATCCGAAAACTTCGGAGGCCACCAAAGCCAAACTTCGCTTGGTTCAAGATGCGCGGGCGTTTGCTGAACATCGTTTAAGTTTAAATTCTACGAAAAATTATTCTCAATTCGTAGAGCTTGAAGACGCTTACGTCTCTTACATCGTGCACGCGGCACCCGTTTTTAAACTTGAATCTTACGAATGGTGGTTCCCCATCGTAGGAAAAGTTCCTTACAAGGGTTACTTCATAAAAGAAAAGGCGAAGGCCGCTGCAAAAGGATTTGATCCTCAAGAATACGACACATACGTTCGTGGCGTCACAGCCTTCAGCACTCTTGGATGGTTTACTGATCCTTTGTATTCTTCCATGATTAATTATGCGGAATATGATTTGGTGAATACGGTCATTCATGAAACTGTTCACGCGACAATTTACTTCAAAAACGAAGGCAAACTAAACGAACGGATGGCCACATTCCTTGGCGATTACGGCACCGAGCTTTTTTACCTGGAAAAAGAAGGTAAGGACTCACTGACCTTAAAGAAGATCTACTTCGAACAAGAGGATCAAAAGGAATTTTCAAAATTCCTTTCAAAAGAAATGAAGGATTTGAGAGCTTGGTACGGCTCGCTTGCCGGCAAACATCCCTACGAAGAAAGACAAAAGCGTTTTCAAGAAATCCAAGATCGGTATGCAAGCGACCTCAAACCAAAAATGAAAACCAACGCCTTCTCTAATTTCTCTAAAGAGCCGCTCAATAATGCCCGTCTTCTAGCGGTTGGAACTTACTACGAAGACATGAGCGATTTTGAACGGCTTAAAGACAAGATTGGGCCTGACTTCAAAGCCTTGGTCGTTTATTTGAAAACTCTAACGAAGAGCCCTCGCCCAGAGTCCGAGTTGCGCTCTTTCGTGGCAGGGCCCTAGGCTCCGGCAACTTGTCGATCGCATTCAAAATCCTGTCCTGTAAGCTCTTCATTTTATTCTCACGCCAAAGATCCTCCACAGGGTCGCTGTCTGCGACCCATTGTCGTAATGCCGCAAGTGTTTCAACTGAACTTCGGTCTTTTCCCGAGCTCTTTAGTAGCTTTTCCATGTCTTGTTTTAGAGATGGATCGACCTCGTTTTCGAGGTACTCCACCCACCATGAATCGCGACTCATCCGTCAACCTCCGCCGTCGCGCTTCCCCCAAACTCAATCCATGTCACAGGATCTGCGCCGTTAATGTTTACCGTTTTAAGTTCGCCTTCCATGCGTTCTTTTAACTTTAATAAAGCATGTCTGTAGTTCGCCTTAGCCGTGTCATAAGGACACTCCATGATTTGAGCGATTTCTTTAAAGCTCAAATCCTCGAAAATTCTTAAGTTCAAAGCCATCTGTTGCCGCGCCGGGAGCTTTGCGACTTCCATTCGTATGAGCTTCTTTACGTCGATTTCCATAAGCTTCGCGACTTGATCATCATAGCAAGCGACCGTGATGTTATCGATACCGACACTTTCGCGGCCAAGCGTGCGCAGGCGGTTTTTCGCTGTGTTCAAAGTGATCTGATACATCCAACTTTTGAACGACGCGCGCTCCGCGAAGTCCTTGATGTTCTGATACGCTTTGATGAAACTTTCCTGCACAATATCCTCCGCCACATCCCAATCGCGCACGAGTCTAAGTGCGACCCGCATCATCTGTTTCTGGTGTCTTGTCACCAGTTCGCTAAAAGCCGCTTTGGTCCCCTCTTTAGCTTCCCGAACTAACTCGAGATCAGCTTTCATTACAGCCCTCCCTATAGACTGGCCCTTAGGCCAATGCGGTTAATCGGCTAAAACTTTTTTCGGGACTCGAAGTACGCTAATGCCGAAAAATCGAGAAATCCTGTGTCTTCTAGAGTAGTTGTAGAATGCTTTCCCGCTCCCAAGTGCCAACTTGCCACTTGCATCGTCCCCCGCCTTGATACTAGAGCAAGCGGAGGGCCACGAATTTTAGGGTCACTTTGACGCCACTGGACGTGGGCTTAAGTGTAGGGGCGAAATTAACCGACGGTGACCTTATTGCGGCCGCCATTTTTGGATATATATAGAGCTTTGTCGGCGCGGTCGTAGACTGTCTCCCAGCCAGTATCATTGTCTATGTTCGAAGACACTCCCGCGGAAATGGTAATGGGGATTTTCTTCTTTTCGAAGATGAATTCATGGGCCTGAATTGTCTGACGGACCCGCTCGGCGACTTCAGACGCAGTTGGTAAAGACGAGCCTAGTAGTACAAGCACGAATTCTTCGCCGCCCGCGCGGGCAAAGAAGTCATTTTCCCGGATCAGTTTTGCACGGACGACAGAGGCGATCTCTCGGATCACATGGTCACCGGTTGGGTGCCCATGGGTATCGTTAACGAGTTTAAACTTATCAATATCGAAAACTATCAAACTAAAAGGAATTCCAAGCAGAAGGGACCGCTTAAAGAGCTCAACGGCCCGAACATTCAAAGCACCGCGATTTGCAATGCCGGTCAGCCCATCTGTTTGGCTACGATCGTACGTTTGCGCGGAAGCCACCGTCTCGATACTGCCACGCTCGAGAAACTTCAAAATCACATTGCCCATTTTGATCTGATCGTTGTTTTTCAAACGGATCGGCATCAAAGGCTCGATCGGCTTCCCATTAACCAGAGTTTTATTCGTGGATTCAAGATCCATGATCGAAACATCACCGCTTGAGAGCACAAGTTTCGCGTGGGATTTGCTCATGCTGCGCTCGTCGACATAGATATGACTTGATGGCGCGCGCCCGATCACGCGATCCGTGTCCTCAATCGGCCATTGCCGACCAACCGTATTTGCAGGGCCGACAAGTAAAACAACCGATGGCGGCGCCTGCCCAGCCTGCGCAAGGCGGAGCTTGAAGGTATCACTTTGCAGGATACTCGTCTTGTCGGTCTGAAAATCTTTGGACGGCAGATCGTCGTCGTCGTCGTTGTTCATGTTATCCAATAATATTAACGTCGACTCAACTCTGGTACAAGTGGAACCCGCGTCTAGCCCTACGTCTTAACAATCGATTACGCGATGGCGACATCTTCCTCAATGCGGTGATAGCCGTGCCATTCCTTGAGTCGCCCGCGCGGCCGCTCGCCATCCTCCGGGTACTCGAACAGGACGTAAGTTAGTTTCGTGATTTTTCCCAATGACGCGATATCGAGGGAAGTTAGGTCGGTCCAGGTTCCGGTGTTGAAGTATTCCATGTCATGGCCCCATTGACGGTACTGATAAACATGAGAATGGCCAAACACCACCGTGTGAATGCGCTCGTCTTGAAGGATCCGGCGTGCGGACTCGCTCAAATCCGGGAATACAGCACTCTCTAGAAAAACTTGGACGAGCTGCTTTAGGGGGAACGCTCTCCGTGGATCGGTCGACAATGCTGACCTTAACATATAGCGAAATGCCGCCCAAAAACCTAGGATAGTTAGTTTTGTTTCATTTACTAGAGCCCAACGAATCATGCGGTTAAACGGCCGGATTTTATCAACATGTGGATATTTATGCTTAATACGCAAAACCACTTCGACGAAAAAGTGGGAACCTAAAGGCAAATTTAAAATCGGTTCCGGCAAATTGCGCTTTAGGAAGAACTTTCTTGGGTCAAGACGATTGGCGGCCTCGTGCATATGACCATGCTCGATATGAACTCCATCAAAAAAATACACCAAGCTTCTGAATCTAACTGAAGTGCTTAGGACTTGGTTCAAATACTCTCTCGATTTTGGCCAAAGCATTCCTTGATCATGATTCCCAACAACGTACGTGACGGAATTTCCTTCACGCGACGCGAGCTCTTTGATTGCTTTAAAAAATCGAGGATGCCCCTTTACGATGCGCTCAAGAAGCTCGACGTTCATGTCTTCAGTTATCACGGTTAGAAAGTGTCCTCGGTAATCGATCTGCAAAAAATTGAAGATGTCGCCGTTAAGGATCAGCTCGATTTCCGCGTCGGCGTATTTTCCCGTGGAATAGAAATGAATGAACTCAGCAAATTTTTCGTCGAAATAGAACTCTTCTAACGAGTTCAGCTGCCCGTTTTCGAGAATAATCCCACAGCCCAAATGTAAATCGCTGACGACCAGCTTGATGCGTTTCTTTTTCATTAGCTCGCGCTGTAAACAATGTTTCTGCTCTTCCGCTTGCCGTAATACATCGCCTGATCCGCCAACTGAATAATCTGTTCTTTGGATTTGGCATGCTCTGGGTAAGCGGCAAGTCCCACGCTCATCGTAAGCTTTATGTCATGGCCGTCGATGAGAAAGCGAGACTCTTCCACGGACTTTCTAATTCGCTCGGCTACGACCTGTCCACCGTTAATGTCCGTGTCAGGGAGGACGACGACAAACTCATCACCACCATAGCGGAACCCGTAATCACAGCTGCGGATACTTTGGCGAAGAATATTTCCGATTTCCTTCAAGAGCTTTGATCCAATCCAGTGACCGCGAGTGTCATTAACCATTTTAAAATAATCGAGATCCATGAATAAGAGCGTAAACGCAGAGTTTTTTCGTTTGGAACGGTTGATTTCATTCTCAATGACCGTGGGTAGATATCTTTGATTAAAGAGCTCAGTTAGGTCGTCAACAAGAGCCAAGCGTTTGCCATCCCAGTGAGCAAGACCAAACTCCAGGAAGCGGGTCATCAACTTCATGGACTCAGCAACCTGAAGGCCCAGAGATTGCGCTTCACCTCCCGAGCAACCTTCGAAGGCGAGAAGGCCCAACGGGGACCCGTCATTAAGAGATTTAATGACGACATAAAGTATTGGTGTTTGCCCCGAACGTTCCTCAAGAAAATTCGCAGTCACTAGGTTCTCAAGTTTTTCGGGGGTTAGGGTCTGCCAAATAATGTCGAACAGTTTATCGAGCTCTACGGTTCTGTAAGACATCATTCTAGGACTACGGGTGGCAGAGACTTCCATCTCTAGCCCTAATGATGCCCGGTCGCCGCTTAGAATATGCGCAGCTGCTGGCCAGCGCATCCAGTGAATGTTGCTCACATCAATCCGTGTGCCGAAGTAATTCAGGATGCGATCTAAAATGTGATGAATATCGAGGCGGCGAAACATCTGGTCCACGGTGGTGGAGCCCGATGCGAGGGTAGACAATTCGGCAACGCGGCGGTGAAGATTCCCCACCCGCGAGAGCTGCTCAGTAGCTTGAAGAAATTTGGCGCGCGATGAAAGCGGCCGCACAATCTGATGGAGTTCATCTGGATGAATTTGGCCTTCTCTGGCCTCGCCGTTTACCAGTAGAAAAAGCATTGGAAACTGCGGAAATTTTTGAATTATAGTCTGGCACAGCTGCCAGGACTCTTGACTGATGCCGCCGTAAACTACAAGCTCGCAATCCGGGTTTGCGATTTCAAGTTCGGCTTCGGCTAATGTATTTACGGTAGTAAGGTCAAAGCCATGCGTTCGCAAATGGGTGGCAAAACCCCGCTGGGTCTGCAGTTCATCGTCAAAGAAAATCACCCGCCTAGCCAACTACTTCACCTTTTTCTGCAGAGCCTGAACGCCGCTCTCGTCCTCGCCTTCAAGCATCGAGAGTGCGATGCGAAGTGCTTTGACGGTACGACGCAGGATTTCCTGCTTATCACCAAGCTGCTTATTGAGCTCTTGACCCTTGTTACGGTAGTTTTCAAGTTCGAGATTGAGCTGGTCCGTCTGGCGTTTAAGATCGAGAATAATTTCGTCTTTGTTACGTACTAGGGCAGTGCTTTCCATCTTAATCAATTCAAGACGGTTTTCGAGTTCGCGTTCGCGAACACGAATCTTATGAATATTCGTTGAAAGTCGCATTTCAAGTTCTTCGATTTTTAGTTTTAAGGCACCGGCCTCTTTATCGCGGTGAAGCTGAGCTTGCCGGAGCATTTCGATTTCCTGCTCTCGGGCGTCAGTGGTACGCTCGAGACGGCCCTTTAAGGTGGCTGCCTGTGCGAGGAGTTCATCTGTGCGCCGGCGAAGCGTTTCGCCCGCTGCGGCCAATTGTTCATTGTCCGTCCTAAGCCGTGAGAGCTCTTGCTCCAACTCCAAAATACGGCTTTGAGCGATCCTAAGATTTTCAGAGGTTGCAAGGGACGCTTCTGTCGCGGAGGAAAATCCCCCTGACCGCAGCGGGGAATACCTGCCCACGCTCGCCTTCGCTTCTACAGGCGGTAAATCATTCCGGATGGCTTTGATCGTCTCCGAATGCGGCGCCGATTTTTCTACCGGAAGTTTTTGAGTTGTGATCTTGTCCGCCGGCAAGGCTCCAACTTTCACAAGACGTGAGGCTGTAAGCCTCACGGTGTCGTCTGCTTTCTGATTGTCATCGAGAGTCGGCACCTGATCATGCCTCGCATACAGATCAAGAATAGATTCGTTATCACCAGACGATGGTGGGCTCTCATCACCCACTTGAACGATCTCGGAAATCTCCAGATCCACAAGATCTTCCGCTTGCGGAGATGACGCGGCTTTAGGAGCCGGCGTCAGTTCAACTTTTTTCTTCTGCTCATTCGGTTTATCCGACGAATCATCATCAAGCAGATCGTCGAACAACTTCATGACCAGGGATTTACCCTTCTTCTCAGCCATGCAGTTAACCTATCGGAAATCCTTAGAATTTGATTGAGACGACAGGCATCAAAGGCCGCCGAACCGGATGATGGTCGTGCGGATGGCCTCGACCTATATCCCGAACGAGACTACTTCAAGGTATTCGCTCTGCCGACGCTCGACGTCCGCCCAGGTTACGTTCCTTAAAGAATTAAGGCCAAAGTCCTGGACGGTAAAGCTCGCCATGAGACAGCCGTGCACGCACGCATGACGCAAGTTCAAATAATTTAGCGGCTCGCCCGTTTTCGCGAGGTAACCATACACACCACCCGCAAAAGTGTCCCCCGCACCGGTCGGATCAACAACTTTATCCACAGGGAATGCCGGAAGAATGAAGAACCGATTTTCACAATACATAACGAATCCATACTCACCGCGTTTAATTACGACGGCTTTGGGGCCCATCTGCGCGACTTCTTTGACGGCAGCGATTGTGTTCCAGTTGCCCGTCAGTTTTCGAAGTTCGCCTTCATTGATCATTAGCAAATCGATTTTGCTAAGCAACGTCTTAAGTACATCCGCCTTACTATCAATCCAATAATTCATCGTGTCCGCGCCAACAAGTTTTGGCCGCTCAATTTGCTGAAGAACTTCAAGTTGTAAGATTGGATCAATATTCGCAAGAAACACATAAGGAAGTTTCTTATAGCCATTTGGAAGCTGCGGAGAAAAGTCCGCGAATACGTTTAACTGCGTGTCTAAGGTGATGGCTTCGTTCATGTCGCCCTCGTAGCGACCTTTCCAACGAAAAGTTTTCCCTGCGACCTGTTGAAGACCATCAAGATTCACTTTGCGATCGCGAAGTAGAGTGAGATCCGCTGAATTATAATCTTCCCCTACCACGCCAACCACGTTCACTTGGCTATAGAGGGAAGCTGAGGTCGCGAAGTAATTCGCAGACCCACCAAGCGTACTTTCAACTTTTCCATTGGGCGTGGCAATCGAGTCGTAAGCAATACTTCCAACAACTAGAATCATGTCTTCAATTCCCCAATGGCGAAAGCGTGGCGCCCGCCGTCTTCTTAACTGCTGTCGTCAATTGACCGCAGGCTGCATAAATGTCGCTTCCCATGGTCTTACGCCGTAATACGTGGGCACCTAGTCGCATCAACTCATTATGAAATGCCCTGATGCGCTCCTCCTCTGGCCGAGTAAAACCGGAGTCGGGATGCTCATTGAACGGAATAATGTTGATCTTACAGGGAACCGATTTGGTCAACTGATAAAGGGCGCGGGCGTCTTCCATTGAATCTGTTATCCCCTTAAGAAGCACATACTCGAAGGTGACACGATCCTTAGAGGCTTCGCAATGGTCCCGACACGCGGCAAGGAGTTCCTTTAAGGGCCAGCGCTTATTGATCGGCATAATACGCGTTCGCACTTCGTCGTTTACGCCGTTAAGACTGACCGCTAGCCGCGTTCCAGATTTGGTTACGAGTGGGATCATTGGCACAATGCCACTGGTGGAAACGGTGATTTTTTTCCTTGATAGATTTAGACCCCATGGAGAATGGAAAATCTCAATGGCTTTAAATACATTATCAGGATTGTCGAGAGGCTCACCCATTCCCATGAACACGATATTAGTGATTTTATCGCCGGGGGGAAGTTGCTTTTGGACCGCCAGATACTGACCAACGATCTCCCAGGCTTCGAGGCGGCGCTGAAGCAGTTGTTTCGCGGTGAAGCAGAACTTGCATCCCATATTGCACCCAACTTCAGATGAGAGGCAAAGTGTGAGCCGCCCTGCCGAAGGAATGGTCACAGCTTCGACGGTTTTACCCGCACCAACTCCAAATAAGAATTTTCGAGTGCCGTCTATACTCTTAACTTGAGTGACGATTTCAGGGAGTGAAAGATCAATTCTTGCGGGCAAATCGCTTCTAAAGTCTTTAGCTAGATTGGACATCTGCTCAAAATCGGTTACGCCCTGACCGTAAACCCAGCGGTAGAGCTGCTGCGCGCGAAAACCCTCTTTACCCATGCCTTTCAGCAATTCGGTAAGCTCACTTAATGTATGGTTATAGAACTTGATCTTCTCGACCACAGCTTCCTCTTCACGCGTTTAGAGAACCGGAGTGATTACCATAGTTTTACGCGCCTTGCCCATAGTGATTGTAAGAAATTCCTTACTAATTTGGCCCTGACGCTGGTATTTGTTCTGCTTGATGTTTAATCGGTTCATTCGCGCCTCATTCGTTGTTTTAGCTGTGCTTTGGGTTATCGCCTTAGCGGCTGGTCCCCTACTGCCGGCTCCGGAAGGAGCTCCTGCGGTGACAACCGAATATATTTTAAGTGCAGTTGCCGGGTTCAGCAGCCTTTGCCTTTTCGTATGGCTTCGACTGGTTGCGAATAGAGAGTTATCACTTTAAATTCTCCGCGCGGAGAAATGTCTGCGTCATTTTTAATGCTTAAAATCGGACGTTCGGAATTCGGCCAAGCGGACACTCCCTCGTCACTTATCTCTTCGCCATTCAGTTTTTGAATTTGCATCTGTCGTCCAGGTGAACCGGACTCAGTGGAGCAATCCAATTATGATTCATTTGTATTATTATGGGAGGAATGATGTCGCTACTGCACATAAGAGCGGTGGAACTCGCGGAACAGTACCGAAAACTCGAAGGCGACTTACTCACTGTACTGAGCGAAATCGATACAAAAAAGGTTTTTCTCGAGATGGGTTACGGGTCACTCTTCGAATACATGTTAAGGGCTCTGATTTTACCTGAGTCGACTGCCTACTCCATACAAACTGTTATCCGCAAGTCGAAGGAGATTCCAGCACTCAAAACCGCAGTGCAATCTGGTGAGCTTTCTTTGGGAAAAGCTAAACGAATAGCACCCGTGCTTACAAAAGAAACCGCCGACGAATGGCTGGAGTTTGCAAAAACGGCATCGGTAAGGGAAATCGATCGCCAAATTGCGGCGACCCATCCAGAGATTATCGTTGAGCGAATTACTCCCAAGACAGCTACTCGCAGCGAGCTAAAACTGGGAATCTCCATTGAGTTCGAAGCAAAATTGAAGCGCGTTCAGGACTTGCTTTCTACCCAAGCTAGAACATCGATTTCAAAAGAACAAGCTCTGGAATCTGCCTTAGATTTGCTACTAGAAAAATTCTCCGCGCGGAGAAAGGGTCGCGTCATAATTGGCCGCGAGAAAAATTCGACTCTTACTCCGGGAACCAAGCAATTTGTGCGTAGCAGAGATGATAATCAGTGTACGCACATCAATGGGAGTGGCGAGCGTTGCAAAAACCAACGGTTTCTAGAGGTGCATCATAAGAAACGCAGAGCCCAGGGGGGCGATCATCACCCAAATAACTTAACTACACTTTGCAGCGCTCATCATGCGTGGGTTCATAAAAAAGAGGATGGACTAGTGACTTCCCATGTACGTCAGTAGCTCATCCACGTGGCAAGGGACACAACCCACTTTTCCGACGACAACACCGGCTGCGAAGTTTGCGAGTACGCAGGCTTCTTCTAACTTCCAGCCCGCGCCCCATGCTAACGCTAGCGCTGCGATCACAGTATCGCCCGCGCCCGTCACGTCGAAAACCTGGCGGGCGAAAGTCGGAAAGTGAACAACCCTGTCTTTATCAAACAAGGTCATACCTTCTTTTCCGCGAGTGATTACTAGGTGCTCAGCTTTTGCTTTTTCCCGTAGGCTCTGGCCCAGTTCCAGGATCAATCGCGGTGATTCCCGAAGATCACTTATATCGAGTTCAGAAAGCTCAACCGCTTCCTCTCGATTCGGAGTCATCAAGTCCACACCTGCATAGTGTTTTACGGGTGTCGTGCGGTTCGGATCCACCATCACATGCTTGCCATGCGCATGACCGATTTTGATGACCTCTCGCAATCCACTCTCTGAGAGAACGCCTTTAGCGTAGTCCTGAATAATAACTCCATCGCAGGATGGAATGAGCACTGAGAGTCGTTTTGTAAGATCGTCTTCAACTACCGAATCCAAGTACCTTTTAAGCTCAAAATCTACCCGAACGATGTGATGGTGCTCCGCCATTATTCTAAGTTTTCGAGTTGTGGGGCGTGAGGAATCTACAATCAGGTGCTCAGACGACACGTCAGCTTTTTTCAATAACTCGCGAAAATGATCAGCTGCAACGTCCTGTCCCACAACCGAAACTAAAACGGCGGTCCCACCCAAGCTGGCAACGTTTTGCGCCACGTTTGCAGCCAATCCAAGACGGAGATCCTCGCGCCGCACTTCAACAACGGGCACAGGCGCTTCAGGAGAAATCCGTCGAACGTCTCCCATGACGTACTCGTCGAGGCCCACGTCACCAACGATAACGATCTTGCGCCCTTTGAGCTGGCTGATATTCTCCCGAATACGTGCGCGAACGGGCTCTAAAAGCGCGGCAGTGAATTGAATTTCTTGATTCATATTAAGGGTTTTCTAACATACGCCATAAGAAAGCTCACGCAACCGCGCATGGGCTAGACTTCTTGCGTTAGTTCTCATTCGACTTGCATGCAAGTGGCGGAAAAAACACACTTAATGGTCTTTGACCCCCACCACGAACCATGGGATTTAAAAAGACTCTAACTTAGAGGAGCGTTTACCAATGATGGACGGGCTTACCTCCGGACCTCTATATCAAAACACCATCAAGAACCTTGAAGATGCAGGTCGCATCATCAATCTTAACCGCAACGTACTTGAGCGGTTAAAGCGTCCACGCCGTGCTTTGATTGTTTCTATCCCAGTGAAGATGGACGACGGTAAAGTACGGGTGTTTACAGGTTACCGCGTACAACATAACCAAACGCTTGGCCCATACAAGGGCGGTCTTCGGTATCACCCAGCGGTGGATCTGTCGGAAGTCGCAGCTTTAGCTGCGCTTATGACATTTAAGTGCTCGTTACTCAACTTGCCGCTCGGTGGCGCTAAGGGCGGCGTACAAGTCGACCCGACACTTCTATCTAAATCTGAGACTGAGGCACTAACACGTCGGTTTACTTCTGAGCTCGGTCCCTTCATTGGGCCGGACAAAGATATTCCTGCTCCTGACGTTGGTACCGATTCGCAAACTATGGCGTGGATGCTCGATACATTTTCTATGGAATCAGGCTTCTCACAAACGGGCGTTGTAACTGGAAAACCCGTTGAGATCGGAGGCTCCGCAGGCCGTGAGGCCGCAACTGGCCTTGGAGTTGTGTTCATTTCTCAGCGCGCGCTGGAGACAAAACAAAAGAAGATCTCGGATGCGACCCTAGCCGTGCAAGGTTTCGGCAAAGTAGGCATGCACGCGGCAATCGAAGCTTATGCCCTTGGCGCACGGGTAACCGCGGTTAGTGATGTTTCAGGCGGACTACACAACGAACGTGGCATTAATATTCCTGACCTTGTGCGCTTCGTAAAAGAAAATAAGACCATTAAGGGCTTTCCGGAAGCCACCGTTATCGACAACGAGGAACTTCTTGCCGTCGACTGCGACGTTCTGGCCCCTTGCGCTCTCGATGGCGCTATTCACGAGGAAAACTGCTCCCGAATCCGTGCGAAAATTATCGTTGAGGGCGCCAATGGTCCAACCACATCATCGGCAAACAAATACCTCTCTGAGAAAGGCGTGATGGTGGTTCCCGACATCTTGGCCAACGGCGGCGGCGTGGTCGTGAGCTATTTCGAATGGGTTCAAGATTTGGTTTGGCTCTTCTGGAATGAAGAAGAAGTTCGCAACAAACTTCGCGACATTATGTTCAAATCCTTTGATACCGTTTGGGCATTCTCGCAAAAACATCAGTGCGATATGCGCCTGGCGGCGATGTCCACAAGCCTAAAGCGGCTTGAGAGAGCGATGCTCCTCCGCGGACAGGCGTGGTGAGGTTGTGCGCCCATGGCTGCTGATGCCGGCAAGCTGGGCGCATCATATCGCGCCGGTCGCACTCAATATATATGGGCGGCTCAAACCCTTCCAAACTTTGACATGGTCGCCGTTCACTTGGAGAGACCTTGAATTCAGCAACCGCCTAGGCATCGCCGGTGGCGTTGATAAAGATGCCTCACAAGTAAAGTCTTGGTGGACACTTGGGCCCGGGTTCCTCGAAATCGGCACGGTTACCCCTCTTCCCCAACCTGGCAATCAGGGAAAGCGGGTGGGCCGCGACCGGCGCAATCAAGCTGTGTGGAACCGTCTCGGTTTCCCATCGCGCGGGGCAGAGCACGTCGCGCAGCAATTAAAACCCCTTTACCAACCCCGATTCACGCCAATATTCGCTAACGTCGGAAAAAACAAAAATACATCGCTCGAGCAAGCGCACACCGATTACATTACGTGCATGCGCAAGCTCCGCGGACTGGTCGACGCGTTCGTCATAAACTTAAGCTCACCAAACACGCCCGGACTCCGTGATCTCCTAAAACCAGAGTACCTAACAACTTTCCTCAGCCCCATTCTCGACGATAATCGTCAGTATACTAGGGGAAACCACGCCACGCCTATATTCCTAAAAGTCAGCCCAGACTTAACTGATGATGGATTAGCGGCAGTCCTCGACACCTCATTGGAGCTCGGAATTGATGGTTGGATTCTTACCAACACTACCCAGGGAGCGCGCGAAGGACTTCCCTTCCCCGCGGAGGGTGGCGTGTCAGGCAGACCGCTCGCCGCCACTTCCAAGCGATTACTTGCGCGGGCAGTTGCCCACTTAGGTTCGCGACGCCAAGATCGCCTAATTATTTCCGTTGGCGGAGTTCTCACTCCTCAAGATGTCTTCGAGCGCCTTGAAATGGGCGCCGACCTTGTACAAGTTTATGCGGCCCTCCTTTTCAGTGGACCTTTTTTCTTCAGACAAGTGGCCGACCACGCGTCTCTGCGGGTGCACTTATGACCACGCCCCGAAGAAACAATTGGATTCCCGTGGTCACCGCGCTTATCTCGCGCGAAGGAAAGCTTCTAGTTGGGCGCCGGCCCGAAGGCCATAGCCTCGCAGGCCTTTGGGAATTTCCCGGCGGCAAAATCGAAATGGGTGAAACTCCTGAAGAAGCCTTACGCCGAGAGCTCAAAGAAGAATTGGGAATTGATGCGGAGATTGGCGGCCTCGCGCTTGCCACAACCCACAATTATGGCCTAACCGGAATTGTTCTCCTCTTCTTTCATGTTCACTTTTGGAAGGGCGAGCTAAGAACCGTACATCACGCGGAAATCAAATGGGTTTCCCCCCAAGACCTACGCCAATGGCCTTTGCCCGAAGCCAACCGCAAAATTCTCGATCGCCTGCTCGCGGCAGTTAGGACTGATGATGCGGATCGCATTTCTCTTTGATAATTCCACCGCAAGAGCGGGAGCGCTAGATCTCATCACTTATTCTTGGATTCAAGGTCTTGCCGAAAGCCAACATGAAATTAAAGTGATTACTAATGCTGGTCACGTACCGCCCGATCATTTAATCAGTCCGAGAATAACCTGGGCTGAAGCAATGAAAACCTGGTCGTGGTTTGAAGTTCCACGGTTGTTGAACAGCATTCTCCCATTTGCTCCTCAAATTATCCATGCGGTGCTTTGTCGCCCGCTGCGGATTGGTCAGCTTTGGTCGATGGGAGGTGTCGTTCTCAATTTCCGGCTCCCGTTGATTGTTTCCGCGGGCGACGGCATTGGGAAACTGCCTCAGTGGCCGCATGTCGCCAAATGGTTAAATCCCGGATCGGATACGATGGAACTGCCTCCATTAAATTTGAAACCTCGTACCACTCACCCGCGAATTGAGAAAAATTCCGTCTTTGTTCCTGGTCCCTTAAGGGCTCACCGCGATTGGCGCCGGTCGCTTCGGGGAATCTTTGCCACCGCTAAGCAGAACCCGGATTGGAAATGGAACTTAGGCTGGGACTGGAGCGAAATCGCCCTTTCTGAGCGACTAGAGTGGCGCCGAATGGCGGAGGAATTCGCGGCAAATCAACTGCAAACGCTCGGCTCACTTTCATTGCAAGAACAAATCGAGGCCGCGAGCACAGCTGCCCAAGTACGCCTTGAAATGTTAGATCCGAAAAGTTGGACTTTTGGCGTTCTTGCGCGATCATTACAATCAGATCCCGCGGAACATTTGGATTCCGCAATCAATGCTCTGACAAGGACCTATCTGAATGTTTCAAAATAAAAAGATTTTCCCAAAGCATCTCAACATCTGCATTGTCGCGGCGAAGTATCCCGGGATTACCGGAATGAGTGAGCATGGATTTCTGTGGCCTGTAGCAAGAGGCCTTGTAAAGCAAGGGCACAAAGTCACCCTCCTTAGCTGGGGTTATCCGGGCGCCGCAACCGAACTCGAGCAGGATGGAATAAGAGTGTATTTTCTTGGCGAAGGAAAAGGCTTAAGCCCGTCAGCGTTCCCAGAACTTGTCTTAAAAAAATTCCTCGAACTTCATGAACTACAACTCTTTGATGTAATTCATTCCGTCGACGCGGGCGCAACGGCTATCGCCGAAATGAAAGATGAACTCGACGTGGCGGTGGCCTTCGACGTGGAAGCTACTCAGCTTTCACAGATTTTTGCGATTCTTGGAATGGCGCAAGAGACGTTTCCAAGTCAGGTTCGCACGGCGGTCAATGTCACTTATAAATTTCTTACGACTTTTTTCGGCCGCGACCGGAAGCTTCTCGCTATAGCGGACGCAATGTTCGTCACAAGCGAGCCGCAACGATTGGCTCTTGAACGCTATTACTTATACCCTTGGCTGAAAATGCATCTGGTGCCTTACGGGATTGAAATTAGTGATCTTTCGCCGCGAGAAAAATCCGAAGAACTCAGGCGCAAATTAAATATCCCGGAAAATGGCCAAGTCGTCGTCACTGTCACTGACATGACGGAACTGGCGGAAACGCAAAACTTACTTCGGGCATTTGAAAAAATTGCGATCAAACGGCCAAGTGCCCGGTTACTCATTGTGGGTAATGGCCCACTTTATAAACAAATTGAATATGAAATGCTTTGTCTTGCTCTTGGAAGCCGCGTGATTTTTGCTGGTGCGGTACCCGCCACCAGCATTTCCGAGTACATTTCCCTTGCGGATATTTATGTCAGTTTAAGTGCCCGAACGTCAGGCTATGAGCCCAGCGTCCTTGAGGCGATGGCGCAAATGAAGCCCATTATCGGTTCAGAAGTGAGTCCGATCGCGGCTTTGGTCGAGGATGGCTCGGATGGCTTCCTCATTCGACCGGCCGATGTCACAAGTTTGGCCGATCTTCTTTTACAGATCTTTAGTGGGGAGATCGACCATAAAGCCGTTGGGGAGCGGGCTCGCGAACGGGTGGTGCGCTTGTTCGACATTAACCGCATGGTTCAGCAAACTTGCCTCGCATATTGCAAAGCAATGGTCGCTTCCGGGCACTTTAAACGGCCAAGACAGTTAATGCAGAGCATTGCTCAGTAGATCTCCTTGTGAAGGTCGGCCTTGCTGTGTCTACAATAGTAGTGATTCCAACACCTTGAGTCTTAAGTAGAGGGGACCATGACCAAAGCGGACCTGATAAATTTGATTGCGGAAAAAGCAGGAATCACACGGGTAAAAGCTGAGACAGTGGTCAACACGATCTTCGACTCAATGGTTGAGGCGTTGATGCGCAACGATCGGATCGAAATTCGTGGCTTCGGCTCATTCGTAAACCGTGAATACGACGCCTACCAAGGACGCAATCCTCGCACTGGGGAAGTCATCAACGTGCAGGAAAAGAAATTGCCGTTCTTCAAAGTCGGCAAAGAACTTAAAGAAGAAATCAATCAAGGCAAACGCGATTAACTGCGCTTGTTTCCATAGGGAAATGCCTTTAATTTTTTGATGTCGCCGATATTTCGCGCGGCCATGAACAACCGTTCAAGACCAACCGCGATTCCAGAGGCCGGCGGCATTCCACTTAAAAGAGCGTTCATGAAATCTTCATCAAGCGGGATGATCGCCTTACCCAAGTTTTGTTTCTCATTGAGGTCTTGCTCAAATCTTTTTCGCTGCTCTGCCGGATCGTTTAATTCGTGGAAACCATTCGCAATCTCCAGCCCTCGCCAGAATAATTCTACGCGCTCCGCCCATCCGTCTTCACCGACCCGGGAGAGCGCCGCCTGTGACGGTGGAAAAGACCCGATAAATATCGGAAAATCCTGGGTTGCGATCCAGGGTTCGATCTTTTCCAACCAGACGCGGTGAAAAAGATCATTCCAAGAATCACTTTTGTGCGTTGGCAAACTTAATTGAGCACAAAGCTTAAAAAGCTCTGAAAAAGATGTGTTCGGTTTTAAATCGTATTCCAAACGCTGCTTGAAAAGTTCGGCAACCGTAAAGCGTTGGGCACTCTTGAGGTGACCGTCGATTGCGCCGGAGAGCTTCATTCTTTCAAGCAGAATTTCAAGATCTTGCTCGATCGCATTCAGGTCTTCATATGCACGGTAAAACTCCATCATCGTAAATTCTGGCTGATGATGCGCGGAGATTTCACCGTCACGAAAACAGCTGCGAATTTCAAAAATTCTCGTCCACCCCTGAGCGAGAAGCTTTTTTAAATGCAGCTCGGGACTGGTGGGCAAAAATCGCCGCTCTACCACGCCCCCAAGTTTTACGTCGACCGCAACCGGATCGAGTGTGGGCTCCGTTCCAGGACATACCACAAGCGACGGAGTTCCAATCTCAACAAAATTTCTTTCTTTAAAGAATACCCGCACCAGATCTAAAAAATTCTGCCAGCCTTGAGCTTCGGCAAGCTCAATCCGGTGGGCTTCCGACGGCCGTAGACAGGGCGACAAGAGTAGGAGCTCTAATGTCGGAACGCCTTGTTTTATAGCGATCTTATCTCCCGCGCGAAGAATTTCGCTTGCAAGAATTCCTGAGTCTACGAATCGAAAGGTGTTTGCGGTTAGCTCCGTGACCCGCCCTTGATTAAGGGTCCTAATAATTTCCTGGCCCGCCTTTGATTGCAGTGACAGCAATTCACCGCTAACCCAAACGCCCGATTTAGGCACTGCGGGATAGGGTTTCCAGGTGTCTGACAGATAGTGCTCTCTCTTGTCCATTGGTGTAGACCGTGATACGCCAAATTGCGTCAAAGGACAAGCAGGGTCATTTTCGCTGGGCCCGCCGGTCTTGACATTGTGTCTCAATATTCCGATGTTATGGCCCAGTTGAAATAAGGAGAAATAAGCGTGGCGCCACAAGTAAATTGGTCGAAATTGAAAGCTGAACTTAACAAGATGACCGATGTTGACCGATTGAAATCGGAAGTTAGCCGCATCGGCAAAGAGCTGCGCAGATTCGACATCAACGCCCACTTGAGCCCAACGGCTCGGGAGCGCTTGAAAGTTGTTGAAACTAAATATCTCGAAATTTCCAAGACTTTGAATCGCACTCAGCGCCAGGTCGACCGCGAATTTAATCGTGTGCTTCGCGGCTTAAAGGCCCAACGTTCAAAGGCCGAGAAGAGTCTAGAACTCGTCAAAGTCGCGGCTAAAAAGCAAAAATCCAAACTTGAAAAAGCTAGCTCTCAACTCACGGCTCGCTTGATGAAGGCGACTGGCGCAGCGGGCAAGACCACGCGCAAGACGACCAAACGAAAGAAATCGACCAAATCGAAATCTGCGTAATTCGTCCACCTGCGGACCTCGAATTAGCTCCTCAAAGTTTGCGTGATCGACAAGATCAACGGGGGTTTTCTATGAATTTCGTCAATCGCCATATCGGCCCCTCTGAAGAAGACCGTCAAGCCATGCTCAAAATTCTCAAGGTGGCGACCCTTGATAGCTTGATCGATCAAACCATTCCAAAACAAATCTTGCATCGTCCGAAATTGGATCTGCCGAAAGCGTTGTCGGAAGCGGATTTTCTCGCGCGCGCCAAGGAAATTGCGACGAAGAATAAAGTGGCGAAGTCGTTCATTGGGATGGGCTATTACGATTGCCTTACACCTACTGTAATCTTGCGCAATATTTTAGAAAATCCAGGTTGGTACACCGCCTATACTCCCTACCAAGCGGAAATTTCCCAAGGTCGAATGGAAGCACTTCTGAACTTTCAGACTATGGTGATGGACTTGACGGGAATGGCGATTGCAAACGCGTCGCTTCTAGATGAAGGCACTGCCGTTGCTGAAGCGATGGCGCTTTGTCATTCCGCCTCAAAAAGGAAGAACGCGAACACATTGTTTGTAGATGAAAACATTTTCCCGCAATCGCTTGAGATTTTAAAAACTCGCGCCGAGCCGATGGGACTGCAAATTAAAGTTGGTCAAGCGGCTGCATTTCAGGGAGACGATCAAACTTTCGCCATCGTTCTCCAGTACCCCGGCGCGAACGGCGCGATAACGGATATCGCTCCAATAATTGAACGCGCTCACAAATCGCAAATCCTGTCAGTTGTTGCGACAGATCTTTTGGCACTGACGTTGCTAAAATCGCCCGGAGAAATGGGTGCCGACGTTGTCGTTGGAAGCGCACAAAGATTTGGTGTGCCGATGGGCTATGGGGGCCCGCATGCGGCATTTCTCGCGACTCGTGATGATTTCAAGCGGCTTATTCCAGGCCGGATTATTGGTGTTTCAAAAGACAACGAGGAGCGGCCCGCCCTTCGCTTGGCGCTGCAAACCCGTGAACAACATATTCGCCGAGACAAGGCGACTAGCAACATCTGTACGGCTCAGGTTCTGTTAGCCGTCATGGCCTCGATGTACGCCGTTTATCATGGGCCAGAAGGTTTAAAAAACATCTCGCTAAACGTACATAGTTTAGCGAGCCGATTTGCCTCTGGTCTAAAGAGTTTGGGACTTAAACTAATCTCAGATAGTTTCTTTGATACCGTTCAAGTGCAATTGCCCGGCGCCAGTGCCGATGTGATCCAAGCTCAAGCCGAGGCGCGTGGCTTCAACTTAGGTCGTGCGGGAAAAGATATATTAAACATCGCCTGGGACGAGGCGAAGAGTGACGTTGACGTCGACGACGTTTTACAGGTTTTCGCAGCGGTCACCGGTGGCAAATTTAAAACAAACGAGGGCACAAGAATTCCAGCGTCACAGAAGCGGACGACGGAATTTTTAAAAGAAGCCGTCTTCCGTTCGCATCACTCAGAAACTGAAATGTTACGTTACATTCACCGCCTTGAGCAAAAAGACCTTGCGCTAAATCAGTCGATGATTCCCCTTGGCTCATGCACAATGAAGTTAAACGGTACAAGCGAGATGATCCCAGTGACTTGGCCCGAATTTGGTCGCATGCACCCGTTTGCTCCACTTGAGCAGGCGCAGGGTTACATGGAACTGATTGCGCAACTTGAGCAGTGGCTTTGCGAAATTACGGGGTTTGCCGCATTCTCTTTACAGCCGAACGCGGGTTCGCAAGGTGAATATGCCGGGCTCCTGGTTATTCGGGAATATTTAAAAAGCAAAGGTCAGCAACACCGAAACATTTGCTTAATCCCGAGTTCAGCTCATGGAACAAATCCAGCAAGTGCGGCTATGGCTGGATTTAAAGTTGCGGTAGTTCTCTGTGATGACAAAGGCAATATCGATATCGCCGATCTAAAGCAAAAAGCGGAAGATCACAAAAACGATTTAGCCGCGTTGATGGTGACTTACCCATCAACTCATGGGGTGTTTGAAGAAGCGATCACGGAAATCTGCTCTATTATTCACAGTCATGGTGGCCAAGTTTACATGGATGGCGCCAACATGAATGCCATGGTTGGCCTTTGCCAACCCGGAAAATTCGGCGCTGATGTTTCCCATCTGAACTTGCATAAG